>CAYUJV010000080.1:0-13813 GCA_964445085.1 uncultured Burkholderiales bacterium
GGGGAGGGGGTGGAGCAGGATTTCGAGGCGGCGCGGAAGTGGTTCGAACGCGCGGCCGCGAGCGGCGATGCCGGTGCGCAGTTGGATCTGGGGCTGCATTACATCCAGGTGGAGGACCAGCGTGACTTCGGCGAGGCGGCCAAATGGTTGCGCCGCGCGGCCGAGCAGAACGAGCCCGAGGCGCAGTATTTCCTGGCGCGGCTGCTGCTGGAGGGGCGCGGCGTGGAAGCGGATGCCGCGGAGGCCCAGGTCTGGTTCGCCCGGGCCGCGGCGCGTCACCACGTCCAGGCGCAGCGCTTCCTTCGCCTGCTCGCATTGCCCGACGGCCCGGACCGGGATCTGGAATTGCGCGAGCTGCGCCGCCACATCGCGGCCGGCGAAGGGCGGCTGCGGGGTGTCGCCGGCGATCCCGCCTATGGCACCGATCCGGCGCATCCGATTCGCGCCGGCACGGACTATGCGGCGGAATGGGCGTATCTCAACGCCCTGCGCGGTCCCGAAGGGCAGGTGGTCTATTACCGCAGTCTCGGCCATTGCTGCCCGTTCGCCGCGCCGGAGGCGGAGCGCGGCAAAGGCTTCCTCGACCGCTACGAGCTTGGCTACGACGGCCTGGCCAAGCCCGCTATACTGTATTTCACCTTGTTCGCCGACGATGTGCGGCTCGAGGCGCCCGCCGGCTTCGACTACGCACGGGCGCAGGAATAACCCCGGGATCGGAATCCATGGAACTCCGCTTCACCAAGATGCACGGCCTCGGCAACGACTTCGTCGTGTTCGACGCCATCTCCCAGCGCGTGGAGCTCACGCCCGAGCAATACCGCTTCATCGCCGACCGCCATTTCGGCGTGGGCGCCGACCAGATCCTGCTGGTGGAAAAGCCCACGCTGCCGGATGCGGATTTCCGCTATCGCATCTTTAACAACGACGGCGGTGAGGTGGAGCAGTGCGGCAACGGCGCCCGCTGTTTCGTGCGCTTCGTGCACGAGAAGGGGCTCACCAGCCGGAAGGAAATCCGCGTCGAAACCAAGGCCGGCATCATCGTGCCGCGCCTGGAGGACGACGGGCAGGTGACGGTGAACATGGGCGTGCCGCGCTTTGCGCCGGCCGAGATTCCCTTTCTCACCGACAAGCAGGCGACGACCTATTTGCTGAGCGTGGGCGCCAAGATCGTCGAGGTCTCGGTGCTGTCCATGGGCAACCCGCACGCGGTGCAGGTGGTCGACTATGTCGAAACCGCGCCGGTCGCCCACGACGGCCCGCTGATCGAACACCACCCGAGCTTTCCCAACCGCGTCAATGCCGGCTTCATGCAGGTGGTGGATCGCGGCCACATCCGGCTGCGGGTGTACGAGCGCGGCGCGGGGGAAACCCTGGCCTGCGGCACCGGCGCCTGCGCCGCCGTGGTTGCCGGCATCACCCGCGGCCTGCTCGACCACCGGGTGCGGGTGACCACGCGCGGCGGCGATCTCGTCATCCAGTGGCCCGGCGACAAGCACCCGGTGCTGATGACCGGCCCGGCGGTCAGCGTGTTCGAAGGCGTCATTGCGCTGTGATCGCGCCACGCGACGGCGGGGTTTGATTTATACTGCCGCCATTGCCCGCAGGGACGGAAACAACAAAGGACGACAATGAGACTGGAAGCAGAAGACGTCGCGAGCTACCTCAAGGAGCATCCGGAATTTTTCGAGAACCACGCGCATCTCCTGACCGACATCACCCTCCCGCATCCCCACGGCGGCCGCACCATCTCCCTGGCCGAGCGCCAGCTGCTCGCCCTGCGCGACAAGAACAGCCTGCTTGAATCCAAGCTGCGCGAGCTGATCCAGTTCGGCGAGGAAAACGACGCCCTCGGCGAGCGCGTGCACCGCTTCAGTCTGGCCCTGCTCATGGCCACCAGCCTGGAATCCTGCTTGCAGGCCATCTACTACAACCTGCGCGAGGATTTTGCCGTGCCCCACGTCGCGCTGCGGCTGTGGGAGGGCGGCGAGCAGCACCCCGAGCTCGCCGAATTCTCCGGCACCAGCAAGGAACTGCGGGTGTATGCGGAAAGCCTTGCCAACCCTGCCTGCGGGCCGCACGCCCTGTACGAGACCGGCACCTGGTTCGGCGAGGACAGCGCGCGGCTGAAGTCCTTCGCCATGGTGGCGCTGCGCGCCGAGCAGACCTTCGGCTTCCTCGTGCTCGCCAGCGAGGATCCGCAGCGTTTCTACCAGGGCATGGGCACGCTCTACCTGAAGCGGCTGGGCGAGCTGATCAGTGTCGCGCTCAAGCGCTACCTGCCTGGTGAACCCGCCTAAGCTTTCCGCCGCGCCCGCCGGCGAGCCGCCCTATCTCGCCGGTTTCCTCGCCCATCTTGCGCACGAGCGCCGGCTGTCGCCGCTGACCGCGGAGAACTACCGGCGCGACGTGCGGGCGCTGCTCGATCTCGCCGGCGCGACGCCGCTGGACCAGTTGAGCATCCACCACGTGCGCCGCTTCGTCGCCCAGCTCCATGGGCGCGGGCTGGGCGGCAAATCCCTGGCGCGCATGCTGTCGGCCTGGCGCACCTTCTACCGCTACCTCGCGCGCGATCACGGCTTCACGCTCAACCCGTGCGACGGCCTGAAGGCGCCGAAGTCGGAGAAAAAACTGCCGGAGGCGCTGTCGCCCGACCGCGCGACCCAGCTGATGCGCGTGGACGAGGATTCCGTCCTTGCCGTGCGCGACCAGGCCATCCTGGAACTGTTCTATTCGTCCGGCCTGCGTTTGTCCGAGCTGGTGGGCCTGCAGCTTCAGGACGTGGACTTCGCCAATCAGGAGGTGCGCGTGACCGGCAAGGGCGCCAAGACGCGGGTCGTGCCGGTGGGGAGCTTCGCGCTGCAGGCGCTGCAGGCCTGGCTCGGGGTGCGCGGGCAAATGGCCGCGCCGGACGTGCGCGCGCTGTTCGTCAACAAACAGGGCAAGGCCCTGAGCCCGCGCACGGTGCAATACCGGGTGGACCATTGGGCGAAGAAGCTCGGCCTCGGCGTGCACGTGCATCCGCATATGCTGCGCCATTCCTTCGCGTCCCACGTGCTGCAGTCCAGCGGCGACCTGCGCGCGGTGCAGGAGATGCTGGGGCACGCCAACATCTCCACCACCCAGGTGTATACGCACCTGGACTGGCAGCATCTGGCGAAGGTGTATGATGCCGCGCATCCGCGAGCGAAAAAGAAAAGTTAAGGAAGCTCTGCAAAAGGTGGCGAGCAAGCCCGGCTGGCCGCCGAGAAGCGCACCTGTACGGAGAGTACAGCGAGCATCGCAGGCGGGCAGAGGGGCTACGCAGTACTTTTGCAGAGCTTCCTTAAGTCTCACCACGGAGTACGCGGAGTACACGGAGTTGCGCCATGCTTAGAAACCTCCGCTCCCTCCGCGTACTCCGTGGTGAAAAGAGAATTTTGAAATGAACTCCAAACTCATCCTCAAGCCCGGCCGCGAAAAATCCCTCAAGCGCCGCCATCCCTGGGTGTTCTCCGGCGGCATCGCGCGCGTCGAGGGCGAGGCTTCGAGCGGCGACACCGTCGCGGTGTATTCCGCCCATGGCGAATTCCTCGCCTGGGCCGCCTACAACGCCGGATCGCAGATCAGCGGCCGCGTCTGGTCCTGGAATGAGCAGGACAGAGTCGACGCCGCCTTCTTCGAGCGCAGGATCCGCGCCGCGATGGCGGCGCGGGTGCACCCGACCATCCCGGCCGACGCCTGCCGTCTGGTCTACGGCGAGGCCGACGGCCTGCCCGGGGTCATCGTCGATCGCTACGGCGACACGCTGGTGGTGCAGCTCACGTCCGCAGGGGCGGAGCGCTGGCGCGAGGAGATCGCGCAGGCTTTGCTCAAGGCCACCGGCCTTGGGCGCATCTACGAGCGCTCCGACGTGGACGTGCGCGAGCTGGAAGGGCTGGCTCCCCGTGTCGGGGTGCTGCGTGGCGGGGAACCGCCGGAGACCATCGAGATCAGGGAACACGGCGTGCGCTTTCTGGTGGACGTGCGCCACGGGCACAAGACCGGCTTCTATCTCGACCAGCGCACCAACCGCCACATCGTCGGCAAGCTGGCGCGCGACAAGGAGATGCTGAACTGCTTTTGCTACACCGGCGGCTTCAGTCTGCACGCCCTGGCCGAGGGCGCGCGGCACGTCACCTCCATCGACAGTTCGGGCGAGGCCCTGGCGTGGGGCCGGCGCCAGGCCGCGCTGAACGGCTTCGAGGACGGCCGCGCGATCTGGTTGGAGGCGGACGTGTTCAAGGCCCTGCGCACCCTGCGCGACCAGGGCCGGTCCTTCGACCTCATCGTGCTCGATCCACCCAAGTTCGCGCCCACCGCCGCCCACGCCGAGAAGGCGGCGCGCGGCTACAAGGACATCAACCTGCTCGCGTTCAAGCTGCTGCGGCCGGGCGGCCTGCTCGCCACCTTCTCCTGCTCCGGCGGCATCGGCGACGAGCTGTTCCAGAAGATCGTCGCCGGCGCGGCGCTGGATGCGGGCGTGGACGCCCAGATCCTGCGGCGCCTGAGCCAGGCGCCGGATCACCCGGTGCTCCTGGCGTTTCCGGAAAGCGCCTATCTCAAGGGCTTGGTGTGCCGCACCGCAGGCGCCGAGCTGCAGTAAACTGGATTCCCTCAATCTGCCGAGGAGGACTGCATGTCCCAAGTCGTGCTCAAAGGAAGCTGCCTGTGCGGCGGCGTGGGCTATGAGGTCAGCGGCGAGCCCCAGCGCTTCTATCACTGCCACTGTGCGCGCTGCCGCAAGTCATCGGGCACCGGCCACGCGAGCAATCTCATGCTGGCCGATGCGCAGCTGCGCTTCACCCGGGGCGAGCCCCTGCTCAGGTACTACAAGCTGCCGGAAGCCAAGCGCTTCGCCCGCCAGTTCTGTTCCACCTGCGGCAGCTCGGTGCCGCGCTTCGTGCCCGAGCTGAATGCGGTGGTGATCCCCGCCGGCTCCCTCGACAGCGCGGCGCCGATCCGGCCCCAGGCGCGGATATTCTGGGACTCGCGCGCGGACTGGTCCTGCGACGGCGATACGCTGCTGCGCTACGCCGAGTATCCGACCTGAAGCGGCAGCGGCGTCCGGCCATGATCCATCTGCCGCTGTCCGCCCAGGCCTGGGACACGCCCGATTTCCGCGCCACGCTGAAGCGCGAAATCGAGCAGCTCGACCCCCGGCTGCTGCCGCTGCAGCAGGGCCTGTCCCGCACCAGCTACGCCACTGACCGGCCGCACACCGCCATCGTCCTCGCGACGGACGGGGATGCGCGTTGCATCCGGGCCAGGGTCGGGATCTTCTACGCCGGCATCGTCGCCGGCTGCAGCTGTGCCGACGATCCCACGCCGGTGACGGAGGAGGACGAATACTGCGAGCTGCAGCTGGAGATCGACCGGGCCACGGCGCAGGCGACGGTGGCGCTGGCCGCGGACGCCGAATAGCGAACCCGCCGGCGCCTACAGCCCCACCAGTTGCCCATGCCAGCCGTGCGACCGGATGGCGTCCAGCACCTGTGTCGAGCGCCCGCGCTCGGGATCGTAGGCGACCAGCATCAGATGAGGCTGGTGGCGACTGACGTGCGCGCTGACGACGCCGCTGCACTGGCTCGCCGCTTGCTCCGCCTCGTGCAGCTCGAATTCGCTCAGCATTTCGTCGATGTGAATGACAAAATCGGAAACCGACATGGGGCACCTCCTTCCGCGCAAACGGGGTTTGGAGTCCTCGGGAACCTCTGCAAGAGTATTGCGCAGCCCGTCTGCCCGCCTGCGATGCGCGCTACGCTTTGCAGAGCTTCCCTCACACTAGCTCGCGCACGGCGAGCTTTCAACCTGCCGAAAGGTGTACTGCAAAACGCAAGCGGCGCCGGCATCTGTCATGTCAGCGCGCTTGTGCCGACCTGCGGCCGCTGTTAGCATGATCGGCGGATTTTTCGTGCAATCGACCATGCTCCGTCGCGCCCTGGCCCACCTGATGCTCGCCTGCGCGCTGCTGTTCGCGCAGCAGGGCGGGTTCGCGCACGAGCTTTCCCACTTCGCCCGCGACAGCTCGCAGACGCACAAGCCGCTGCCCCATTCCAAGGCGTGCGAGCAGTGCGCCAGCTACTCCCAGCTCGGCACCGGCTTCGTCTCGCAAGCCGTTTCCCTGGCCGCGCCCGACATCGTCGGCGTCGCCTATCTCTTCTGCGGCGCAGAACCTCCGGCGCCACGCTTCTTCCGCCAGCTCTCCCGCGCCCCGCCGTTCCCCGCCTAGGGAACCTCTGCAAAAGTACCGCGCAGCCCGCCTGTCGGCCTGCGACGCTCGCTGTACTCGCATGTACAGGTGCGCTTCCCGGCGGCCAGCCGGGCTTGCTCGCGACCTTTTGCAGAAGTTCCCTAGGCCGCGATGTGCAGCATTCACGGCCGCACCGGGCCGTGCGCGTCATTTCATTGTCGAAGCGAGGAACACATGTCAGCACGAACTGTCGTGACGGTCGGCCTGTCGGCCGGCCTGTTGGCCCTGGGATGGGCGCCGTCGGCGGAGGCGGCATCGGATGCGGAACTGGCCCAGATCCGCGCCGAAATCCAGCAGATGCGCGCGTCCTACGAGGCGCGCATCGCCGCCCTCGAGCAGCGCCTGGCCGCGGCCGAGCAGCACAGCGCCCAGGCTGAAACCCGCGCCGCGGCGGCGCAGACGAAGGCGGAACAGGCGGTGGCGCAGGCGGCCACGCAGCCCGCCGTGCAGCCGGCGTCCCCGTCCCGGGAAAACGCCTTCAATCCGGCGATCTCACTCATCCTGTCCGGCACCTACGCCAACCTGCAGCGCGACCCGGGCAGCTATCGGCTCACCGGCTTCGTGCCCAGCGGCGGCGAGGCGGGGCCGCCGCCGCGCAGCTTCAGCCTGGGCGAGTCCGAGCTCGCGCTCGGTGCCAATATCGATCCCTACCTGCGCGGCGAGTTCATGCTGGCGGCGGCACCGGACAACTCGGTGTCGGTGGAGAACGCCTTCATCCAGACCCTCGCCCTGCCCCACGGGTTCACCTTGCGCGGCGGGCGCTTCTATTCCGGCATCGGCTACATCAACGAACAGCACGCCCACGTCTGGGACTTCGTCGACGCGCCACTGGCGCAACAGGCCTTTCTCGGCGGGCAGTACGCCAACGACGGGGTCCAGCTGCGCTGGCTGGCGCCCACCGACACCTATCTCGAGTTCGGCGGCGAACTCGGCCGTGGCCACAATTTCCCCGGAGCGGAACGCAACAAGAACGGCATCGGCGGCTGGTCGCTGTTCGCCCACGCCGGCGGCGACGTGGGCGTCAGCCACAGCTGGCTCGCCGGGCTGTCCTATCTGCACAACGCCCCTCGCGACCGCCAGTTCGACGACGCCGGCGTGACCAATGCCTTCAGCGGCAATTCCAATCTGTGGCTGGCGAGCTTCGTCTGGAAGTGGGCCCCGGAGGGCAATCCGTACTACCGGAACTTCAAGTTCCAGAGCGAGTATTACCGCCATCGCGAGAACGGCGACCTGACCTACGACCTGGGCGGAACGGGCGAGCAGGCGGCCGCCTTCCGTTCCGCACAGTCCGGCTGGTACGCCCAGGGCGTGTATCAATTCCTGCCGCGCTGGCGCGCTGGCCTGCGCTACGACCGCCTGTCCCACGGCAGCGTGGACATGGGCGCGCTCGCCGGCAGCCTGCCGGTGCTGGCGGCCTACGACCCGACCCGCACCAGCCTCATGGTCGACTACAACCCGTCCGAATTCAGCCGCTTCCGCGTGCAGTTCGCCCGCGACAAGTCGCGCCAGGATGCACCGGACAATCAGCTCATGCTGCAGTACATCGTGAGCCTGGGCGCGCATGGCGCGCATGCGTTTTGAACGAATCGCAGTCCCAACGCGGAGGTCGCGGAGGGACGCTGAGGAGATCGCATCCGTGTTTTTTCTCTGCGCCCTCCGCGCCCTCTGCGTTGAATGCTTTTCTTGAAAGGTCTGAAATGCGAAAAATATGGTTTGTACTGCTGTCGCTTCTGTTTTCCCTCCCGGCCCACGCCGCCCTCAACGTCTTCGCCTGCGAACCGGAGTGGGGTGCGCTCGCCCAGGAGCTGGGCGGCGACAAGGTTTCCGTCTACGTCGCCACCACCGGCCTGCAGGACCCGCACCACATCCAGGCGCGGCCCAGCCTGATCGCGCGCACCCGCAACGCCGATCTGGTGGTGTGCACCGGGGCCGAGCTCGAGATCGGCTGGCTGCCGTTGCTGCTGCGGCAGGCGGGCAACCCCAACATCCAGCCCGGCAAGCCGGGCTATTTCGAGGCGGCGTCGGTGGTGCCAAAGCTGGAGGTGCCGACGCGGCTGGACCGCGCCGAGGGCGACGTGCATCCTGCCGGCAATCCCCACATCCAGCTGGACCCGCACAACATCCAGCGCGTCGCCGACGCCCTGCTGCCGCGCCTGAGCCAGCTCGATCCGGCCAACCGCGCCTTCTATGAAGCGCGCGCCAAGGCTTTCGACGCGCGCTGGCAGGCGGCCATCGCACGCTGGGAGAAGGCGGCCGCGCCGCTCCGGGGGCTGCCCATCGTCGTGCATCACAAGGCCTTCCCCTATCTGTCGCACTGGCTGGGCATGCAGGAGGTGGCGGTGCTCGAGCCCAAGCCGGGAGTCGAGCCGACCGCCTCGCATTTGGCGGAAGTGCTGACCGGGCTGCAGGGCCGGCCGGCGCGTATGGTGATCCGCGCCACCTACCAGGACGGGCGCGCCTCGGACTGGCTGGCGGAGCGGGCGAAGATTCCCGCGGTGGCGCTGCCGCTCACCATCGGCGGCACCGAGCAGGCGAAGGATCTGTTCAGCCTCTTCGACAACGTGATCCAGCTGCTGCTCGCGGCGGCGAAACAGCCATGAGCAACGTCGAATGGAGCATCCTGCTGCCGGCCTTCCTTGCCGGCCTGCTGGTGCTGGCCACCCACGTGCCGCTGGGCACGCAGGTGCTGGCGCGCGGCATCGTCTTCATCGACCTGGCCATCGCGCAGATTGCCGCGCTGGGGGTGATGAGCGCCGATCTGCTCGGCTGGGAGCCGCAGGGCATCGGCATGCAGCTGGTGGCCATCGGCGCCGCGCTGCTGGGCAGCCTGTGGCTCACCTATGCGGAAAAGCGCTGGCCGGAGGTGCAGGAGGCGCTCATCGGCGTGCTGTTCGTGCTGGCGGCGGCCAGCGGCATCCTGCTGGTGGCCCACAACCCCCATGGCGGGGAACATCTGCGCGACCTGCTCGCCGGGCAGATCCTGTGGGTGGGCATGCGGCAGGTGGGCTACCTGGCCGCGGTCACCGCCGCCATCCTGCTGGTGATGCTGGTGGCGCGCCAGCGGCTGGGGCGCCTGGGCTTCTACATCCTGTTCGCCTTCGCGGTGACGGCCTCGGTGCAGATGGTGGGCGTGTATCTCGTGTTCGCCAGCCTGATCGTTCCGGCCATGGCCACCCGCAACTACCCCGCGCTGAAACGCGTGGCGCTGGCCTACGGCCTCGGCGCGGTGGGCTACGCCGCCGGCCTGGCGGTTTCCGCCTACTGGGATCTGCCCTCGGGCGCGGTCATCGTGTGGGGACTGGTGCTGGCAGGGGTGGCGGTGTACGCGGCCGGACCGGGCAAAACGCCACCGGCCAGGGAGGCCTGAGCGGGCCCATCGACACAGGATTAATTTCCGGCAATGGACAGGAAACCGTAAACCCTTTCGAAAAAACGCCGCTGTTTCACAATGGTCCTGATTACTCTAGAATTTCGCGAAACAGGGAGCGTTCTTCATGACAATCAAGTTGTCCGTTCCGGCGCTGCAGGCCGTGTCCGGCGTCGCGGTGGAAACCCGGCCGAAGCAGGTGAAGGAGTGGCTGGATGCGTTGCCGCTGGCGAACAGCTTCGAATCCGCGCGCAAGCTCGCCGATGCGCTCGTCAGCAGCCGCGCCGTCCGGCTGGGCGAAGAGGCGCGTCTCAAGTTCCTCGACCAATATCGCCAGACCATCCAGCTGCTGCTGCCTTCCCTGCAGCAGGAATACGCCGGCAAGCCGCTGCCGCTCACCGAGAAATCCAAGCAGGCCGCCGGCCTGGCGCGCGAGTTGCTGGGCGAGCTCGCCAACGGCTACAAGCTCGTGGTCATGGAAATCGCCCAGCGCAAGCTCAGCTTCGGCGGCCACAAGCATGCCCCGGTCGCGGTGCAGCGCGCGGTGGAGGCGCTGGGCGAGATCCTCGACACCTGCTACGAAACCTACGCTCCCACGCCGGCGGGTCTCTGGGTGGAACTGCACCAGCTGTATTGGTACGCGGTGCGCCAGAAGCTGCATGAGGAGGAATTCGCGGAGGGCGAGGGCCGCAGCAGCGTCAACGCCACCTACAAGCGCGTGCTGCTGACCGCGCTGGCCGACCCCTACCGGCTGCAGCACGGCCAGCTGCGCTCGCTCAAGGGCTACCTGGCGCGCAATGCCGGGCTGGCGCTGCTGCAGCCCCTGGGCGAAGTTGAATCCAGCCATGGGCTGTTCCTGGTCCGCCTCGATGACGACCGGCCGCCGAAGGCGCTGGCCCACCACACCGGCGCGACCGATGCCCGCACCGACATCCTGCTCAACACCATCCCCTTCGTGCGGACGCTGCACCAGCAGCTGCTGGCGGTCGAGGGCGGGAAGCCGCCGGTCGAAGCCGGGCTGCCCGAGGCGGCGGCCGACCCCTTGTACCGGGAGCTGCTCAAGCGCCTGCTCACCCAGTGGGGCCTGGGGCCGAAGCGGGTGTTCAGCCGGCTGCGCGCGGACGGCTCCGCCTTCATCTGCGCCGGCATCAGCTCGCTGCACTATGCCCTGGCCGGCGCCGGCGAGCAGCTGCCGGCGGCCCTGCCGGGCGAGGAAGAAGAAATGGAAATCACGGTGCAGGTCGCGGCGCCCGCCGACCGCACCGGCCAGCACGTCACCTACAACTGCTCCAACTGGCACGTGGTGAACGAGAGCGCGGGCGGCGTCGCCCTCAGCAACGACCCGCAGAGCGCAGCCAAGGTGCGCGTCGGCGACCTGATCGGGCTGCGGACCGGGGACGGGGACACCTGGGGCGTCGCGGCGGTGCGCTGGATCCAGGCCGACACGCCGGGCAAGGTCGATCTCGGCGCGCAGTTTCTCGCGCCGCGCGCGGAGGCGATCGCCATCCGTCCGACCATCACCGCCGAGGACGCGCCATTCCAGCCCGCATTGCTGCTGCCGGCGGTGACGACGCTGAAGCAGCCGGAGCGCATCGTGGCGCAACGCGGCACCTTCCATCCCCAACGCGAATTCGAACTGCGCGTGCAGGGCGGCACCCGCACCGTGCGCGCCGTCAAGCTGCTGGAGCAGACCGACAGCTTCGAGATCTTTCTATTTGGTTGATGCCGCCGCTGGCGCGGGTGCCGGAAACAGCTCCGCCAGGGTGATCGCCAGCGGCTCGTGCTCCTTGCGTGCGAGCTCTGTCATCAGCTGGGAAACGCGATCGCCCGCCAGTGTCGTCTCCGCCTGCGCGGCATCGAAAATGAACAGGCGATAGATGTCCGCCGCGCGGATGTCCTGCGGCGCGCGGCTCAACAGCCAGCCGCCGCTCTCGGTGCGGCGCACCAGGTTGGCGGCGCGCAGCTCGTCGAGAATTTCTTCCAGCTCATCCAGTCCGAAATGCACATGCCGGCGCAGCGTGCCGAGGCCGACCGTCCGCCCATCGCGCTGGGCCTCGGCCAGCTCTCCCAGCACCTGCAACGCCGCTGCGAACCGCCAGCCGGGGAACTTGCGCCGCTGCCAGGCGCCGCCCCGCCAATGGGAGAGCGCGGCGGCGATGATCGCGCCGACCAGGATGATCAGCCACATCACATAGATCCACAGCAGGAACACGGGGACCGCGGCGAAGGCGCCATACACCAGCTTGTAGCTGGGAAAGCTGGTGATGTACCACGCGAAGCCCTTCTTCATCAGCTCGAATCCGACGCCGGCCACCACTCCGCCGAGGAGCGCATGGCGGAACGGCACGTAGCGGTTTGGCACCGTGAAATAGAGCAGGGAGAAGGCGAGGGTCATCAACAGCATCGGCACCACGCGCAGCGTCGTCTCGCCGATGAGCGGGATGTGCTTCACATAGCCCAGCGGCAGGCTCACCAGATAGTAGGTGATGGACAGGCTGACGCCGAGCAGCAGCGGCCCCACCGTGAGCACGGCCCAGTAGGTGAGGAAGCGGTACAGGATGCTGCGCTGCTGGCGCACGCGCCAGATGGTGTTGAAGGCGCGGTCGATGGTCTGCATCAGCAGCAGCGCGGTGAGCAGCAGGAAGCCCACGCCGATCATGGTGAGCTTGGCCGCCTTCTCCGAGAACTGCACCATGTACACGGTGATGATCTTGCCCGCCATCTCCGGCACCAGGTTGGTGAGCATGAAGATCTTCACATTGGTCATCAGTTCGGTGAAGACCGGGAATGCAGCGAGCAGGGTCACCGTCACGGTGATCAGCGGCACCAGGGACAGCAGCGTGGTGTAGGTGAGGCTCGCGGCAATCTGGGGGCAGCGGTCCTCGAAGAAGCGCCGGGCGACGAAGCGCAGGAAGCTGGCGACGCGCGTGAGCGTGCTGGGGAGCTGGTGGTCCGGCGGACTCATCCGCCCGACGTTAGCATCCGCGATTCGCGAGCGTCAAGGCGCCGGCGTGGGCGCGCTTCGCTATAATCGCGCATCCGCTCGCAACGAGCCCGTCCGGAGGAAAGGGAGCATGACCCCAGCAGAAAAAGCGCGGCGCCTGGTGCGCCGCCAGCACAGCGGCGTGATCGCCACCCAGTCGCAGAACATGCCCGGCTTTCCCTATGCCTCGTTCGTCGAGTACGTGGCGGACCAGCAGGGGCGGCCGGTCATGCTCATCAGCGCCCTGGCCGAGCACACCCACAACATCCACTATCACCCCCGGCTGAGCCTGGCCGCCCATGCGCCGGCCGAAAACGTGCTGGCGGCGCCGCGCTTCACCTACCTGGGCGAGGCGCGGCTGGTGCCGGACGAGGAACTGGCCGCCTGCCGCGCCCGTTACCTGCGCTATCTGCCCCATGTCGCGGACTATCTTTCCCTCGACTTCGCCTTCTACCGCATCGAGCCGCAGCGCATCCGCAGCATTCCCGGCTTCGCTTCGGCGGTATGGGTGAGCGCGGGCGACTATCTCGCCCTGTCGAGCCATTTGGGCGAGGCCGAGGAGGGCATCCTCGATCACATGAACCGCGACCATGGCGACGCCCTGCGCGCCTATTGCCGCAAGCTCGGCCAGATGGAAGCAGAGGAGGCGACCATGGTCGGCATCGACTGCGACGGCTTCGACGTGCGCGCGGACGGGACCCTGGTGCGCATCGAGTTCGACGCGCCGGTGCTGGATGCGCAGCAGGCGCGCGCGGCGCTGGTCAAGCTCGCGGAGGCGTGCCGCGGATGAAGGGGATGATTGGCGTCCTGCATTACGGCAGCATCGTCAGCCTGATCGGCCTGATCCTGCTCGGGCTGGGGTGGGAATTGTGGTGGGCGCCGCTGCGGCCGGGCGGCTCGTTCCTGGTGCTGAAGGTGATTCCGCTGCTGTTCCCGCTGTTCGGCGTGCTGCGCGGCAAGCGCTATACCTACCAGTGGGCGTCGATGCTGATCCTGGCCTATTTCACCGAGGGCGTGGTGCGGGCCTATTCCGACGCAGGCTTCTCCGCCGTGCTGGGCGGCGTGGAAATTGCGCTCTCGGTCGTGTTCTTCGTGTGTGCCATCTTCTATGCGCGCCTGACCGGCCCGAGCCGGCAGGCGAGCCGCGCGTAGCGGCGTTCGCCTGCGGCCCCGGCCCGCGCGCTGCCCGCCGCTA
>CAYUJV010000081.1:0-13629 GCA_964445085.1 uncultured Burkholderiales bacterium
AAGAAGAACGTGCTGGCCACGATGATGCAGAGCTTCGCCATCACGGCGCTGATCAGCATCATCTGGATGATTGCCGGCTACAGCATCGCGTTCCAGGAAGGCAACGCCTACTTCGGCGGGTTCGGCCGCCTGTTCCTGAACGGCATGGGGCTCGACGCCATGTCCGGCACGGACGGCGCCAACATCCCCGAGTCGGTGTTCATGACCTTCCAGATGACCTTCGCCATCATCACCCCGGCGCTCATCGCCGGCGCCTTCGCCGATCGCATGAAGTTCTCGGCGATGCTGTGGTTCATGGCGATCTGGTCGCTGGTCGTGTACTCGCCGATCGCGCACTGGGTGTGGGGTCCCGGCGGCTGGCTGGCGGACAAGGGCGTGCTCGACTACGCCGGCGGCACCGTGGTGCACATCAACGCCGGTATCGCCGGCTTGGTTGCGGCGATCGTCCTGGGCAAGCGCCTCGGCTACGGCAAGGAAGCGATGGCCCCGCACAACCTGACGCTGACCGTGATGGGCGCGGCGATGCTGTGGGTGGGCTGGTTCGGCTTCAACGCCGGCTCCGCCGTGGCCGCCGACGGGCGTGCCGGCATGGCCATGGCCGTGACCCAGATCGCCACCGCTGCCGCGGCACTGGGCTGGATGTTTGCCGAGTGGGTCACCAAGGGCAAGCCCAGCGTGCTCGGCATCGCGTCCGGCGCCGTTGCCGGCCTGGTCGCCATCACCCCGGCCTCCGGCTTCGTCGCCCCGGTCGGCGCCCTGATCATCGGCATCGCCGCCGGCGTGGTGTGCTTCTGGGGCGCCACGGGGCTCAAGCACATGCTCGGCTATGACGACTCCCTGGACGCGTTCGGCGTGCACGGCATCGGCGGCATCCTCGGCGCCATCCTGACCGGCGTGTTCGCGGTCAAGGAGATCGGCGGTGTCGAGGGCAGCGTGATGACCCAGCTGCTGGGCGTGGGCGCCACCGTGATCTACGGCGCGATCGCGACCTTCATCATCCTCAAGGTGATCGACATGCTGATCGGCCTGCGGGTGACGGAGGAGCAGGAGCGCGAGGGCCTCGACGTGGCCCTGCACGGAGAGCGCGTGGAATAAGCCTCCCGCAGGCTCTCACCGGGAAGGGCACCTGCGGGTGCCCTTCTTTTTTGTCTGCCGCCCCACGCCGTGGCAGGCGCGCGCAAACCGGCACGAAAACGGTGCGATCAGCGGCCCGCAAGCTGCCCGGCTTGCGCACGCGTGCGGGAAACGCGCGCGGCCGGACACCTGCCCACCCCTGCGCGGGGCGCGCCAGCCGGGGAGTGCGGCGTGAACGGGCGATGAGCGCCGGCATCTGGCATGCCGGTTGCTAGACAGTGGATGTACTCCATCCAGCCTCCTGCAATTGGAGTTTCGGGCACCTTCGGGTGCCCATTTTTTTGTCCGCGCGAATGCCCCCAAATGGGGACGGGCGAAGGCTCAGCAGAACACCGAGCACGCGATCTCGCGCAGCTTCGGCACGGCGAGGCCCGCCTCGTCGGCGAAAGCCAGGTTGCGCTTGAGCCGGTCCGGCGCGCTGCGGCCCTGGCAGCCGTGCTGGGGGTCGGCCTCGAAGGCTTCGAGCATGCCGTCGAGCAGCTTGCGGCGGTCGTGCCTGCGGCCGGTGAGCCAGTCCTGGATGTCCATGACCTCGTTCGCCACCTGGGTCGCCAGCGAGCGGTGCTGGGCCCACAGCTCGCCCACGCTGCCGCCGGTCACGATGCCGGCGATGTTGGTGGTGAGGATGTAGACGTTCTTGCGCACCAGCTCGTACAGCAGCTCGTCCTCGCTCTCGATGCTGCGCGCGGGAATCTCGATCGCGTTCAGGGCCGCGCACACCCGCTGCGCCTGCGGGCCGTGCACCGGCGTCGGGATCAGCGGCTTGGCGTCGATGCCTTTCTTCTTCTCGAACCAGACCGACGCCACCGTGGGATGCTCGATCTGGTGCGCCTGCCAGTCCCGCGGCAGCAGCTCGTTCTGGATCAGCCCCAGCCGGCCGCGCCAGGCCGCGGGGATGCCGGTGATGGCGGGGTGCAAATCGGCTTCCGCCACCGCCACCAGCACCAGTGCGGGGTCGGGCACGTTGGCGGCGATCTCGCCCATGTTGTCGCCGCGGTTCACCGGCACCACGGTGCAGCCGGTGCGCAGGAAGCCGCCGGCGAAGACGCGGCCCAGCTGCCCCAGGCCGACGATGACGATGGTTGGTTGTTTCATGATGGCTCTCTCTGTCGATCCGCTTTCATTCTAGCGCAGCGGCGTCCGGGCCCTTTGGGCGGGGGCGGCGTTTGGGCTAGAATTCCGGCTTCCCCTTCTGTCCAAGGCCACCATGGTTCCGCATCTCACGACCGCCCTCACCGGCCCGCTGCTGTCCCTGGAAAAGCACATCCTCGATGCCATGCCGTCCATCGAGCACTGGTTCCGCGCGCAATGGCAGGACCATGCGGTGCCCTTCTACGCCTCGGTGGACCTGCGCAATGCCGGCTTCAAGCTGGCCCCGGTGGACACGAACCTGTTTCCGGGCGGCTTCAACAACCTGAACCGGGACTTCCTGCCGCTGTGCGTGCACGCGGCGATGGCGGCGGTGGAGAAGATCTGCCCCGATGCGCGGCGCTTCGTGATCATTCCGGAAAGCCACACGCGCAACCTGTACTACCTGGCCAACGTCGCCTCCCTCGCCTACATCCTGCGCCACGCCGGGCTGCACGTGCGCATCGGCACCCTGATCCCGGAGATCACCGCGCCCACGCCCATCGACCTGCCCACCGGCGAGCAGATCGTGCTCGAGCCCATGCGGCGCGAGGGCGAGCGCCTGGTGCTGGAAGGCTTCGATCCCTGCGCGATCCTGCTCAACAACGATCTGTCCGGCGGCGTGCCGGACATCCTCAAGGCGGTGAAGCAGCCGGTGATCCCCCCGCCCCATGCCGGCTGGCACACGCGGCGCAAGTCCATCCACTTCGCCAACTACTCCCAGGTCGCGCAGCAATTCGCGCAGCTGATCGGCATCGACCCGTGGCTGATCGACCCCTATTTCGAGACCTGCGGCACGATCAACTTCCAGGAGCGGCAGGGCGAGGAGTGCCTGGCCACCCGCGTCGGCGAGCTGCTGGCCAAGATCGGCGCCAAGTATCGCGAGAACGGCATCAAGGACGACCCATTCGTGATCGTGAAGGCCGACGCCGGCACCTACGGCATGGGCATCATGACCGCGAAGTCGCCGGACGACGTACGCGAGCTCAACCGCAAGCAGCGCAACAAGATGGCGGTGATCAAGGAAGGGCAGGCGGTGACCGAGGTCATCATCCAGGAGGGCGTGTACACCTTCGAGAGCATCAACGAAGCCGTGGCCGAGCCGGTGGTGTACATGATCGACCACTATGTCGTCGGCGGCTTCTACCGCGTGCACACCGGCCGCGGCAAGGACGAGAACCTGAACTCCCCGGGCATGCACTTCGTGCCGCTGTCGTTCGAAACCAACTGCTCGCTGCCGGAATACGCCGCGCGGCCGGATGCGCCGCCCAACCGCTTCTACACCTACGGCGTGATCGCGCGGCTGGCGCTGCTGGCGGCGTCGCTGGAGCTGGAGCAGACGGATCCGCGGCATCAAAGTTTGGCGGGGGCGGCGGCGTGATTCAATGCCAATGCGTCTAGTGTTGCGCTTCGCGCAGACCATTCCAGGGCCGGATGTGCCCCGGCAGGGGCAGTTACTTTCTTTTGCTTGTCCAAAAGAAAGTAACCCAAGAAAAGGACACCCCGGTCGGCGGCCTCCCGCTGGTCGGCTCCCCTGCGTTGCTCGCCGGTCCGGGCGCTGCGCAACTCGCGCGATCCGCTGCGCGGCCACGCGCTCGGACAGTGCTCGCTTTTCTCCCGGACCGCCTGCGCTACTCGGCGCCTCTCAGGGGCCCCAACAGCGTCGCGACGCAAGCGTCCGGACCACGGTTATTCCCAGGTGACTCATGCGCATCGCCATCATTCTCGACCCGCTGGAACACATCAAGACCTACAAGGACTCCACCTTCGCCATCATGCGCGAGGCGGCGGCGCGGGGGCATGCCCTGTTCGTGATGGAGCAGTCCGAGGTGTGGATGGAATCGGGCTGCGTGGTGTGCCGCGCGCGCCGGCTGGACCTGATCGATGATGCGCTCGCGTGGTATTCGGTGGAGGAGCCGGTGGTGCTGCCGCTCACCGAATTCGACGCGGTGCTGATGCGCAAGGACCCGCCCTTCGACATGGAATACGTGTTCAGCACCTACCTGCTGGAGCTGGCGGAGGGACAGGGCGCGCGCATCCTCAACAAGCCGGCGGCGATCCGCGACTTCAACGAGAAGCTGTCCATCGCCAGGTTTCCCCAGTTCATGGCGCCGACGCTGGTGACGCGCGATCCGGAACTGATCCGCGCCTTCGCCGCGGACCAGCGCGACGTGGTGGTGAAGCCGCTGGACGCCATGGGCGGCGCGAGCGTGTTCCGCGTCACCGAGAATGACGTGAACCTGAACGTGATCCTGGAGACCATGACGCAACTCGGCACGCGCACGATCATGGCCCAACGCTACATCCCGGAAATCGCCCGCGGCGACAAGCGCATCCTGCTCATCGACGGCGCGCCGGTGCCCTATGCCCTGGCGCGCATCCCCAAGGCAGGCGAGACCCGCGGCAACCTCGCCGCCGGCGGCAAGGGCGTGGCGCAGCCGCTGTCGGCGCGCGACCGCGAAATCGCGGAGACGCTGGGGCCGAAGCTGAAGGAAGCGGGGCTGTTCCTGGTCGGGCTCGACGTGATCGGCGACTACCTGACCGAGATCAACGTCACCAGCCCCACCGGCATGCAGGAGATCGCGGCGCAGACCGGGTTCAACGTCGCGGGCATGTTCATGGATGCGCTGGAGCGCAAGTGCTGAAAGGCGTGCTCACCACAGAGACACAGAGGCACAGAGGGTTGGGGGTTGTTCTCTGTGTCTCTGTGCCTCTGTGGTTAGGTGTGTTGTTCTTGCTCGCGGGCTGCGCCAAGGAGCCGATCTACCAGCAGCAGTCCTACGTCTTCGGCACGCTGGTGGAAGTCACCATCTACGGCGAGCCGGAGGCGAAGGCGCAGGCGGCGGCGGGCGAGGTGCTGCGCGAATTCGATCGCCTGAACCAGGAATTCCATGCGTGGAAACCGAGCCCGGTCACCGCGCTCAATGCCGCCTTCGCGCAGGGCAGAACGGCGCCGGTGTCGCCGGAGCTGGCCGGCGCGATCGCCGACGCGACCCGCGACTCGGTGGCCTCCGGCGGCCTGTTCAACCCCGCCATCGGCAGGCTGATCGCGCTGTGGGGCTTCCAGTCGGATGAATTCAAGCCGGTGCGGCCCGACCCGGCGCAGATCGCGCAGCTGGTCGCCGCCCATCCGGCCATGACCGACATCCGCATCGCCGACGGCAGCGCCGCCAGCAGCAATCCGGCGGTGCAGCTCGACTTCGGCGGCTACGCCAAGGGCCTCGCCCTGGACATCGCGCGGCGCGAGCTGCTGGCCCGGGGCGTCCGCAATGCGCTGGTGAACATCGGCGGCAACATCATCGCGCTGGGCAGCCGCGGCGACCGCCCCTGGCACGTGGGCATCCAGCATCCGCGCAAGCCCGGGGCGATCGCGGAGCTGGACCTGCAGGACGGCGAGGCCATCGGCACCTCCGGCGACTACCAGCGCTACTTCGAACTGGACGGCCGACGATACTGTCACATCATCGACCCCCGCACCGGCTATCCGGCGCAAGGCGTGCAGGCGGTGACGGTGGTGGTGCCCAAGGGGCCCGATGCCGGCGTCCGCTCCGACGTCGCCTCCAAGCCGCCCTTCATCGCCGGCCCCCGGGGCTGGCGCCAAGCCGCTGAAAACATGCGGGTTAACGACGTCATGCTGATCGATGCAGAAGGTAGAATAGCGCTCACCGCGAGCATGGCGAAGCGCCTGAAATTCGCGGACGGCGTCCCGCCGCCGCAGATCGTGCCCTAGGGCGCCTGGTCGGTTCGGACCAGACGGCGCCATTGGCACGAATCTTTCTTTAGAACAGGGGTCAGCGCAAGGTACGCTGGCCGCAGGGCAACGCGGAGTGTTGCCGAGAGCAGAGGCACGGGCGCAGGCTGCCCGGAAGGATGGCATCATGATCGGAATCTTGATAATCGCGCATGGCGCGCTGGGCGAGAGCCTCATTCACTGCGCGAGCCATGTGTTCGGCAGCCGGCCGAAAAAGATCGGCCAGCTGGGGGTGACGGTGCACGACGAACCCCAGGCGCTGCTGCCCCAGGCGCGGGAGCTGGTGAAGCAGCTGGATGAGGGCGACGGCGTGCTGGTGCTGAGCGACATCTATGGCGCCACGCCGTGTAACATCGGCTGCCAGCTGCTGGAGCCGGGGCGGGTCGAGGTCATCGCCGGCGTGAATCTGCCGATGCTGGTGCGGGCGCTGACCTATCGTGAACAGCCGCTGCACCTGGTGGTGGAAAAGGCCATCAGCGGCGGCCGTGAGGGAGTGATCGAAGTGTCGAAGGAAGCGTGCAGTGTTGCAGCAGGACGTTGAAATCATCAACAAGCTGGGCTTGCACGCCCGCGCCTCGGCCAAGCTGTCCCAGGCCGCCAGCCAGTTCCAGAGCGAGATCTTCCTCGAACGCAACGGCAACCGCGTCAACGCCAAGAGCATCATGGGCGTGATGATGCTGGCCGCGAGCAAAGGCAGCACCATCCGCATCGAAGCCGCCGGTCCGGACGAAGCCGAGGCCATGGCGGCGCTCACCGCGCTCATCGGCGACAAGTTCGGCGAGGGCGAATGAGCCGGGCTTTCACAGCGCAGCGCACCATCCGCCGCATTTTGGCGCCGCACCCTCACCCCAACCCCTCTCCCCAAGGGAGAGGGGCTTTGCTTCCTTCTCCTCGCGGGAGAAGGGCCGGGGGTGAGGGCGCGGCGCCGGCCGGATTCCGGAGCACCCCATGAGCTTCACCATGCACGGCGTCAGCGTGTCCGGCGGCATCGCCATCGGCTTCGCCCATCTCGTCTCCCACGCCACGCTCGAAGTCCCGCATTACGCGCTGCCCAAGGCCCTGCTCGCGGAGGAGATGACGCGCTTCGACGCCGCCGTCGCCGCCACCCGCGCCGAGCTGGAGGGCATGCGCCAGCACATCCCGGCCAATGCGCCGCCGGAGGTGGAAGCCTTCCTCGACGTCCACCTGATGATCCTCAACGACTCCTCCCTGTCCAAGGTGCCCAAGCAGCTGATCGAGGCGCAGCAGTGCAACGCCGAGTGGGCGCTGACCCAGCAGATGGAGAACCTGCTCGACCAGTTCGAGGAGATCGAGGATCCCTACCTGCGCGAGCGCAAGAACGACGTGATCCAGGTGGTGGAGCGCATCATGAAGGAGCTGCTCGGCCATCCGGGCATGCCGGCCAGCGCCAAGACGCCGGAGGAAGCGAGCATCCTGGTGGCCCACGACCTGTCGCCGGCGGACATGATCCACTTCAAGCGCCATCAGTTCGCCGCCTTCGTCACCGACGTCGGCGGCGCCACCTCGCACACGGCGATCCTCGCGCGCAGCCTGAACATCCCATCGGTGGTGGCCCTGCACCACGCGCGGCAGCTGATTCGCGAACATGAGTTGTTGATCGTCGACGGCGACCAGGGCGTGGTCATCGTCAACCCGGACCAGCACGTGCTGGCCGAGTACCAGCTGCGGCAGAACCAGTGGGAGATCGACAAGCGCAAGCTCAAGCGCATCGCCACCGCCAAGGCGCGCACGCTGGACGGCACGCCGGTGGAGCTGCACGCCAACATCGAGCTGCCCCAGGACGTGAGCCAGGTGCGCGAGAACGGGGCGACGGGCGTGGGGCTGTTCCGCAGCGAGTTCATCTTCATGAACCGCAGCGACCTGCCGAGCGAGGACGAGCAGTTCGAGTTCTATCGGCACGTGGCCGAGGCCATGGAGGGCGCGCCGGTCACCATCCGCACCCTGGACCTCGGCGCCGACAAGCAGCTCACCCACATGGAGCGCCCGCGCAGCGCGAACCCGGCGCTGGGCCTGCGCGCGATCCGGCTGTGCCTGGCGGAGCCGGACCTGTTCCACACGCAGCTGCGGGCCATCCTGCGCGCCTCGCACTACGGCAAGGTGCACATGCTGATCCCGATGCTGTCCTCGATGACCGAGCTCGGCCAGACCCTGCACCTGGTGGCGGCGGCGAAGGCCAGCCTGGACGCGGACGGGATTCCCTACGACAAGTCCATCAAGATCGGCGGCATGATCGAGATCCCGGCCGCCGCGCTCATGGTGCAGGCCTTCGTGAAGAAGCTGGATTTCCTTTCCATCGGCACCAACGACCTGATCCAGTACACGCTCGCCATCGACCGCACCGACGACACCGTGGCCCACCTGTACGACCCGCTGCACCCCGCGGTGCTGCAGCTGGTGGCGCACACCATCCGCACCGCGACGCGCGCCGGCACGCCGGTCGCGGTCTGCGGCGAGATGGCGGGCGATGCCAACCTCACCCGCCTGCTGCTGGGCTTCGGCCTGCGCGAATTCTCCATGCATCCCGCACACCTGCTCGCGGTGAAGCAGCAGGTGCTGAAGGCGAGCCTGCCCGAGATCCAGAATCTGGTCGGCAAGATGCTCAAGACCGAAGAGCCAGAGAAGATGCACGGCCTGCTCGCCAAGCTGAACAGCCTGTAAGCGCCGCGCGCGGGTTCAGGGGAACCTCTGCGCTATAATTGCGTCTCTCCGCAGTCTCCACAACAAACTCCCTTCCCATGAAAAATTTCGTTCTCGCCCTGTTCCTGTTCCTGCATGGCGCCGCCTTCGCGGCCGACCTGCTGCCGCCGCCGCCCGCGCCCGACATCGCGGCCAAGTCCTATGTGCTGATGGACTTCCAGAGCGGGCAGATCCTGCAGGCGCAGAATCCGGACCTGCGCGTCGAGCCGGCCTCGCTCACCAAGCTGATGACGGCCTACCTCACCTTCACCGCCGTGAAGCAGGGCCGCCTCAAGCTCGACCAGACGCTGCCGGTGTCGGAGAAGGCCTGGCGCACCGAAGGCTCGCGCATGTTCATCGACCCCAAGACGCCGGTGCGGGTGGACGACCTGATGAAGGGCATGATCGTGCAGTCCGGCAACGACGCCTGCATCACCCTGGCCGAGGGCATCGCCGGTTCCGAGGAAACCTTCGTCGAGCTGATGAACCGCGAGGCCAAGCGCCTGGGCATGACCAACACCCACTTCATGAACGCCACCGGGCTGCCCCACGCCCAGCACTACTCCACCGCGCGCGACCTGGCCATCCTCGCCGCGGCGGTGATGCGCGACTTCCCGGAGTTCTATCCGCTGTATTCCATGAAGGAATACACCTACAACCGGATCACCCAGCCCAACCGCAACCGCCTGCTGTGGCAGGACCCCTACGTGGACGGGATGAAGACCGGCCACACCGAGAGCGCCGGCTTCTGCCTGATCTCCTCCGCCAAGCGCGGCGACATGCGCCTCATCTCGGTGGTGACCGGCACCAACTCCGACAATGCGCGCACCGCGGAAAGCCAGAAGCTGCTCAACTACGGCTTCCAGTTCTACGAAACCTACCGCCTCTACCAGAAGGGCCAGACCGTCGCCACGCTGCCGGTGTACAAGGGCTCGTCCAACACGGTCAAGGCCGGCTTCACCCGCGACGTCTACCTGGCCCTGCCCAAGGGCTACTACCCGCAGGCCAAGGTCACCCTGGTCAGCCGGCAGCCGCTGCTCGCGCCGCTGAGCCAGGGGCAGACCGTGGGCACGCTGCAGGTCAACGTCGAGGGCAAGACCTATGGCACCTACAACCTGCAGTCGCTGCAGGACGTCTCCGTCGCCGGCGTCTTCGGCCGGGCGTGGGACACGGTGAAGCTGTGGTTCAAATAAACCCGGAACAACCCTTGTTCGCCACAGAGGCGCGGAGAAGTTCGAAACACGTTTCGCTTCCCTCCGTGTCTTGCGTCTCTGTGGCAAGGAATCGGAAATGATCTACCTCAACGGCCAGTTCATGCCCCTGGAGCAGGCGATGATCCCGGTGCTCGACCGCGGCTTCATTTTCGGCGACGGCGTGTACGAGGTGATCCCGGCCTATTCGCGCCTGCCGTTCCGCCTGCACGAGCACCTTCGGCGCCTGCAGCACAGCCTGGACGGCATCAAGCTCGCCAATCCCCACACCGATGCCGAATGGACGGCGCTGATCGAGGAGCTGATCGCCAGGAACGAGGGCGAGGACCAATACCTTTACCTGCAGGTCACCCGCGGCGTGGCCAAGCGCGACCACGCGTTTCCGAAGGTGGTGAAGCAGACGGTGTTCATGATGAGCAGCCCGCTGCTGCCGCCGGACCCGGCGCTGAAGACCGGCGGCGTCACCGCCATCACCGCGGTGGACAACCGCTGGCTGCGCTGCGACATCAAGGCCACCTCGCTCCTGCCCAACGTGCTGCTGCGCCAGCTGGCGGTGGAGGCGGGCACCATGGAGGCGGTGCTGCTGCGCGACGGCTACCTCACCGAGGGCGCGGCGAGCAACATTTTCGTGGTCAAGGCCGGCGCGCTGTTCGCCCCGCCCAAGAACAATTTGATGCTGCCCGGGATCACCTACGACGTGGTGGTTGAACTGGCGCAAAAGGACAACATCCCGGTGCAGATCGCCCCGGTGCCGGAGAGCCTGCTGCGCATCGCCGACGAGCTGTGGCTCACCTCCTCCACGCGCGAGGTGCTGCCCGTCACCCGGCTCGACGGCCGGCCGGTTGGAAACGGCCAACCCGGCCCCATCTTCCAGCGCATGGATGCCTTGTATCAGCAGCACAAGGCCACCGCGATGCGGCAAAAGAGTTGATGCCGTGATCGAAGGCCGTCATCCCGGCGCAAGCCGGGATCCAGAATTGGCGCCAAAACTGGATTCCGGCTTGCGCCGGGATGACGGGCAGAGCGGGCAGCGCCGCGCAGCCCCGGGCGATCTCGAACCATGAGCGAAGACAGAACCACCCTGATCGAATTCCCCTCCGCCTTCCCCATCAAGATCATGGGCGAGGCGCGGGACGACTTCGCCCAGACCATCGTGGAAATCGTGCTGCGGCACGCGCCGGACTACGACGCGGCCAGCATCGAGATGCGCCCCAGCAGCACCGGCCGCTACCTGGGCCTGACCTGCACCATCACCGCCACCTCCCAGGCGCAGCTCGACGCGCTCTACCGCGAACTCAGCGGCCACCCGCTGGTGAAGGTGGTGCTGTGACTTCCCTCTCCCTCGGGGAGAGGGGTGGGGGCGCGGCCCCGAAACACCCGGCGCGCGCCGCCCTGATCGTCCGCCGCCTCGGCCGTGCCGACTACGAGCCCACCTGGCACGCCATGCAGGCCTTCACTGCCCAACGCGGCCCGAACACGCCCGACGAGATCTGGCTGCTCGAACACCCGCCGGTGTTCACGCTGGGGCTCGCCGGCAAGCGCGAGCACATCCTGCAGGTCACCGACATTCCCATCGTCGCCATCGACCGCGGCGGCCAGGTCACCTACCATGGCCCCGGCCAGCTGGTCGCCTACCTACTGCTGGACCTGAAGCGCCGCGGCTACGGCGTGCGCGAGCTGGTGAGCCGCATGGAGCAGGCGGTGATCGACCTGCTCGCCGATTACGGCATCGAAGGCACGCGGCGCGACAAGGCGCCCGGCGTGTACGTGGAAGAAAAAAAGATCGCCGCCCTCGGGCTCAGGATCAAGCACGGCATGAGCTACCACGGGCTGGCGCTCAATGTGGACATGGACCTCACGCCTTTCGCCTATATCAACCCGTGCGGGTATGAGGGGCTGGAGGTGACGCAGCTGCGTGAATTGAGTGTCGGCGAACCGCTAGAGCAGGTCGCAGAACGCTTGCGCGTTCACTTGGACGCAAGTCTCTAAGGAAGCTCTGCAAAAGGTCGCGAGCAAGCCCGGCTGGCCGCCGAGAAGCGCACCTGTACAAGGGAGTACAGCGAGCATCGCAGGCGGGCAGACGGGCTGCGCAGTACTTTTGCAGAGCTTTCCTAAGGAGCAGCTCCCTCAGCGGTCCAACGGGCTCACCACGCCGCGCCCGCCGCGATTGAGCACGTGGGTGTAGATCATGGTGGTCTGCACATCCTTGTGGCCGAGCAGCTCCTGCACGGTGCGGATATCGTAGCCGGACTGAAGCAGGTGGGTGGCAAAGGAATGGCGCAGAGTATGCGGTGTGGCAGGCTTGGCAATCTCGGCATCACGCACCGCCTGACGCACCGCCCGCTGCACTGCCTGATCGCTGACATGGTGCCGCCTTTCCACTTTGCTGCGAGGATCCTCCGAGCGCGCACCGGCCGGGAATACATATTGCCAACCCCACTCGCGGCCCGCATTTGGATACTTGCGCGCAAGCGCAAAGGGCAGATACACCTCCCCAAAGCCTTTTTGCAAGTCATCATCATGCAAACGCTTTACCGCCACGAGGTGGGCCTGCAGCGGCTCAACCAGGCTTACAGGCAACATGGTGACCCGATCCTTGTTGCCTTTGCCTTCCCTCACCACAATCTCGCGTCGTTGAAAATCCACGTCCTTCACGCGCAGACGAACGGCCTCCATGATGCGCATGCCGGTGCCGTACAGGAGGCGCGCGATCAGACCGGTCGTCCCATCCATACGATCCAATAGCTGAGCCACCTCCCGCTCGGTAAGGACCACCGGCAAACGCTGCGGAGCCTTGGCTTTCTCCACCTCGTCCAACCACGGCAATTCGATGCCCAGAACCTGCTTGTAGAGAAACAGCAACGCGCTCTTGGCCTGATTCTGCGTTGCAGCGGCAACATTCCCCTGCACCGCAAGGTGCGTGAGGAATTGTTCAACCTCGGCGGCGCCCATGTCCTTTGGATGCCGCTTGTCATGAAAGCGGATATAGCGCCTGATCCAGTCCGTGTACGCCTGTTCGGTGCGAATGCTATAGTGCTTCAGCCGAATTTTGTCCCGAACCTGGTCGAGCAACTTGGGGCTGGAGGCGGAAGAAGAATTGGCAGATGTGGGTTGACGCATTCTTGGCCCTTTTTAGGATGTGCTAAAAGCTGCGCCGCATTGATTTTTATATGTTTATGCTAGATATTTCGACTTTATCCGTCAACACGACGGTATATTTTCCGTCGTTTAGGACGGCTACTTTTAGTTAGAGCCCCCCACCTGAACACTATGCCCATTCCTGACTATCAAACGCTAATGCTGCCGCTGCTGCGATTTGCTGCTGACGGTAACGACCACACCACTCGCGAGGCCGTCGAAGTACTCGCCACAGAGTTTCAACTTACTCAGGCCGAACGCAACGAACTCTTACCAAGTGGCCAGCAGGCAATTTTTAACAACCGTGTTGGATGGGCAAATTCCTACCTCAAGAAAGCGGGATTATTGGAGTCGCCACGCAGAGGGGCGCTGCGTATTACTGCACGAGGCAGACAGATACTTGGAGATAACCCGAAAAGAATTGACGTTAAGTACCTTGAGCGCTTCCCCGAATTTATTGAATTCCGCGAAGCTTCACGGAACAACAGGGAAACGACAACTGCGGAATCCACTGCTATCGCAACGGAACAAACCCCGGAAGAAGCGCTAGAACTCGCCCACCAAAGTCTT
>CAYUJV010000082.1:0-9875 GCA_964445085.1 uncultured Burkholderiales bacterium
GGAATCTTGTGCTGCGCCAGGGTCTCGATTTCTTCGCCGCCGCGGCCGAAGATGAAGGGGTCGCCGCCCTTGAGGCGGCAGACGCGCTTGCCTTCCTTGGCCAGCCGTACCAGCAGTTCGTTGATGCCCTCCTGCGGCAGCGCATGGTTGTCGCGCTTCTTGCCCACGTAAATGCGATCGGCATCGCGGCGGCACATGTCCAGCACCGCAGGCGAGACCAGGTTGTCGTACACCACCACGTCGGCCTGCTGCATCAGGCGCAGGGCGCGGAAGGTCAGCAGGTCGGGATTGCCCGGGCCGCCGCCGACCAGATAGACCTCGCCGATCTTGCTGTCGGGCTCGATCTCGCCGGCGAGGATGGATTCCAGCGTGGCCGCTGCCGCCTGGTCCTGGCCCGCGAACACCATCTCCGCCACCGGGCCCTGGAACACTTTCTCCCAGAACATGCGCCGGTTCTCGGCGCGCTGGAACTTGGCCTTCACCTTGTCGCGGAATTGCGCCGCCAGGGCCGACAGCCGGCCGTAGGCCGAGGGAATCATGGATTCGAGCCGGGCCCGCAGCATGCGCGCCAGCACTGGCGAGGCACCGCCGGATCCGACCGCGATCAGGATGGGCGAGCGGTCGATGATGGACGGCATCACGAAGCTGCACAGGTGCGGCGTGTCCACCACGTTCACCGGCAGGTGGCGGGCCCTGGCCGCATCCGACACGACGCGTGCCGCAGCCTCGTCTTCCAGCGCGCACATGACCAGCTCCATGCCCTCGAGCTGGGTCGGGTCGAAGCCGCCGATGCGATGCTGCAGGTGGTCCTGGTGGGGCAGGTCCTTGAACGCGGGCGCCAGCTCGGGCGCCACCACGGTCACCCTGGCGCCGGCGTTGAGCAGAAGCGCGGCCTTGCGCGCGGCGACTTCGCTGCCGCCCACGACCAGACACTGTTTGCCGCGAATGTCGAAGTAAATCGGTAGAAAATCCATTTCAGTGGGTCTGCTGTCTTGGGAGCCTGGGGCTCGGGTTGATGCAATCAGGGATTGCGGACGGTGGTCCGGGTGCGCGCGGTCCGGAAGATGCCGGGCCTGAACACTTCCTTGGCCGAGCGGGAGAAGGCCGAGGTGCAGGGCTCGATGGCGGTTTCGAATTCCTCGCACCAGGACGGATGGCTGTAGGACAGTTCCTTGAAGAACCACAGGCCCTGTTCCGACTGGCAGGCCGCGGTCATCATCTGGATCTGCTCGCCGGCCTCGGGGCCGACGATGCAGCCGCCGAGCAGCTGTCCGGTTTCTGCGTCGTGGACCACTTCCACGAAGCCCTCGGTGTCGTGATAGGCGCGCGCCTTGCCCGAGCCGCCGAAGCTGGTGCGCGCCGCATCCGGCTCGAAGCCCGCAGCTTCGGCCTGTTCTTCCGTGAGCCCCACCGCCGCGATCTCCATCGCCGAGTGGAGCACGGTGGGCACCTTGAAATAGTTGAAGCTGAGATCGTTGCCCTTCACCGCGTTGGTGGCGGCGATCTTGGCGTCGTGCAGCGCGGCGTTGGCCGTCATCGGGCCGGGCTTGACGTCGCCGATGGCGTAGATGCCGGGGACGTTGGTTTCGAGGTAGCCGGAGGTGACGATGAAGCCGTCCTCGTTCACGTGCACCCCGGCCTTGTCGAGCGCGATTTCCTCGGTCAGCGGCCGGCGTCCGACCGCGACCAGCACCTTGTCGAACACCCCGTGGCTGCCATCGCTGAAGCGCACGGCGGCCCGGCCGGAGGTGGTGTCGCACCCGGTCACGGTCACGCCGGTGCGGTGCTTGAGGCCGATGCGATGCAGCTTGCGGGCGAGCGTGTTGGTGGCGTGGTCGGGGACGCGCGCATTGGGCAGCAGGCTGGCGGCCCGCTCCACGATGAGCACGTCGGTGCCGAACTGGTGCATCAGATAGGCGAGCTCGACGCCCACCATGCCGCCGCCGACGAACAGCATGGATTGCGGCTGCTCATCCTGCATGTTCATGAAGTCGCCGGAGTCGAGCACGATCCTGCCGTCGGTGGGGCAATCCGGCAGGGCGATGGGGCGGGAGCCGGTGGCAATGATGATCTTCGGCGCCGTGAGGTGGTGGTGATGGTGATGCGCCCGATCCTGTGCCTGGACGGGGTCCGCCGGCTCGACCTCGATCTGGTACGGGCCGACAAAGCGCGCCTTGCCGTGGATCATGGAGACGCCCAGGCGCCGCAGCCAGATCGGAAAATTGCTGCGGATGCCAGCGACGACCTCATCCTTGTGGCGCATGGCGGCGCGGAAATCGCCCTTGATTTCCCCCACGAGTCCGCGGCCGTTGAGGTGCTGCATGTCCTCGATCATGGAGGCGAGGTGCAGCAGGGTTTTCTTCGGGATGCAGCCGAGATTGAGGCAGTTGCCGCCGGGCAATGCCTTCTCGATCAGCGCCACCTTGGCGCCGAGCTGGGCCGCGGTGATGGCGGCCTTGTAGCCGCCGGGACCGCTGCCAATGATGATGACGTCGAAGTTCTGCATGGGCCTAGCCGCAGGACGAGCCCCCGCCGCTGCCGCAACCGCCCGAACCGCAACCGCCGGAACCGCAGCCGCCGGCCTTGGGCGGGGTGGGTTCTTCCGGCTTGGGTGGAATGAAGATGAAGCTGAATTTGCCCGGCTCCAGTTCGACATAGTCCATGGTGGCGCCCTTGAGCAGCTCCCAGCTCTTGGGGCCGATCAGCACGTTCACGCCGGCGGGGCAGACGACTTCCATGTCTTCCATGCGCTGCTCGTCGAAGCCCATGCCGAACTCCAATCCGCCTTCCGGAGTGAGCTTGGCGGCGATGCGCAGCGCCATGCCTTCGGCTCCGCTCTGTTCGGCGGCCTTGGCGATCTGGACGGCGGCTTGGGTGGTGACTGTGAACATTCAGGACTCCTGTGGTCGGGGCGTCGCAGCCGGCAGTTCAGCCGGCCGTTGCGTAACGCGGATGGTGATGGATTCTGCAGCGCCGGGCCCAGGCCACAAAGCGGGCGGGCCAGTCGTGGCCCTCGGTGCCGCGCAGATGCGTGTAGGAGGCGAGCAGGTTCTTGTACACGAGGCCGTCGTGCCTGCCATCGATGCCATGGCCGCGCTTGACCTCGTACGCGTAGGTGAGGCCGTCCGGCAGATTTTCCAGGCTCGAATAGTGAAATTCGTGCGCCCTGACCTCGCTTGCGGCGCCGGCGCGGGATGGCCACGGGAAGGCCGGCGTCTCCTGCAGGCGCACGTAGCCGCGGCCCACCGGCTTGGGGTGCATCACGACGTCGCCGGGGATCACGCCCACCATCTCGTGGGTCGCACCCTTCCAGGTCAGGCTGCGGGCGAGGTACATGAGGCCGCCGCACTCCGCATAGGTGGGCAACCCGGCCTCGATCGCAGCGCGGATCTCCGCGCGCAGGCCGCGGTTTGCGGCGAGTTCCCCACTGAAGCTCTCGGGAAAACCGCCGCCGATAAATAGGGCATCGGCGTCGGGCAGGTGGGCGTCGCGCAGCGTGTTGAAGGGCACCAGTTCGGCGCCGGCCGCGCGCAGGGCTTCGAGATCGTCGGCATAGTAGAAGCCGAAGGCTTCGTCCTGGGCAATGGCGATCCGGATCGGCGTCTCCGTGGAGGCAGGCGGCTGGGGAAGCTCCGTCGGCTCCAGCGGAGCCGCGCTGCGGGCCACGGCAAGCAGACGGTCCAGGTCGACGTGGGCGGCGATGTTGCGCCCGACCGCTTCGATGTGCCGCTGGGCTTCGGCTTGCTCGTTGGCCGGGACAAGGCCCAGATGCCGCTCGAGGATCTGCAGGGAAGGGTCGTGGTGCACGGCCCCGAGCAGCGGGATGTCGGTGTAGTGCTCGACCACCGCCCGCAGCTTCGATTCATGGCGGGCGCCGCCGACATTGTTGAGGATCACGCCGGCGATGTTCACCTCGCGATCGAACGCCTGATAGCCGAGCAACAGCGGCGCAACGCCGCGGATGACGCCGCGCGTATCCAGCACCAGGACCACGGGCAGCCTGAGCACCTTGGACAGTTCCGCATTGCTGTTGCTGCCGTCCAGGTCGAGGCCGTCATAGAGCCCCTTGTTGCCCTCCACCAGCGCGATGTCCGATCCGGCGGCATGGCGCACGAAGGACTGGCGGATCTCGTCCCGGGTCTGGATGTAGAAGTCGAGGTTGTAGCAGGGGCGGCCGGAGGCCTGCGCCAGCCACATCGGATCGATGTAGTCGGGCCCCTTCTTGAACGGCTGCACCGCCAGGCCGCGCGCGCGCAGGGCGGCGCACAGGCCGATGCTCACGGTGGTCTTGCCGGAGGACTTGTGGGCGGCGGAGATGAGGAGGCGGCTCATGGCGGACTGGCTGCCTTGACCCCGTGGGGCGGGCCGGGTTAGCGGCCCGGGGCGCCCCCGCGCTGCAGGATGGCGGGGCGGGGGGAGCGCCAGGAGGCGCATGGGCGTGCGGTCATGCTTCCTCCGTTCGGGCGCGGGTTATTTTGCGGCGTGCGGGTCCACGTCCGCATCCGCCAGGCTGTCGGGCAGGAAGCGGAGGACCTTGACGCCGACGGTCACGATGGCAAGGGCGACGGCGAGGCCGCCGATGCCGAGCAGGTATTCGGGCAGACGCGCGGTGTAGCGGTGCACGACCCCATCGTAGAAGCTGCTACGCTGCTCCCAGCCCGGGAAAATGTCGAGCGGGTAGGCCTGGCCGCCGATGATGGTGACGTACATCTGGGCCAGGCCGCCGAGCACGACCATGATGCAGGCCGCGACGAACAGGCCGCGCGAGGCGCGCAGCGCGGGGTTGAACAGGATCAGCATCGGCAGCACGGCGCCGATGAGGATCTGCCCGATCCAGAACATCTGGGTGATGATGCCGCCGTCGAGCAGGATGAATTTCTCGACGCCGTGGTACTTGGTGAAGTAGAGGTTGGTCATGTGGAACACCACCACGAAGTACAGCGCGGCGGCGACGAACCAGCCCAGCAGCTTGCCCAGGCGGTTGAGCACCACGTCGCCCAGGGGACGGTTGGTCCAGCTGTAGGCGGCGATCAGGATCAGCAGGTACACCGCCATGCCGTAGGCAAAGGACAGGATGATGAACATCGGCGCCAGCATGGCGGAGCTGTAGGCTTCGCGTGCAACCAGGAAACCGAAGATCGAGCCGGTACCGGTGGTGAGCACCAGGCGCCAGATGAAGGCGGCGAGCCCGGCGTACTTGGTGTAGCCGGCCACCGTCTTGTCCATCATCGTCCACAGGTAGAGGGCGACGAAGGTGAAGAAGCCGGTGTACAGGAACACGTTCCAGGCAAAGACCGACTTAAAGTTGTAGTAGGTCGCGGCAACCATGACCCGGTCGGCGCGGCCGAGGTCGAGCATCAGCACCATCAGGCCGCCGGCGAGGAGGGCGATGGCAACCAGGCCCGACAGCCGGGCCAGGGGCTTGTACATGACCTTGCCGAACACGGAGCCGATGGACGCGGCATTGAGCGCGCCGGAGGCGGCGACGATCATGAACACGGCGAAGACATGGGGCATGCCCCAGACGATCTGGTTGGTCATGCCGGTGACGATATGGCCGTGGTGCTCCATGTAGTACGCGGCCCCCAGGCCGAGCAGGACGAACACGCCGATGAAGCCGAGCAATGCCCAGTAGCGGGGGCTGCGGCCTGCAACCTCACGGTAGGTGATATTCATGGCTTAGAACCCTTGGTAACGAACGCCGGGATTGAGGTTCAGGTCGGCGCGCAGTTGCGAGGTGGAATACTGGGCGACGCGCTTGGCGATCTCGCTGTTCGGATCGTTGAGATTGCCGAAGATGATCGCGCCGTGGCCCGCCTTGGCGCAGGCTTCCACGCACGCCGGCTGCTGGTCGCGGTCGACGCGCTGCACGCACATGGTGCACGATTCGACGCAACCGATGCCGCGCGGGACGTCCGGATTCTGGTCGGTGATGGGTTCATGCACGAAGGAGCGGGCCTTGTACGGGCAGGCCATCATGCAGTAGCGGCAGCCGATGCAGATATGGCGGTCGACGAGCACGATGCCGTCGGCGCGCTTGAACGACGCGCCGGTGGGGCAGACGTCGACGCAGGGCGGCTCTTCGCAGTGCTGGCACATGACCGGCACGGATTTCGTCTGGCCGGTGCGGATCTCCTTCAGCTCGATCTTGCGGATCCACTGCGAGTCCGTTTCCTTGGTGCCGTGGCCAAAGCCGTTCTCGGTGCCGCAGGCCGCGACGCAGTCATCGCAGCCTTCCTGGCACTGGTTGGTGTCCACCAGCATGCCCCAGCGCACCTTGCTGCTCGCCGGTTCCGCGGCGGGCTTGCCCTGGGCGATGTTGTAGAGCATCACCCCCGGGGCGAGGGCGAGGCCGGCAACGGCGGCCGAGGTGCTCAGGAATTGACGGCGCTCCTGGTTGGCGGGGGCGTTGTTTTGTTCGCTCATTGTTTGCCTCCGGCGGTGACTGCCGTTTCTGCGGCCGTCGGCGCGGCCGCTGCCGGAGCAGGGGCCGCGGCGGCCTGCTGCTTCGGCTTGCTGGAGTGGCAATCCCAGCAATCCAGCTTCACGGCGGCGTAGGTATGACAGGTCTGGCAGAAGTTCTCGTTGCTGCCGAGTACGCTATTGTTCTTGCTGCTTGCGTGGCAATTGATGCAGTTTTGCAGGCTGTGCTTCTCGGTGCGGATGCCCTCGTGCATCGTCTTGTCGCGATGATGCATGAGCAGCTTCATGTGGTTCCTGCGCATGTAAGCCGTGTCTTCCACGCACTTGTCGCCCTTCTCGATGACGATGGTGGGCTTGGGCGTGCGACCCGTGGCCTGGTCGTCGCTATCGACCGAAGCGGCGATGGCGCCGACGCTCAGGGCGAGCAGGGCGGCGAGCCCGGCTGCCCATTTCCACGAGAATCGCTTGCCGAGTGTGGCCAGCCTGCTCATCATCAGTCACCCATGCCCATCTTGATGTAACCGGTCGGGCACACGTCGGCGCAGATGTGGCAACCGATGCACTTGGTATAGTCGGTGTCCACGTAGCGGCCGGTGGTCGGGTTGTCCTTCTTGGGCACCTTGAACACGGCGGTCTGCGGGCAGTAGATCACGCAGTTGTCGCATTCGAAGCACAGGCCGCAGGACATGCAGCGCTTGGCTTCGGCCACGACTTCCTGCTCGGACAGGGCCAGCAGGCGCTCCTGGAAGTTACCCAGGGCCTGTTCCGCGTTCAGGATGATTTCCTTGCGCTTGTGGCGCGGGGTCACCGGGAAGTGGCCCAGGAACAGCTCGTTGGACGGAATCACGTATTTCTGCGAACGGTCCTCGAAGTTGTGGAGCAGCGCCTTGTTGGCGGAGGTGCCGGCGTAGTAGCCCTTGACTTCCTGGTATTCGTGGCCCGTTTCCAGCCACTTGCGCAGTTCGTCGAAGTGGCGCACGTCGACCTTCGGACGCTTGTCCAGTTCCTGGCCCTTGAGGTAGGCGTCGATGCCGTCCACGGCGATGGCGGCGTGGCCGATGGCGGTGGTCAGCAGGTGCGGACGCAGCACGTCGCCGCCCACGAACCAGTTTTCCTTGCCGGGAACGCGGTAGTTCTTGTCGGCGTTCATCAGACCCTTGCCGTTGTTCAGGCTTTCCAGGCCGGTGAAGTCCACGGCCTGGCCGATCGCGGACACGATCAGGTCGGCGGGGATGTCGGTCTCGGTGCCGGCCTTGATCTTGGTCTCGTTGCCGACCATTTCGAACTCGGCGACGCGCAGGTGGGTGGCACGGCCGTCGGCGCCCTTGATCACGGCAACCGGGGTGACGCCACCGCGGATTTCGATGCCTTCGGACAGGGCGTGCTCGACCTCGGCCTTGGCCGCGTTCATCTTGTCGATGGTCGCGCGGGAGATCAGGATCACGTCGGCGCCTTCACGGGCGGACACGGCCGCGACGTCGTGGGCCACGTGGCCTTGCAGCACGTATTCCGGACGGTCGCTTTCGTTGATCTTGGTCACGTTGCCGAGGCGGCGGGCAACGGTGGCGACGTCGATGGAGGTGTCGCCACCGCCGATGACCACCACTTTCTTGCCGACGTGCTGCAGACGGCCTTCGTTGAAGGCGCGCAGGAAGGCCATGGCGGTCACGCAGTTCGGTGCGTCGGCGCCTTCCACCGGCAGGGCGCGGCCGGACTGGGCGCCCATGGCGAAGAATACGGCGTCGAAGTCCTTGTTCAGCTGGTCGAGGGTGACGTCGGTGCCGACGCGGGTCTTCAGGCGCACTTCCACGCCCATGTCGGTGATGCGCTTGATCTCGCCGTCGAGCACTTCACGCGGGGTGCGGAAGCCGGGAATGCCGTAGCGCATCATGCCGCCCAGTTCGGCGTGCTCGTCGAAAATGGTGACGCCATGGCCCTTGCGGCGCAGCTGGTAGGCCGCGGCCAGGCCGGCGGGGCCACCGCCGATCACGGCGACTTTCTTGCCGGTTTCGGGGCCGGCTTCACCGAAGCCCAGTTTGTTCTCGAGGGCCCAGTTGCCGACGAAATGCTCGACGGAGTTGATGCCGACGTGGTCTTCGACCATGTTGCGGTTGCAGCCCTTCTCGCACGGCGCCGGGCAGACGCGACCCATGACGGCGGGGAAGGGGTTGGCATCGGTGATGCGGCGGAAGGCATATTCCTGCCAGACAGTGCCCGCGGGCGGCTTCTCGATGCCGCGCGCGATGTTCAGCCAGCCACGGATGTCCTCGCCGGAGGGGCAGCTGCCTTGGCAAGGCGGGGTGGACAGGACGTATTCGGGGCACTTGTGCGATTCGTCGCCTTGGAAGATCCACTCGTTCAGCCTGCGGTCTGCACGGCTTTGTCCGTCCTTGAAACGGCGGTAGGTCAAACCTTCGGTCTTCGGTTGATTCGGGGCTGCCATGTGACTTCTCCTTACGTCGTGATCGTCTGAATTCGAACTATTCTTTTGCGCCCAACTGGATCGCGGTGCTGACCAGTTGATGCACGCCACCCACCATGCTCATGTCGAAGCCGTAGTAGGGGAGAACCTTGGTGAATTGCGCCTTGCAGATGGCGCAGATCGTGGCCATGAAGTTGACCTGCTTGTCGTCAACCACATTCTTGAGCGCCTGCATGCGGGGCATGGCGCCCTTGACACGCACTTCCATCAGGTCGTCGGTGAGGAGGCCGCCGCCGCCGCCGCAGCAGAAGGTGCCTTCACCGATGGTCTCCGGCGCCATGTCATGGAAGTTGTTGCAGGATGCCTTGATGATTTCGCGCGGGATGATGAACTGTCCACCCGGCATGTCGCCCATGCGCGAGGCGCGTGCCACGTTGCAGGAATCGTGGAAGGTGACGGTGCGGTGATCGTTGGCGGACTTGTCCAGCTTGATCGCGCCCTTCTGGATCAGATCCCAGGTGACTTCGCAGATATGCGAAGGCTGCTTGTAGCGGTGATCGAGCTGCTGCTGCAGCATCTTGCCGAAGGGATCGTCCGCGCCGGCGCCGACGCCGGTGAGGGTGTTCCAGAAGCTGTAGGCGACACGCCAGGCATGGCCGCATTCGCCGACCACGATGCGCTTCACGCCGAGCTCGAGCGCCGCCTCGCGGATGCGCAGCGCCGCCTTGCGCATGTTCTCGTAGCTGCCGAGGAACAGGCCGAAGTTGCCGGCTTCCGATGCAGTGGAGGAGAGCGTCCAGCTGATGCCGGCGGCGTGGAACACCTTGGCGTAGCCGATCAGGCTCTCGACGTGCGGCTCGGAGAAGAAGTCCGCGCTTGGGGTGACCAGCAGCACTTCCGCACCCTTCTGGTCGATGGGCAGGCGCACCGGCACGCCGGTGTCGGCTTCGATGTCTTCCTCCAGTCCGGCGAGGGTGTCTTCCAGCGCCGGTCCGGGCAGGCCGAGGTTGTTGCCGATGCGGTGCAGCTT
>CAYUJV010000082.1:9914-13549 GCA_964445085.1 uncultured Burkholderiales bacterium
GAGTCCATGATCTCGCGCGCGGCCATGGTGATCTCGGCGGTGGCGATGCCGTAGGGGCAATAGACGGAGCAGCGGCGGCACTCGGAGCACTGGTAGAAGTAGCTGTACCACTGGTTGAGCACGTCCTCGGTGAGGTCCATGGCGCCAACCAGCTTGGGAAAGTACTTGCCGCCGAAGGTGAAGTAGCGGCGATAGACCTTGCGCACCAGCTCCTGGCGCGCGACCGGCATGTTCTTGGGATCGGAGGTGCCCAGGTAGTAATGGCACTTGTCGGTGCAGGCGCCGCAATGCACGCAGCTGTCCAGAAACACCTGCAGACCGCGGTATTTCTTCAGCAGCTCGCCCATGCGCTCGATGGCGCGTTCCTTCCAGTTCGGCAACAATTCACCCGGATAGCCGAGCTGCTCCTGGATCTTGTCGGTGGCGACGAAGGACTGGATGCCTTCCATCGCGCCCGGCTTGATCCTGGGGATCGGCAGGGTTGCGGTGTCGTCTAGAAGCTTCGGTGTCTCGAAAGTCGGTGCGGCCACGTCTCGGTCCCTTGAATTATTTTTCCAGTTCCGCGGCCCACGGCGCTACATGGCGGTGTTCACGCGGATCGTCGACCTGATTGCGCGAGGGGCTGAAGAACACGCCCGGTGCGTGCAGCAGCTTGCTGATGGGGAAGATGATCATCAGCGTCGCGACCATGGCCAGATGGGCCATCAGCAGCGGATCTTCCGGCAGCGGATTGATGTCGAACCGCATCAGGCCAAGCATGAATTCCTTGAGGGAAACGATGTCGGTGTGGGAGACGAAGGTCATGCTCATGCCGGTGACGCCGATGCCGATCAGCAGCAACAGGATCAGGTGATCGGAGGGGGTGGAAATGTAGCGCACGCGGTCGACGAGGAAGCGGCGCGCCCACAGGCCGATCAGGCCGGCCACCATGGCAAAGGAGGCGTACTTGCCGGCGGCTTGCACCAGCTCGAAGGAGACGATGTCCCACACCGGATACTGGAAGTAGCGCAGGTGGCGGAACAGCACGATGGCCAGGCCGACGTGAAACATCCAGCCGAATATCCAGATCCACTTGTTGGACTTGAACAGGCTCTCGAACAGGACGACTTCGCGTCCCATGCGCATGACCACACCGCCCTTGGTCGTCGGTGCCGGAGTGGTCGGAATCTTGAGGGGGGCAGGGGCCGTGGCGTACTGATAGATCTTGCGCGCCAATCCCAGGACCAGGAAGGCGGTGGCCACGTAGAACAGACCTGCAAAAAATACTGTCGTTGTTGTCATTACCAGCCTCAGATGCGATTCGGAGGTTCCTCGAACAGCCGCGCAGGTTGCCCTGCGCGGCTGCCGATCTAGCGCGGTCTTAGATGCAACCGGTCGGCTTGGGCAGGCCGGCGATCTTACAGGCCTGCTTGGCGGGACCGTAGGGGAACAGCTCGTACAGGTACTTGCTGTTGCCTTTCTCGGGCCCGAGCTTCTTGCCGATGGCCTTGGTCAGCACGCGGATCGCGGGGGCGATCTGGTAGTCGTTGTAGTACTCACGCAGGAAGTTGATCACTTCCCAGTGGGCTTCGGTCAGGTCGACTTTCTCTTCGGCGGCCAGATGCTTGGCGGCATCTTCGTTCCAGTCGGCCAGGTTGACCAGATAGCCTTCTTCGTCGGTCTCGTAGGTCTTGCCATTGATTTCGAAGCTCATTGCTTTACTCCTTAGCTAGATAAATTTGGAGCCTTACAACCAGGACTGGTTGTTAGGGTGCTCCGCCACCAAATCCACAAAACCGGCGTAATCCACAAGCTTGATGCCCTCGATGACGCGATCTTGCATGCCACGCGCTTCCAGATCCGGCCACAGAGCGTACACCTTGAGGCTGCCCATGGCCTTTTTCAGCGATCCTTCCGCGATGTTTCCCTTGGTTGCCGCATAGACGCCATCTTCCGTCAGCAGCAGGGCCGCGCCCTGCTCGTGGGAGATGACACCCAGGCAGTTGTCCAGCGTCCGGTTCTCGAACGGGGACTTGTTCACGATATGCAGCATTCGATTTCTCCCGTTAGAAGCTCAGGACGACGTCTTGCTCGGCCATGAGCTTGGCCATGCCGGCCGCGTCCAGCACTTGCACGTCGACGAGCAGGTCATCTTCGGTCAGGCCGCGTTCAGCCAAGGATTCTGCGCTCACATACAGCTTCTCGATGTCGTAGCCTTCCAGCGCCCGATAGGTCGGGGAGAAGTTCTTCACATCGATGGCCTTGGTGTGCTGGCCCTTGACGATCTGGTACACGCCGTCGTCCATGAACACCAGGCTCACGTCCTGGTCGAAGGCGGCGCTGATCAGCACCACTTCCAGTGCTTCCAGGGCGTAAATGGTGCCGTAGGGCGCCTTGCGGTTGACGAACATGAATTTCTTGACGACGCCGGAGCCTTCATCTTCGAAGTCGATACCACCAGTTGCTTCGGTCATGTTCTCTCCCATCAGTCGCCAAATACCACGAGACGGTCGGCCTGGATGCCGACTTCAACCAGCTGGCCGAGACCGGAAATGCGGAAACCCTCAGCCAGGTTCTCGTCCTTGATGCCGCGGCGCAGGGCTGCCGCCACGCACACCACCAGGTCGATGTTGTGATCCTTCGCCAGCTTGGCCCAGCGGTTGACGATGTTGCGATCGTCCTGCGGCGGCTCGGTCAAGCTGCTCGAGTTGTAAACCCCGTCGTGGTAGAAGAACACGCGAGGAACTTCGTGGCCTTTCTCAATCGCAGCCTTGGCAAACTGATAGGCGGTATCGCTTGCCTGGTGCTGGTAGAGGCCCTCATTCACCAGAATGCCGAATTTCATCCAAAACCCCTGATATTTGTAGTGTTTTTCAAATACACCACTCCCGCCCTCGTGCGAGAGCCGGGAGTGGGGCAACTACGTTAGAAGCGGATGTGCGCCGAAGCGTTGAGGGTGACGCGGTGGCCTTTCCAGTCATCGATGTGATACTTGGTAAAGGGCAGACCGGTCTTCTCGAAGAAACGGGGCCAACCGATACGGTCGATCCAGTCACGCATACGCTCCCAAGGACGTGCATCGGCCTTGTAGACGGCGAGGATCTTCTTGACCACGGCAGCAGCTTCCGGCCAACGCGGCGCGTTGTTGGGCAGACCAGCGGCGACCAGCTTGTGGAAGGTCGGGCGGGAACGCGCGTTGGAGTTCTTGCCGCCAACCCAGATCGCGATCTTGGAGTGCTCCGGATCGTTGATCTGCATCGGGGGGCAGGGGGGGTAGCAGGCGCCGCAGCAAATGCATTTCTTCTCGTCGACTTCCAGGGAAGGCTTGCCGTTCACCAGGGCCGGACGGATCGCGGCCACCGGGCAGCGCGCGACGACGGAGGGGCGCTCGCACACGTTGGCCACCAGGTCGTGGTTGATCTTCGGCGGCTTGGTGTGCTGGACGATGATCGCGATGTCGGCCTGGCCGCCGCAGTTGATCTCGCAGCACGAGGTCGACAGATGCACGCGGTTGGGCATCTCTTCCTTGCGGAACTCGTCGATCAACTCGTCCATCAGCGCCTTGACCGCGCCGGAAGCATCCGTGCCGGGGATGTCGCAGTGCAGCCAGCCCTGCGTGTGCGCGATCATCGACACCGAGTTGCCGGTGCCGCCGA
>CAYUJV010000083.1:0-1546 GCA_964445085.1 uncultured Burkholderiales bacterium
TGGCCGGGCCTGCTGCGCCGCAGGGCCTGCTCGTGCTCGACGGCCGGCCGGCGCCGGCGCTCAGGCTCGCGGACATGGACGGCAGGGAGCTGGACCTCGCAGCCCTGCGCGGGCGCTGGGCGCTGGTGCACTTCTGGGCGAGCTGGTGCGGCCCCTGCCGGCGCGAGATGCCGACGCTGTCGGCGCTCATGCAGGCCGTGCCGCCGGAGCAACTGACCGTGGTGCTGGTGAACACCGCCGAGACGGACGACGAGGTGTTCTCATTTCTCGCCGGCGTGTCCCCCGATCTGAACACGCTCATGGACCGCGACGGCCAGGCCACCGCGCGCTGGCAGCCGCGCGGGCTGCCCTCCAGTTTCCTCGTCGACCCGGACGGTCGCCTGCGCTACCTTGCCCTCGGCGGGCGCGACTGGGCGGCACCGGCGTATCTGGATTTCATCCGTGGGCTGACCGCCCATTAGGCAGCGGTCGCCATGCTCGTTCGTAAGCGCGCGCCGTTGCACCGTATCCACCTTTCACGTACGCCAAGCCCGCGGCCCGGACCCGTGTGCTGGGCGACGCACGGCCATCAGGCCGAGGAGCCCTGCGCCAAATAGCCAGGCAGTGGGTGGCACGGGCACGGTGCCCCCGGTGACCACCGGAAACAGACCCGAGCCGCTCGCCACGCTCACGTCCTGCGGCACGATCAGGTCGAAAGTGGCGGTGTGCGCAAAATCTGCCCAGGAGTCCTCTCCCTCGCCTGGGGACGCCGAAAATGCCTCGGCCTCGGTCCGGAGGAAACCGTTGAAATCAATCCAGATCCCACCGGGCAGCGTGATCGGGATGGAAAAATCCTGATTGGCACTGTCGGTGCAATAGAAATTGAGTCCGTCGCAATAGCCACCCGACGTAAGCGTGATCCCTCCATAGTCCACGAAATCCGGCTCGTCCCAGGAGCCGCTTGTAAACCCCAAGGAAAGATCCGCCCACGCAGTCAATCCACTAACGACATTCGGCGCACTGCCCGCGTAGATGTCGCCAGACAGGTGGCCGCTGAGGATGACTGTTGCCGATCTTTGCAACATGATGCGGTCATACACCTCTGAGCCGGCGGATGCAATGACGTACGCGATACCCGGACCGGCGAGGCTGTCCATCGCGTGACTGGATGCCGTGAGCGTCCCCCCGGCAAGATTCGCGGAGGCCGAGACGGCGCCATTAGGGCAATCCGAGTAGGGGCCATCATGAGGAGAATAGACGCAGGTGACTACCGCAGGAGAAAAATCGGAGTATGCAGAGCTGACGGTCCCACTCCCCTGGCGGTTGTCAGACCAGAGGGTGCCCCGAGGGCTATTGAAAACATTGGTCGTCACCTGGCCGCCCGGGTTGCCCTGCCCGCCGTAAGCGGTCATCCCGGTCAAGTCATACGCATAGGTGCCCGCGACCGTTGGGATCCACCCGGCCAAGGCTGGGGGAAGATACCCCAGAGCCGCGATTGCCACCGCACAGAAAAGGAAATACTTTGTTTGGTACATGGCTTCCTCCAACCCGTTGTCCTTTCTTGGTA
>CAYUJV010000083.1:1646-13344 GCA_964445085.1 uncultured Burkholderiales bacterium
AAATACTTTGTTTGGTACATGGCTTCCTCCAACCCGTTGTCCTTTCTTGGTAGCGATACCGCAAGCGACAGCCCATGCATATGCTGGATCAATATGGGCAATTGGGGAATCATCCGTATTCCGTATGCCAAACTGGCTAGACCGGATGCCAAACGGGAAAGCCATCGATATCACAAAATGTCGGAGTGGCTGCGCGGAGCGGTATCGCCAACTTCGCCTTTGGTCGCCGATGCGGGCCAGGTCCGAGCTTGGCGTGGAGGCCTAACCGGCCCACCGGATCAGAGGCGCAATGCAGCTCATCGATCTGGGTGGCGCGAGCCGTCTCCAGACGACACCGCTCAGTGAAGGGAGGTTGGCGGGCGACACTGGCCCGGTGATTCGGCCGGCATCCCTTGGCTGGTGAGGTGGGCGATGAGCAGGCGGAGCTTGAGCGGGGACACGGGCTTGTGCAGCAGCTCATATCCGCTCGCCTGGGCCTCCTTTAGCCGCTCTGGGCACGTGTCACCGGAAATCAGGACTGCAGGGATCTGGGATCCATACAAGCCCTGGATTGCGCGAATGACATCGATTCCGTTGCCTTCTCCTGGCAGCCGGTAGTCGCTGATGATCAGCGCTGGCACGTGCGACTGCCGGTTAAGTTTGTCGAGGACGTCCTTGCGGCTGTTGGCAGTGAGTACCCGACATCCCCAATTCGTGAGCAGTACACCCATCCCTTTCAGGATGGTGAGTTCGTCATCCACCACGACAATGAAGGCATTGATCTTTCCAAAGTCAGATGTCGAGCCGTCCGTGACAGACGCAGGTGCTGGCAGGGAGCCCGCGACGCGCGGCACCTCGAACGAAAAAACGGAGCCCTTGCCGATTTGCGAGCGGATGTCGATACGCGTTCCGAGGAGTTTGGTCAGACGATCGACGATCGCGAGGCCGAGTCCAAGGCCCTTGTTTCGGTCCCGCTCCGGATTCCCCAACTGAACGAACTCCTGGAAGATTTCCCCCTGCTTCTCGGTGGGAATGCCACTGCCGGAATCCCATACTTCCAGACGCAGCGTGTTGCCGCGGCGCCTGCAACCGACGACGATACCGCCCTGTGACGTGTAGCGCACCGCGTTGGCGACCAGGTTCAAGAGTATCCGTTTGAGCATTACTGGGTCCGACTGCACGACGGCACTACACGAGACAACGCTGAACCGCAGTTTCTTGTCGCGTGCCTGTGCGCCGAATTCCGCGGCGAGGTGGTCTAGGAGCACGCTAATTGGAAATTGTTGGAACTCTGGCTGAAACACACCTGCGTCCAGCCGGGAAATGTCGAGCAGCGCATTGAGCAGCGCTTCCATGGCGTTGACTGAGGCTTCAGCATGTTGAACGATGGTTTTCACGTCTTCGAAATGGATGCGTTCCGCCAAGGCTCCAACGAACAGGCGCAGCGCATGCATAGGCTGGCGCAGGTCGTGGCTAGCGGCGGCAAGAAACCGGGACTTGGCGGAGTTGGCCTGCTCGGCCTCTTCCTTCTTGTGGAGAATTTCGGCGGTGGCCTCGGCGATCCGCCGTTCGAGGTCTGTTTGCGACGCCTGTAGCGATGCTGCCATCTTGTTCACCCCGCGTTGGAGAACGAGCAGCTCGGCGCGGGAGTTCGTGGCGACGCGGGTGTCCAAGGCGCCATCGGCGATCTTCTCGACGGCGGTCGACAGTTCGCGAATGGGGCGCGTCACGCGGCCAATGAAGCGCAGCGCGATTCCTGCCGTGAGGATGAGGCCCGCTGCAGCAATACCGAGGCCTGTCAGCAGCATTCTGTTCTTGCTGTCGATGGTTTCTTTTTGCGACAGGACGACGGTCACATAGCCGACGGTGGGGTTGGGAGGACCCAGGACATGCTTCGCAGCGGTGTCCTGGAACAAGTCATGAATGCTCGGCGTCGGCAGCGAGATCGGCTCGCTGATGACCAGATGGTCGCCACTTTCCGTCAACTGCTCGTGAGCGCCGAGTCGTGCCATCGCCTGGGCGAGGCCCAGATCTGGTTTGCCGGCAATCGCGAGTACGTGAAAGTCGCGGTCGAGCACGACCACCGAGATAACGTAGCGCTCCTGGGCGGCGTTTTCGACCAGGTTGGACAGGAGTCCAATGCTGCCGGAGATGACAGCATATTCGCTATCGGTAGCCAAGTGCCGGGCGGTCATGAATCCGCGTTCGTGCAGGGACTCTTCCAATCCATGAATTCGCATCGCCGTGAAATAGATGGTGAGAAAGGTCGCGATCACCGTGGCGGGTCCAATTGCAAGCAGGAGAACATAGGAACGAATGCCAGTTTGGTTCATGACCGATCTCCTCCCGCGATGAGATGCTTGAGCAATGCAGGCTCGTCGGGAACCGCGATATCGAGTGACCGGGCGACAGCCCGGTTGAGCTTGATCGAAAAATACTTCGGGTATGCGGCGTCCGGCAGACTCCAGCGACCGCCCTTGGCCATCTCGGCGATGATCTCGTTGGCCTGTTGCGCAATCTGGGCCGGCGTGGAAAACACGGCGCCGAGCATGCCTGCGTCCACGTAGCTCGCTGAATAGCCAATGACCGGAACGCGGTAGCGATAAGTGGTGAGCAGGACGCTCTGGATTAGCTGCGCGTTGATGACCGCCGGGTCGGGCAGGGCCAGCAACACGTCGATGTCAGGCATCAGTCTCTGCATGGCCAGGAACAAACGCGTTTGATCCTCGGCCTGGGCGAAGGCGAGACGCAGATCCACGGCATCAGCGGCGGCACGCAGAGACGCCGTCAGAGCGGCCGTGGCGGCACTGGTGATGACACCGACGGTTCGTGCACTGGGCAAAGCGGTTTTGATGAAACCAAACTGGCGGGACAGAGGTTGGTCCAAATAGATGGCAGAAAAGCTTCGGTTGTCCAGTGCGCCCTCTTGACGGCGCAGCGCTTCGCACCCCTGACGGGGGACCAGTGTCGCGAGCGTCGGCACTCCTGGACAGCGAGCGAGGGAGTCCCGCGCAGCGGCGAAGCCTACGGTGACGATGAGCGCACTGCGCTTCAATGCCGAGCCGTCTTCCCCGCCTGGGGGAACGATAACTCCTCGCAGGCCTGACAGGCTGGTTTCCGCGTAGGTCTTGATGCGGTTCGCGATTTCCATGTACGGCGCCGATTCTTCGCTGACCAGGATACCGATGGTTTGTGCAGCCGCTGCTGCCCATGCCGGGCGAAAAAGCCGCGGTAGCAGCGACCCACCGAAGACGCAAAAAGCCATACGCAGCACTTGGCGGCGGCCGACGGCTGGGGGGCGACGCCTCGACATGGGTGGTTAGAACTCGGCCCGGAAGGTCGCGAACGCCCGGCGCGCGGTCCGCAGTTCGTCCCGGAACTCCCTATTGCCCCCGAGCGCATTTTGTATGGTGAGCGCCAATTCTTCATTGCCGGCGCCTGCGTGCCATCTCCACGCGAGGCGCGCGTCGAGACGATGGTATTTGTCGATGAAGTCGCCGCCGCCCAGCCATTTCATCCCGTTCAGCTGGTAGTAGCCGATGCTTCCGGTCACAGCGCCAGTAATCCGCCAGATGGCAAGAAAGCTAGTGCTATTTGCGGGGGCGGACCGTTCCACGTCCGGATCGTCCGAAGCCATATGGACATGGGATTGATTCAGGATGAGCCGCAGATGCCGCGATGGCTCCCATCTGAGCTGGTATTCGACGCCAGTCTGATGCGCCCAGTTCTTGTTTATGGCGACCGAGGTTAAGCCGTCACCCATGAGCTCCGTTCCGGGCGGAAGTGCGACGTTCATCCGGTTTACAAGGTCTGCGAGCTTGTCGTCGAAGAGGCGGGCGTCAAGGAATAGCCGCGCCTCCGGCACGTCTCCGGTGTAACCGATCTCGCTTGAAAAGACCCGCTCCGGCCGGAGCTGATATGCTGCGGGGGAGGCGCGGATGTTGAGCAGCACGCCTTGCGACACGAAACGCTGGTCCATAAGCTGTTCCGTGAAGGTGGGAGCACGGTAGGCGTTCGCGTAGGCGATCCGGAACGAATGGTGGGGCGAAGAGATGTAGTTGAGCGCGAAACGCTGCGAGAGCTGATATCCGACGAAATAGTGATGCTCCGCTGTGACCGCTGCATGTGCTAGCCACTGCGGTGACAGCCAATATTCCCCGGAGCCGAACAAGCGGTAGGCGGTGCCGTGGAGCATCGCGTCCGAGTTGTAGTACCCAGGGCTTTGTACGGCATCGCGATGCATGCCCGCGCCCCAGGCGAGGCGGAAGCGGGGCCGAGGACTCAGGGTTTCCTGGAACTCCAGGCTATCGCGGACCGCGCGGTAACTGAGGCTGATGGGAAGGATGAAGAAAGGCGCCGGCAGTACGGGCAGGGTGTAGGCGTCGGAATAGCGGTAGCTCGTGTGATAGTACTGCGCCCACCATTCCCGCTCCGGGCCGGCTTGGCGCGTCCAGCGTGCCTGCAGATACCCCGTGCTGTCGCTGCCGTTGTGCGGTGGCGTGAAGATTGAGTCATCAAAGCCCATGCCGTAGGTGCCATGGCTTATTCCGGCCTGAAGCTGAAATTCGTCATCGGGTGTAGGACGATAGTCGGAGCGAAAGCTGCCGAAGTTTACACGGCTGTCATCGGGCAGCGCGGCAAAGCCATGGTCGCCCTGGCTAGACAGGGTGAGCCGGTAGCTGGAACGCTGCGTGTGTCCTCCGTACCGTATCGTCGCCCGGTCCAATCCGTCCTCCCCCTTTGAGAGCACCCCGAAGACGCCGGGCGTTTCCGACGGATGCCGGGTGATGATGTTGGCGACGGCCAGAAAGGCATTCGCGCCGTAGGCTGCACCAGCGGGGCCGCGCACGACCTCAATGCGCTCAATGTCCTCGATCGCGAGCGGCAGCTCGCTCCAGTGAACTTCGCCGAAATCCGGGTCGTAGATTGCGCGTCCGTCCACCAGGATTTGGATACGGCGGGAATAAGCGTCGGTGATTCCGTGGTAGCCGACAGTCGCAAACTGTCCACGCCAGTAGGTGACATTGAATCCAGGGGCGAGCCGGAACAGATCGGCGACGTTGGTGAAGCCCGAAGCAGCGATCATGTCCGCGTCAATTACGGTCACGGCCGTGGGCGCCTCGGCGATCGGTTCGCGCAACCGCGACGCGGAGAGCACGACCGGAACAGGGGAGAGGAAATCCGCTTCGGTGGCTATGGTCAGGGGCACGGAATCCTGGCAAAAGGCGGGAAAGGAATTTAAAGAAACCCATCCGGCCAGAACGACGATTGCTTCGGCAGTGTGACGACGCATCCGAGTCTCCTCCATGGCAGTGTTCTTGCGACCAATTCCGGTCCGGCGCACTGGGGCGGAAGGTGAGTCAACAGGGCCAGGAACCCTTCTAGATAGGCCGGATTGTCGGACTTCAGGACATGGCTATACGACAGGCCTACATTCTTTGACGTAGGCGGGCGGCGTCAAGGCCTGCAAGGGTATATGACCTTCGGACTATCCCGGCTCCGGGGTTGTCTCGGTACCCCCGAATACCTTATGTCGGACGACGAATTTCCTTCGCGGCCGCGTGCTGACAGTGTAATAGCGCACGGGCGAAGTCCGTTTCGCCCGTGGATACTTCAGCAACTCTTAGGAGACCGACCATGAAACCGATCTTGATATTTGTAGCACTGCTCGTGGTGTCCACTGGTGCCTTCGCGGAATGTCCCCAAGATGTCGGATACGTCGGCGCGGCGGACATGCTCCCTCCTTGCACCGAAAGCACCACGCCGAAGCAACCTGTCGCGGCGCCCGTGGGGGCTAAGCCCGATTCGCAAGCCGAGCCTCATGAGACGGTAACGGGCGAGCGCGATGACAAGGCGGCGATACACAGGCAGGCCATTATCACGAACCTTCCCGATGGAAAGTGAAGAAGGGCAATATATCACCGCTAGCAGGGCAACACGCGTGCCTGAAGCGGCCAAGACTCTGGGGCGGGGTGCATACTCACGCCGGTGCGGCAGGCGGAAAATCTCGCCGCCGCACCGGCTTTCATGCACGCACGCAATGATCTATGATAGCGGCATTGTCCCGGAATTCGAACGAGAGCCAAGCCGCAGGTGTGCCGGGAGCACCTTAGGAAGCCGTCGCTGCTCCAGTGACTGAGAGGCGGGGACACATGCGTTTGCTGGTGGTCGATGATCATGCGCTATTTCGGTATGGTTTGGCCCATGTTTTGCGCCGGCTCGATGACGAGGTCGCCATTTACGAAGCCGGCTCCTGCGAGGAGGCGCTCACCCTGATTGCCTCCCACGATGATTTCGACTTGGTCCTTCTTGATCTGGCGCTGCCTGGGATGGGCGGATTTGCCGGCCTCAATAGCTTGCGCGAGAGATTTCCACGTCTGCCAATCGTTGTCTTGTCCGGTTCTGAAGACGCCGGCGATATGGAGCGGGCGCTGCGTGTGGGAGCGCTCGGCTACATCCCGAAATCTTCTTCCAGCCAAGTGATGCTCAGCGCGCTTCGGCTAGTCTTCGCGGGCGGTATTTACCTGCCGCCCTCGCTGCTTCAGCCTTCCGAGGGGACAGCGGGGCTCGCCCGAAAGTGTGATGCTCTCGACTCGCCAGGATCAGCGGCTGGGGGGAATGTTGATCTCACCGCGCGGCAGCGTGAAGTGCTGGCGCTTCTGGCAGACGGCAAACCAAACAAGCTCATCGCGCGCGCACTCCACATCAGCGAAGGAACGGTAAAGACCCATGTGGCGACGATCTTCCAGGTCCTCAAAGTCAACAATCGGACGGAGGCCGTACGCGCGGCACAACGGCTGCAACTTTCGAAGGTGTCCTCGGAAGACGGGCAATAGTCGCGAGATGCGCCTCGACCGGCCGTGCATAGCTCGGGTGCGCCGCGGCTGAATGCTTGAAGGAAGAAGATTCCATGAGAAAAGCGCTGGGTCGGACCGGTGCAGGCCGATGCCCAGCTTGCCATCGAGCGAAAAACCCACGGCTTGCGGGATTCCGGCGTGTGCCGGAATGACAAAGTACGCTTTCTCGACTCGCTTTTAGCTAGACCGCAAGATTCGTTGCGCCGCCCGGCGCGGCCGGGTAGGCTTGTCGGTTCTTTCTTCCGGCTGACTTCCATGCTGCAAAACCCACGTTCCGCCCCCGGTCATTCCTGCTGCACCCGGGCGCCGGTCGCATCCGGCGCCCCGTTCCGGGTGGTGCTGATCAACCCCTACGAGCTCGGGCGCCAGCCCTTCGCCCTGGCCGAAGCCGCGGCTTGGCTCAAGCGCGCCGGCATGCAGGTGCAATGCCTGGATCTTTCCCTGCAGAAGCTCGCGCCCGAGGTGCTGGCGGGGGCCAAGGCCGTTGCGCTCTACGTCGGCATGCACACCGCCACGCGCATCGCCATGGAGGCCTTGCCGCGCGTGCGCGAACTGGCGCCGGATGCGGCCATTGCCGTGTTCGGCCTGTACGCGCCGATGAACGATGCCCGCCTGCGCGAGCTGGGCGCCAGCGCCATCTTCGGCGGCGAGTCCGAACCCGACCTGCTGGCCTGGGCCGAGCGCGTGCGCGGCGGGGAGCGTGCGCCGCAGGCGGCGGTGGTGAACACCGCGAAAATCGAATTCCTCACGCCGGACCGCTCCGGCCTGCCGGAACTGGCGCGCTATGCCCACGTGGTGATGGATGATGGGAGCCGCAGGCTCGCCGGCTTCATCGAAGCCAGCCGCGGCTGCAAGCACCTGTGCCGCCACTGTCCCGTCGTGCCGGTGTACCAGGGGCGATTCCGGGTGGTGCCGGTTGACGTGGTGATGGCCGACATCGAACAGCAGGTGAACGCCGGTGCGCAGCACATTTCCTTCAGCGACCACGATTTCCTCAACGGGCCGACCCATGCCCTGAAAGTGGTGCGCGCCATGCACGCGCGCTGGCCGCAGCTCAGCTTCGACGCCACCATCAAGATCGAGCACATCGTGCAGCATGCCGCGCTGCTGCCCGAGCTCAAGGCCTGCGGCTGCGCCTTCATCATCAGCGCGGTGGAGTCGGTGGATGACCGCGTGCTGGCGTACCTGGCCAAGGACCACACCCGCGCGGACTTCCATGCGGCGGTCGCGCTGCTGCGGCAACACGGTCTGGCGCTGGCGCCGACCTGGGTGGCCTTCCATCCCTGGACCACGCTGGAAGGCTACCTCGATCTGCTGCGCACCCTGGTCGAGCTGGAACTGGTGGAGGCGGTGCCGCCGGTGCAGCTGTCGATCCGGCTGCTGGTGCCGCAGGGCTCACTGCTGCTGCAACTGCCCGGCTTCACCGACCTGATCGGCGCCTTCGATTCCCGGCTGCTGGGCTATCCCTGGAAGAATCCGGATCCCCGCGTCGATGCGCTGCAGCGCGAAGTGCAGGCGCTCGCGGCGCAGGGCGAGCAGGCGGCGCTGCCGCGCGCGACCATCTTCCGCTCGATCTGGGAAGCGGCCCACCGCGCCGCCGGCGTGGCGGCGCCGGCGCTGGAGGGGCGCAGTCTGGGCCAGCCGGTGCCCCATCTGTCCGAACCCTGGTATTGCTGCGCCGAGCCCACCGAGCAGCAGCTGCAGAGCTTCTGAGCGCGTGCGATGAAAACGGTGTTGCTGCTGCTGCCCGTCGCCAGCTATCGCAACGAGGATTTCCTGCAGGCGGCAGGGCAGCTCGGCGTGCAGGTCATTGCGGTCGCCGACTATTGCCCGCAGCTCGCGCCGGGCTGGGGGCTGGATCCGATGCTGGCCGTGCCCTTCGACCAGCCCGCTGCCGCGGTCGAGACCGTGCTGCGGCATCTGCGCGCCCAGCCCGATGCGGTGCTGGCGGTGGACGATCACGGTCTGGAACTCGCGGCGCTGCTGCGCGAGCGGCTCGGCCTGCCCGGCAACACGCCTGAAGCGGTGCGGCTGACCCGCGACAAGCTGGCGTTTCGCCGACTGCTGCAGGAACACGGATTCAATTGCCCGGCGTTTGCCGGCCTTCCTGACCGGGAAGATCCTGGGCCATGGGCCCAGCACCTGCGCTTTCCCGTCGTGGTGAAGGCGCGGCGCCTGTCGTCCAGCCGCGGCGTGCTGCGCGCGGACGATGCGCGCGAGTTCGTGGCCGCGGTGCAGTGGGCGCGCCAGATCCAGGGCCGCGCGGACCGCGAGGCGCCTGCTCTCGGCCTGGTGGTGGAGGACTTCATCCCGGGCGGCGAGTATGCGCTGGAGGGCGTGCTGCACGAAGGCCGGCTGCAGGTGCTGGCCCTGTTCGACAAGCCCGATCCGCTGGACGGGCCGTACTTCGAAGAAACCATTTACGTCACGCCCTCGCGCCTGCCGCCGGCCGCGCAGGGCGAGATCGCGAACACCGTGCAGCGCGCGTGTGCGCTGGCAGGGCTGAGCAGCGGGCCGGTGCATGCCGAGATGCGCCTGAACCGGCAGGGCGTGTGGCTGTTGGAGATCGCGGCGCGCTCCATCGGCGGCCTGTGCGGGCGCATGCTGCGCCACGCCCTGGGCATGAGCCTGGAAGAGGTGGTGCTGCGCGAGGCCCTGGGGCTGCCGCTGCCGACGGTGCAGGCGGACAGCGCCAGCGGCGTGATGATGATTCCGGTGCCGAAGCGCGGCATCTATCGCAGTACGCGCGGCATCGAGGTCGCGCGGCGCGTGCCCGGCGTCACCGACATCAACATCGCCGTCGAGCCCGGCACGCTGATTCTGCCGGCGCCGGAAGGGGCGGGCTATCTCGGCTTCATTTTCTCCCAGGCGCCCACGCCGGTGGAGGCCGAGCACGCGCTGCGCGTCGCCCATGCCCTGCTCGGCTTCGACATCCAGACCGAAGTCGAAGTCGCGGCCGCGCGCGGCTTGTAAGCCGGCGCTCCGCCGGCGTAGCATAGGCGCGACTTTCACCTGCGCGCGCTTGCGCCTCCGACCCGAATCCCGAAATCATGCATATCACCCCCACCGACCTGCCCGAAGTCCTGCTGATCGAGCCCAAGGTCTTCGGCGACGATCGCGGCTTCTTCTTCGAGAGCTACAACCGCCGCGCCTTCGCCGAGGCCGCCGGCATCGACGTCGATTTCGTGCAGGACAACCACTCGCGCTCGGCCCGGAATGTGTTGCGCGGCCTGCACTATCAGATCGAGCAGGCCCAGGGCAAGCTGGTGCGGGTGGTGGCGGGGGAAGTGTATGACGTGGCGGTGGACATCCGCAGATCGTCGCCCAACTTCGGCAAGTGGGTGGGCATGCGGCTGTCCGCGGACAACAAGCGCATGCTGTGGGTGCCGCCGGGCTTCGCCCATGGCTTTCTGGTCGTCTCGGAGGCGGCGGAGTTCCTCTACAAGACCACCGACTATTACGCGCCGCAGCACGAGCGCTGCATCGCCTGGAACGATCCGGAACTTGCCATCGACTGGCCGCTGGCGGGCGCGCCGGTGCTCTCCGCCAAGGACCAGCTGGGCAGGCCCTTGCGCGAGGCGGAGGTGTACCCGTGAAGATCCTGATCACCGGCCGCAATGGCCAGGTCGGCTGGGAGCTGCAGCGCGCGCTGGCGCCGCTGGGCCAGATCGCGGCCCTCGATCGCGCCCAGCTGGATCTGGCCGACCCGGATTCCATCCGCCAGGCGGTGCGCCATGCCGGGCCGGACCTGATCGTGAATGCCGGCGCCTATACCGCGGTGGACAAGGCGGAGCAGGAGCCCGACCTGGCCATGGCGGTGAACGGCACCGCGCCCGGCGTGCTGGCGGAGGAGGCCCGGCGCCTCGGCGCGGCGATCATTCACTATTCCACCGATTACGTGTTCGACGGGCGCAAGAACGCGCCCTACGAGGAAATCGATGCGCCGAATCCGCAGGGCGTCTACGGCGCGAGCAAGCTGGCGGGGGAGAAGGCGGTGGCCGCCGTGGGCGCGCCCCATCTCACGCTGCGCACCAGCTGGGTGTACGGCCTGCGCGGCAAAAATTTCCTGCTGACCATGCTGCGCCTGGCGGGCGAGCGCGACGAACTGCGGGTGGTGGACGACCAGATCGGCGCGCCCACCTGGAGCCGCATGATCGCCGAGGCCACTGCCGCCATCGTCGCCCAGGGCCATGCCCACGGCGGCATCGCGCGGCTGCTGGCCGACCGCGGCGGCCTGTATCATCTCACCGCCGGCGGCCAGACCAGCTGGTTCGGCTTCGCCAGCGCCATCGTTGCGCATGCGCCGAAGCAGCCGCGCATGACGCCGATCACCACGGCCGAGTATCCGCTGCCGGCGAAGCGCCCGGCCTACTCGGTGATGAGCAGCGCCCGGCTGGAGCGCGCCTTCGGCATTGCGCTGCCGGACTGGCGCGCGGCGCTCGCGCTTTGCATGCAGGAGTTGGCGCGCTAGGCATGCGTGGCGGGGGCGCCGGATTGGCATTAAAATACGCCGATTCCAGCCCATCCCCCGCGTTTCCGCCATGAGTATCCTCGTCGACAAGAACACCAAGGTCCTGTGCCAGGGCTTCACCGGCAAGCAGGGCACGTTCCATTCCGAACAGGCCATCGCCTACGGCACGCACATGGTCGGCGGCGTCACGCCGGGCAAGGGCGGGCAGACGCATCTCAACCTTCCGGTGTTCAACACCATGCGCGAGGCGGTGCGCGCCACCGGCGCCAATGCCAGCGTGATCTACGTGCCTTCGCCCTACGCGGCGGACTCCATCATGGAGGCGGCGGATGCCGGCATCGAGGTCATCGTCTGCATCACCGAAGGCATCCCGGTGCTCGACATGCGGAAC
>CAYUJV010000084.1:0-13215 GCA_964445085.1 uncultured Burkholderiales bacterium
CAGCAGCGGCAACAGGGCGGCGGCGGGCGGCGCCCCATACCAGCGCCAGGCCCGCGCCGCGAGCACGGCGGTGCGGTGGATGCGGCCGATGGCCTCGTCCAGCGGCAGATGCAGGAAAGCCGCGGCCGCCTCCAGGTCCTGCGCCACGTCCCTGCCCCACCAGCCCGATTCGGCGTGACGGGCGAGCGTGAGCGCGAGCTGCACGTTCACGGCGCGCGGCTGCGTCCCGCGCCCCGGATCGGAAAGCGTACGCAAGAGCTCCGGGATGCGGCAGGCATCGAACAGGGCCTCGCGCAGCGCGTTGGCCGCGATGCCCGCCCCCGCGTCGGCCTGACCGGCATCGGACGGCAGGCACGCCCGCACCATCTCCGGCAGCTCGGCCAGGGTGGCCGCGACGAACACTTCCTCCGACTCGATGTCCGCGCGATGGATCGCCCAGTCCCGCGCCTGGTAGGCCGCATGGTGGGCGCGGCTCGCCGCCCGCTGCAGGTCGGCGAGGGCCGCCGGCCGCGAGGCAAGCCGCTCCTCGACGCTGGTGAGGCCGGAGAAACGCTGAAAGAACGGCTGCACGCCCAGCATCATGATGGCGTGCTCGACGGTGGTGATCTCTGCGCCGAGCCGGCTGCGGCGGCCGTTCACGGTCTGCAGCAGGCGCAGCACGAGCAAGGGATCATGCAGGACCATCTCGGTGAGCTCCGGCAGCGCCACCCGTTCCCCGCGCGGCGCGAGCCGGCCGAGCTCGGCGATGGTATGCCCGAAGACCGGGAGCGTGGAGAGATCGATTCCGGCGAGGCGGTGCTGGGCGCTGCTGGTGGCGGCCGTCATGGCTGCGGCGCTAGAAACGCCAGACGTAGAGACGGTTGCGCTCGCCGTGGCCGGCCTGGACGACGTGGTGCGCCTCCACCCCGGGGACCGGAAACGCGACGCTGACGAAGGTGCTGCCCGGCCGCATTTCCGCCCGGAGCTGTTCCCACAGGCGCGGCATCGCCGCCGGCGAGAGATAGGCGAACACCAGATCGTACTCGCCCAGGGATCGCGCCCAGAACGATCCGAAGCGGAAACGCAGGTTGGGCCGCCCGACAGCGCGCAGACGGCTCAGGAGGAAAGGCAGGGGTGCCGCCTCGATGCCCTCGAAGCGCAGCGCCGGATGGCGCCGGGCGAGGAAGGCCAAGGGACCGCCGAGGCCGGAGCCGAGGTCCGCGACCCTGCCCTGGGCCGGGAGCAGGCTCTCGACGGCCTGCCACACCGCCTGCCCCGAAAGGTACAGCGGCACGCGGGTGCGGTAGGTGCTCCAGTAGACCAATGCGAGCAGGACGAACCCGGCAAGGAACCAGCCCGGCCCGATCTCGAGGCTGAGCGCGACGAGCAGGGTCGGTGCGAACAGGAACTGGATCGGCAGCCACCACCACTGCAGCCCGACGCCCCACGCGACGCCGCTGGCCAGCGCACCGTGGATCAGCAACAGCACCGGACCGGGCAAGGCGCCGCCCGCCAGCTGGGCCGAAGCGAGGGTGCCCACGCCGGCGAGTACCTGGGCCAGCAGCGCCCGCAGGAAAACCGGCCACCTGGCGAGGCGGCCGACGGAGATCGCGCCCATCGCGGACCCGGGGTCAGGGCTGGGGCGGAGGCGCACTCACGTTCTCCTTCAGCGCCTGGGCCGGCACCTCGAGCTTGCCGCCGTCGTTGCGCACCGCCTCCTCGGTCTGCCTGTTCATGACGATGATGCTGATGCGGCGGTTGATGGGGTTGTTGGCATTATCCTTGTCGAAGGGCACCGCCGAGGACAGGCCCACCACGCGCAGGATCTTGCCTTCGGCGATGCCGCCCGCGACCAGCTCGCGCCGTGAGGCATTGGCGCGGTCGGCGGACAGCTCCCAGTTGCTGTAGCCGCGCTCGCCGCCCGAGTAGGGAACCGCGTCGGTGTGCCCGGAGAGGCTGATGGTGTTGGGCACGTCGTTGAGCACCTTGGCGATCTCCAGCAGGATCTCGCGCGCGTAGGGCTGCATCACCGCGCTGCCACTGGCGAACATGGGGCGGTTCTGCGCATCCACGATCTGGATGCGCAGCCCCTCGCTGGTGATGTCGATGAGCAGCTGCTTCCTGAACTGCTTGAGGAAGGCATTGGTGTCGATCTTGTTCTCAAGCTTTTCCTTCAGCTTCTCGAGCCGTTCCTTTTCCAGACGCGCCTGCTCCGCCTTGGCCGCCTCGAGATTGAGGGTTTTCTTTTTCTGCGGCACGTCGGTCTTTTGCATCTGGCCGGTCTTGCGCGACAGGTCGGTGCCGCCGCCCTTGATGACCGAGGAAGCGTCGCCGGCACCGCTGCCGCCGGTCATGGAGATCTTCAGCGGCGCTTTGAAGTATTCCGCAATGCCTTCGCGCTGGGCCTTGGTGGTGGAACCCAGCAGCCACATCAGCAGGAAGAAGGCCATCATCGCGGTGACGAAGTCGGCGTAAGCGATCTTCCACGCGCCGCCATGGTGGCCGTGCGCCGCCTTCTTGACCCGCTTGACGATAATGGGGCGCTGGGAATCGTCGCTCATGGCGCTTTACTTGCCCTTGCGGCTTTTGACTTCTTCTTCCAGTTCGCTGAAGGTCGGACGCTCGGTGGAATACAGCACCTTGCGGCCGAACTCCACCGCCATCTGCGGCGCGTAGCCGTTGAGGCTGGCGAGCAGCGTGACCTTGATGGTTTCGAGGAACTTGGTCTGCTCGGCGAGGCTGTGTTCGAGCTTGGTCGCGAGCGGGCCGACGAAGCCGTAGGCCAGCAGAATGCCGAGGAAGGTGCCCACCAGCGCGTGGGCGATGAGGATGCCGAGCTCGGACGGCGGCAGGCCCACCGACTCCATGGTGTGCACCACGCCCATCACCGCCGCGACGATACCGAAGGCGGGCATCGCATCGCCGGCCTTGGCGATGGCTCCGATCGGCACTTGGGCCTCGTGGTGATGGGTTTCGATCTCGTTGTCCATCAGGTTCTCGATCTCGAAGGCGTTCAGGCTGCCGCTCACCATCAGGCGCAGGTAGTCGGTGAGAAACTCCATCACGTGGTGATCGCTGGCCACCTTGGGATATTTGGCGAACAGGGGACTTTCGTGCGGCGTCTCGACATCGCTCTCGATGGACATGAGGCCTTCCTTGCGCACTTTCGCCAGCACCTCGTACAGCATCGACAGCAGTTCCATGTACAGCGCCTTGTTGTACTTGGAACCCTTGAACACCTGCGGCAGCGCCTTGAGCGTGGCCTTCATCGGCTTGCCGCCATTGGCGACGACGAAGGCGCCGACCGCGGCGCCCCCGATCATCAGCAGCTCCAGCGGCTGCAGCAGCGCCGCGATGTGGCCGCCGGACATGACGAAGCCGCCCAGGACCGATCCCAGGACGACGATGTAACCAATGATGACGAACATGAGCCAGGCCTCTTGTGAGGTCGAAACTTTGCAGGCGGCGCGCTGGCGCCGCCGGATTTGTTCGGAGCCGCAGCCGTGCAGGCTGCGGCCGGAGCCTGGAGATAACTACGGCAGGAACGCGGTGATCTTTAGCACCAGTCAGGCAAAGAATTTGCCAAGCAAAACAACGGCGATGTTGACCATGCCGATGGCCAGATTGATGCCGACGAGAACCCGGATCTGGGACAGGGCCGCGCCTGCGGCCTTCCAGTCCTTCGCGGCGACGCCCTTCTTCAGCTTCCTGAAGGGCGCGAAGTAGACATGTCCGAAGATCAGCATCATCACGATGCCGAGGGCGAACATCGCGTGCACGTACAGCCCCACGGCAGCGAAGCCGCCATAGGCCGCGATCAGATAGAGCCCGCTGCCCAGGAGGGCGACCACGCTCACCCACACCCAGGGGAAGAAGCGGTCGAAGGTCGCGGCCCACAGCGGCAGGCGCTGGGGCGGCTCCAGCGTCTGCACCGCGGCCGGGCGCAGGGCCATGTAGGCGAAGAACATGCCGCCGACCCAGATGACGACGCCCCAGACGTGCAGCAGAATTGCGATGCGCTGATCCATGTTCATTGTCCTTTCTCGTTGTGTGACAGGATGATCCGGGCCACCGGCCCGAAGCTGGTGCGATGCTCCGGGCAGGCGCCGAACGCGCGCAGCGCGGCCAGATGCGCCGCCGTCGGGTAGCCCTTGTGCTGGCGGAAGCCGTAGGCCGGGTGCAGCCGGTCCAGGCGCAACAGGTCGCGATCCCGCGCCACCTTGGCCAGGATCGAGGCGGCGGAGATTTCCGGCACCGAATCGTCGCCGCCGACGATGGCCTGCACCGGATAGGCAATGGCCGGGCATTGGTTGCCGTCGACCAGCACGCGGCCGGGTTCCACCGCGAGCCACTCCACCGCGCGGCGCATGGCGAGCAGGCTCGCCTGCAGGATGTTCAGCCGGTCGATCTCGTGCGCCTCGGCGCGGGCAATGGCCCAGGCCAGGGAATGGCGCGTGATCAGGGGAAACAGCGCCTCGCGCCTGCGCTCGCTCAGCTTCTTGGAGTCGGCCAGGCCGGCGATGGGGCGCGCCGGGTCGAGAATCACGGCGGCGGCATACACCGCCCCGGCCAGCGGCCCCCGCCCCGCCTCGTCCACGCCGCAAACGCGCTCAGACATGGGCCTGCCCCTGCAGGAAGGCCGCGATGGCGCCGGCAGCCCTTTCCGCGTTGGACTGGCGCAGCAGCGCGTGCATGCGCGTGAACTCTGCCTCCAGCGCGGCGGTCACGGCCTTGTCGGCGAGCAGATTGCACACCGCCTGGGCCAGGTTCTCCGCGGTCGCATCCTGTTGCAGCAGCTCCGGCACGACGAAGCGCCCGGCGAGCACGTTGGGCAGGCCCACGTAGGGCAGATAGCGCCGCGGCCACATGAGCTTGTAGGTGAGTGTCGGCACGCGATAGGTGATGACCATGGGCCGCTTCAGCAGCGCGGCCTCCAGCGTCGCGGTGCCAGAGGCCACCAGCACGACATTCGCCGCGATCATCGCGTCGTGGGCGTGGCCGAACAGAATCTTCAGCGGCAGGTCATAGGCGGCGTTGCGGTAGAGCGCGGCTTCGAACAGCTGGCGCGTTTCCTTGGTGATCAGCGGCACCAGGAACACCGTCTGCGGGCGAGCCCGGGCGATCGCCAGCGCCGTCTGCACGAACAGGTCGCCGAGCAATCTGAGTTCGCTCTGGCGGCTGCCTGGCAACAGCGCCACCACGTCGTCCCCCGGGCGCAGCTTGAGCTGCTCGCGCGCCCCGTCGCGGTCCGGAACCAGGGGCAGCATGTCCGCGAGCGGATGCCCGACATAGGTCGCGGCCACGCCCGCGGCATCGTAGAGCGGCTTCTCGAACGGGAACAGCAGCAGGATGTGGGACACCGCGCGCCTGATCTTGGCCATGCGGCTCCCGCGCCAGGCCCAGACCGACGGGCCGACGTACTGGAAGGTGGGGATGCCGGCCCGCTTCAGCTTCCGTTCGAGGCCCAGGTTGAAATCCGGCGCATCGATGCCGATGAACAGCTGCGGGGGATTGGCGAGGAAATGACGTCGGAGCGCCCTGCGGACGCGCAGGATGGCCGGCAGGCTGCGCAGCGCCTCGACGTAGCCGCGCACGGCCAGCGTCTCCATCGGGAACAGGGATTTCACGCCGGCCGCGATCATCTTCGGCCCGCCGATGCCGACGAACTCGACGTCCGGCAGCCGCGCCTTCAACGCGGCCACGAGATGGCTGCCGAGCAGATCGCCCGACGCCTCCCCCGCAACGATGCCGATGCGCACGGTGCCCATCACGAAATCCGGGCCCGGCTAGCGGATGATGCCGCGGGTGGAGCGGGCGAGGAAATCCACCAGCAGCTGGACGGCGGGCTCCTGCTGCGCCTGCTCGGCCAGGGCCTGCTTCGCCTGCTCCAGCGTCAGGCCCGATTTGTACAGCGTCTTGTAGGCCCGCTTCAGCGCCGCCAGCGCCTCCGCCGTGAAGCCGCGCCGCTTCAGGCCTTCGCTGTTCAGCCCGTGGGGCTCGGCCCCGTCGCTGCCGGAGGCCATGACGTAGGGCGGCACATCCTTGAAGATGGTCGTGCTCACCGCGGTCATGACGTGGGCGCCGATCTTGCAGAACTGGTGCACGCCGGTGAAGCCGCCGAGGATGGCGTAGTCGTCCACTTCCACGTGCCCCGCCAGCGCGGTGTTGTTGGCAAAGATGGTGTGGTTGCCGACCACGCAGTCGTGGGCGATGTGCACGTAGGCCATGATCCAGTTGTCGTGGCCGATGCGGGTGACGCCGGCGTCCTGCGCCGTCCCGATGTTGAAGGTGCAAAACTCGCGGATGGTGTTGCGGTCGCCGATCTCCAGCCGCGTCGGCTCGCCGGCGTACTTCTTGTCCTGCGGGATCTCGCCCAGGGAGACGAACTGGAAGATGCGGTTGTCCCGGCCGATGCGGGTGTGGCCGGTGATCACAGCGTGGGCGCCGACGCTGGTGCCCTCGCCGATCTCCACATGCTCGCCGATGACGGCGTAGGGGCCGATGGCAACGCCGGCCGCGATGCGCGCGCCGGGGTGAATGATGGCTGTGGGGTGAATCATGCGACCTTGCGTACCGTGCACATGAGTTCCGATTCGCACACCAGGGCGTCGTCCACCCGGGCCTTGCCGGCAAACTTCCAGATCCCCTTCACCGCACGGGTGAATTCAACCTCCAGTACCAGCCGGTCCCCGGGTCCGACGGGCTTTTTGAAGCGCGCGCCGTCGATGCCGACGAAGTAATACACCGAGTTCGAATCGGGAGTCGTGTTCTCGGTCTTGAACGACAGGATCGCCGCCGCCTGGGCCATGGCTTCCAGGATCAGCACGCCGGGGAACACCGGGCGATTGGGGAAGTGCCCCTGGAAGAACGGCTCGTTGATGCTCACGTTCTTCACCGCGACGATCTTCTTGCCGGGCTCCACGCTCTCGACCTTGTCCAGCATCAGGAACGGGTAGCGATGCGGGAGATACTTCATGATCTCGTTGATGTCCATGCTGCTCATGGCTTGGTCCTTTCCAGGTCTTGAATTCTTTGTTCGAGGCTGCGGATGCGCTCCGCCATCTCATCCAGGTGGCGCAGGCGCGCATGCAGCCGGAGCCAGTCGCGGTGCGGCTCGGCCGACATCACCGCGGTATAGGTGCCGGGCTCGGTGATGGATTTGGTGACGAACGTGCCCACCGAGATGGTGACGCCGTCCGCGATCGTCAGGTGGCCGATGATGCCGGCCGCGCCGCCCACCATGCAGTGCCGGCCGATGGTGGTGCTGCCGGCCACCCCCACGCAGGCCGCCATCACCGTGTGCGCGCCGATGCGCACGTTGTGGGCGATCTGGATCTGGTTGTCGAGCTTCACGCCCTCCTCGATCACGGTGTCGTCCAGGGCCCCGCGGTCGATGGTGGTGTTGGCGCCGATCTCGACATCGTCGCCGATCAGCACCCGCCCGATCTGGGGGATCTTCACCCACGCTCCTGCGTCCGGCGCGAAGCCAAAGCCGTCGGCACCGATCACCGCGCCGGAGTGCACGATGACGCGCCGCCCCAGCACGCAGCCGTGATAGACGCAGACTTGCGCATGCAGCACGCTGTCCTCGCCGATCTCGGCACCGGCGCCGACATGGCAGCCCGCCCCGATCTGGCAGCGCGCGCCGATGCGGGCCTGCTCGCCGATGACCGTCTGGGGGCCGATGGCCGCGGTCGGATCGACCTCGGCCGAAGGATGCACCACGGCCGTCGGGTGAATGCCGGCGGCGGCGCGTTGGGGCGGGTTGAGCAAGGCCAGCACGCGGGCGACGTAGGCGTAGGGATTGGCGGCGATGATGCGCGGGCGCTCGGTGGCATCGCGGTCCTTCGCGCCGAGCACCACCGCACCGGCCCGGGTGCTGGCGAGCAGCGGCCGGTATTTGGGATTGGTCAGAAAACTGAGCTGGGACGGCTGCGCCTGGGCCAGCGTGGCGACCTGCGAGATCTCGATGCCGCCGTCGCCGATCAGCTCACCCCCGAGGCGGCGGGTGATCTCGGACAGGGTGAGCGGCGCGGAGGAGGATGCCATCGCTTGCCTTTCGGGAACGCGCCACGCGCCGTTGCCGCCGGCCCGGCTTATTTGTCAGCCAGGGCTTTGAGCACCTTGTCGGTGATGTCGATGCGGCCGCTGACATACACCGCTTCCTGCAGGATGAGGTCGAACTTCTCCTTCTCCGCCAGTTCGCCGATGGCGCGGTTGACCTTCTCCTGGAACGCGGCGCGCTCCTCGTTCTGGCGCAGGTTGAGGTCCTCGCGGAACTCCCGCTGCGCGCGCTGCAGATCGCGGTTCAGGTTGGCGAGATCGCGCTCCTTGTTGCGGCGCTCGGTCTCGCTCATGGTGACGTTTTCCTTTTCCAGGTGCGCCTGCAGGTCGCGGAACTGCTTGGCCATTTTCTGGATTTCCTGGTCGCGGGAGGCGAATTCCTTCTCCAGCTTCTTGCTCGCGCGGACCGCCGGGGCGGATTCGCGGAAGATCCGCTCGGTGTTCACGAAGCCGATCTTGAGCTCCGCGGCCTGCGCCATGGCGGCCAAGCTCGTGCCCAGCAGAAGGGCGACTGCAACGAATTTCTTCAGCATCATCATTTGCTCTCTAGAAAACCGATCCCAATTGGAACTGGAACACTTCCGTCTGATCGCCTGGCTTGGTTTTCAGCGCCTTGGCCAGGCTGAACTTGAGCGGGCCCACCGGGGAGGTCCAGCTCAAGGCCACGCCTGCGGAATAGCGCAGGTCGCCCAAGCTGATCTTGTCATCCGGTCCGTAGACTGCGCCCGCGTCCACGAAGGCGCTCAGCCGTGCGGACTTGTCGTTCTTGAGGCCGGGCATGGGGAACAGGTACTCGGCATTGCCCAGCAGCTGGCGGGTGCCGCCGATGGCGTTGCCCAGAGTGTCCTTCGGACCGATGGTGCCGGCCTTGTAGCCGCGGACGCTGCTCACGCCGCCGACATAGTAATTCTTGAAGAAGGGGAACGGGTCGCCCAGCAGTCCCTTCGCCCACCCCACCTGGCCGTTGAGCAGGATGGTGGTGTCCCGCGACAGGGGGTGCAGCCACTGGTGCTGATAGCTGAGCCGGATGTAGTTCAGCTCGCCGCCGGGCAGGCCGATCTCGGCGCCGGCGCGCTGGTAGAAGCCCTTCATCGGATAGATGCGGCTGTCGCGGGTGTCGCGCGCCCAGGACGCATCGCCGTGCAGGATCGAATAGCTGGTGCCAAAGGTCTTCACGAAGTCGGCATAGGTGGGCGACGCGGTGGTGTCGACGGTGGAGCTGGTCCGCTCGTAGCCCAGACCGAAGCCGACGCTGTCGGTCTCGGTCAGCGGCACGCCCATGCGGATGGTCGCGCCCTTTGTGGAGGTGGTGTAGGCCGTGACCGAGGTGTAGGTGGAGTCGGTCTTGCGGGTGAACACGTCGAAGCCCAGGCTCAGGCCGTCGTCGGTGTAATAGGGGTTGGTGTAGGACAGCGCGTACACCGTGTTCACCTTGCTGGTGTTGGCCTGCACCGACAGGTAGTTGCCCGAGCCCAACACGTTGGCCTGGGACACCGAGCCGCTGAGGATCACGCCTTCCGAGCTGGAGAAGCCCGCGCCGGCCATGATGTTGCCCGTCGGTTTCTCCTCCACCCGCACGTTGACGTCCACCTGGTCCGTGGTGCCGGCCACGGCGGGCGTCTCGACGTTCACCTCCTTGAAGTAGTCCAGCTTGTCGATCCGTTCCTTGGAGCGCTTGATCTTCGCCGCGGAATACCAGCCGCCCTCGATCTGGCGCATCTCGCGCCGGATCACTTCGTCGCGGGTGCGCGTGTTGCCGGAGATCACGACGTTGCGCACGTACACGCGCCGGCCCGGATCGATGAAGAAGGTGAAGGCGACCCGCTGCTTCTCCTTGTCCACGGTCGGCACCGCGTTCACGTTGGCGAAGGCGTAGCCGTCGTCGCCGAGCCGGTCGTTGATCGCCTTGGTGCTGGCGGTGAGCTTCTCGCGCGAGAACACCTCGCCGCTGTGGATCTCGATCAGCTTGCGCAGCTCGTCTTCCGGGATCAGCAGGTCGCCCGCGACCTTGATGTCGGACACCGTGTAGCGCTTGCCCTCGGTGATGTTGATGGTGATGTAGATGTCCTTCTTGTCGGGACTGATCTGCACCTGGGTCGAGTCGATGTTGAAATCGAGGTAGCCGCGATTGAGGTAGAACGAGCGGATGGTCTCCAGATCGCCCGCCAGCTTCTGCTTCGAGTACTGGTCGTTCTTGGTGTACCAGGAAAGCCAGTTCGGCGTGCTGAGCTGCATCAGGTCGATGAGCTCCTTCTCCGGATACGCCTGCGCGCCAACGATGTTGATCTGGCGGATCTTGGCGACCTCGCCCTCGGTGATGTCGAACTGGATCGCCACCCGGTTGCGCTCCAGCGGTGTCACCGTGGTCTTGATCTCCACCCCGTACTTGCCGCGGCTGAGGTACTGGCGCTTGAGTTCCTGCTCCGCGCGGTCGAGCATGGCGCGGTCGAAGATGCGCGATTCGGCGATGCCGATTTCCTTCAGGCCGCTCTTCAACTGGTCCTGGGGGAATTCCTTGGCGCCGTTGATGGTGATCTGGCCGATGGCCGGCCGCTCCTCCACCTGCACGATCAGCACGCCGTTCTCGGCTTCCAGGCGCACGTCCTTGAAGAAGCCGGTCGCGAACAGCGCCTTGATCGCCGCCGCCGACTTCTCGTCGTCCATCGTGTCGCCGACCTTGACCGGCAGGTAGCTGAACACCGTCCCGGCCTCGGTGCGCTGCAGGCCCTCGACGCGGATGTCCTTCACCACGAAGGGTTCGATGGCCCAGGCCGGTTGCAGCAGTGCAGCCGCCGGAAGCGCCGCCAACATGGACACCACCAGGAGTTTCAATTTCATGCGATCAAGGCCCAAGCAAGCGGTTGATATCGTTATAGAGGGCGAACAGCATCAGCGTGAACAGGAGCGCCATGCCGATGCGTTGTCCGAGCATCATGGCCTGCTCGGACACGGCGCGTCCCGTGATAAGTTCGGCGATATAATACATTAAATGCCCGCCATCCAGCACCGGCACCGGCAGCAGATTGAGCACGCCGAGGCTGGTGCTGATCAGGGCGAGGAAGATCAGGTAGGGCATCCATCCCAGCTGGGCGGTCTGCCCGGCGTAGTCGGCGATCGTCACCGGTCCGCTCAGATTGCGCCACGACACGTCGCCGACGACCATTTTCCACAACAGTTCCAGGCTGAGCGCGGCGGTGTCCCAGGTCTTGCGCCAGGCCTCGCCGACCGCGCGCAGGCCAGTGTAGCGGACGGTGGCGAACGCATAGGCACCGACGCCGATGCGGCCGATGCTCTCGCCGTTCACGCTTTCGCGCTGGGGCGTGACGCTCACCTCCAGGGTGCGTCCGTCGCGCACGATCTCCAGCCTGACGCGCTGGTCCGCCCGGCCACGGATCTGCTTCACCAGCGACTGCCAGTCGTCTACCGCGACGCCGTCGACCGAGCGCACCCAGTCGCCGCTGCGCAAGCCGGCCTGCGCCGCGGGCGAGTTCGCCTGCACTTCGCCGATGCGCGGCTGGGCCACCTTGGTCGGCACCAGACCCAGCTTGGGCAGGAAGTCCTTCCCCAGGTCGCCTGCCTGGCCCCGATCCAGACGCAGCGTATGGACCTGCACCAGGCCGGATTCGCCGCGGGTGAAGAGTTCCACCTCCCCGCCATCGACGATGTGGCGCAGCAGGGCCCAGTTCACGTCCTCCCAGGTGCGCACGTCGTGATTCGCCACGCGCTCGATCGTGTCGCCCTTCGCCAGCCCCGCCACCGCGGCCGCGCTGCCGGCCGGGGGCGCATCGATGACCGGCCGCACGCCGGGCATGCCGTGCAGGAACAGCGCCCAGTAGATCACCGCCGCGAGCAGGAAATTCGCCGCCGGCCCGGCCACCACGATCAGCATCCGCTGCCACACCGGCTGGCGGTTGAAGGCAAACGGCAGATCGGCGGCGGCCACCTCCCCTTCCCGCTCGTCGAGCATCTTCACGTAGCCGCCGAGGGGAAACGCCGCAATCGCCCATTCCGTGCCGTCCGGCTTGAAGCGCTTGGACACGATGGGATTGCCGAAGCCGACGGAGAAGCGCAGCACCTTGACCCCGCAGGCACGGGCGACGAGGTAGTGCCCGTACTCGTGGACCACGATCAGGATGCCGAGGGTGACGGCGAAGGCGACGAGGGTGAAGATCAGGCTCATGCGCGCCCCGCCTCGACCAGGGCCGCCGCGTGCTCGCGCGCGGCGGCGTCGGCGGCGAGAATGGCTTCCAGGCTGTCCGCCGGCGTCACGGCCACGCTGCCCATCACCTGCTCGATGAGCGGCGCGATGCGGCGGAACGGAATGCGCTCGGCGAGGAAGGCGTCCACGGCGATTTCATTCGCCGCGTTCAGGACGGCCGGCGCCGTGCCGCCCTGCCGCAGCGCCGCGTAGGCCAGCGCGATGCAGGGAAAGCGCACCACGTCCGGCTCCTCGAAATCCAGGCGGCCGATCTCGAACAGGTTCAGTTCCGCCACACCGCTCTCGATACGCTCCGGATAGCCCAGGGCATGGGCGATGGGCGTGCGCATGTCTGGATTGCCGAGCTGGGCGAGCACCGAACCGTCGATGTACTCGACCATGGAATGGATCACGCTCTGCGGATGGATCACGACCTTGATCTGGTCCGGGCCGGCATTGAACAGCCAGTGCGCCTCGATCACCTCCAGCCCCTTGTTCATCATGGTGGCCGAGTCCACGGAGATCTTGCGCCCCATCACCCAGTTCGGATGGGCGCAGGCCTCGGCCGGCGTGACGCGATCCAGGGTGTCCACCGCCCGGGTGCGGAACGGCCCGCCGGAGGCGGTGAGCAGGATGCGCCGGATGCCGAGCTGCGCCAGATCACCACGCGCGTTGGCCGGCATGGACTGGAACACCGCGTTGTGCTCGCTGTCGATGGGCAGCAGCATCGCGCCGCTGGCGCGCACCGCGTCCATGAACAGCGCGCCGGACATCACCAGCGCCTCCTTGTTGGCCAGCAGGATGCGCTTGCCGGCACGGGCTGCGGCGAGGCTGGGCTTGAGGCCCGCCGCGCCGACGATGGCCGCCATCACGCTGTCGACTTCCGGCGCCGCGGCGACCTGCTCCAGCGCCGCGGCGCCGCACAGCACCTCGGTCTCGATGCCGTCCGCCCGCAGGGCGCGCGCCAGTTCGGC
>CAYUJV010000085.1:0-13106 GCA_964445085.1 uncultured Burkholderiales bacterium
CTGCGTCCCCCGCCGCGACGCCAGCGGACGCGGCTCCGGCGACGCCGGGCACGCCGGAGGCGGCATCGGCGCCGGCCAAGACCGGTATCCAGATGGCTTTCGACGAGGATGCCTGGGTCGAGATTCGGGATGCTTCCGGCCGGCGGATCTTCTCGCAGCTGAGCCGCAAGGGCGCTGCGGAAACCGTCACCGGCCAGCCGCCTTTCACCCTGGTGATCGGCAACGCGCCCAAGGTGCGGCTCACTTATAATGGCAAGCCGGTGGACCTGCAGCGGTACACCAAGGTCAACGTCGCCCGCCTTACTCTGGAGTAGTCATGCACCCCGTCGCCATTCCCCGCCGCAAGAGCCGCCGCATCATGGTCGGCAACGTCGCCGTCGGCGACGGCGCGCCGATTTCCGTGCAGACCATGACCAACACGGAGACCACGGACGTCGACGCCACCGTGGCCCAGATCGAGCGCGCGGCCAAGGTCGGCGCGGACATCGTGCGCGTGTCCATCCCCAGCATGGAGGCGGCGGAGGCGTTCGGCGCCATCAAGAAACGCTCGCCGGTGCCGCTGGTGACCGACATCCATTTCGATTACAAGATCGCCCTGCGCGTGGCGGAACTGGGCGCGGACTGCCTGCGCATCAACCCGGGCAACATCGGGCGCGAAGACCGGGTGCAGGCGGTGGTGCAGTCGGCCAAGGACCACGGCATTCCCATCCGCATCGGCGTCAACGCCGGATCGCTGGAGAAGGACCTGCAGAAGAAATACGGCGAGCCGACGCCGGAGGCGCTGGTGGAATCGGCGCTGCGCCACGTGGAGATCCTCGACCGCCTGAACTTTCCCGACTTCAAGGTGAGCGTGAAGGCGTCCGACGTGTTCATGGCGGTGGAGGCCTACCGCCTGCTGGCCAGGCAGATCGAGCAGCCGCTGCACTTGGGCATCACCGAGGCGGGCGGCTTCCGCTCCGGCACGGTGAAATCCGCCATCGGCCTTGGCATGCTGCTGGCCGAGGGCATCGGCGACACCATCCGCATCAGCCTGGCGGCCGACCCAGTGGAAGAGGTGCGCGTCGGCTTCGACATCCTGAAAAGCCTGCACCTGCGGCACAAGGGCGTGAACATCATTGCCTGCCCGTCCTGCTCGCGCCAGAACTTCGACGTGATCAAGACGGTCAACCTGCTCGAGGAGCGGCTCGACGACATCCTCGAGCATCTCGACGTGGCGGTGATCGGCTGCGTGGTGAACGGCCCGGGCGAGGCCAGGGAAGCCGATTTCGGTATCGCCGGCGGCCAGCCCAATCTGCTGTACGTGGACGGCAAACCGAGCCATAAGGTCAGCGACGCAGAGCTGGTGGATGAACTCGAACGCCAGGTGCGGGCGCGCGTGGCGGCGATGAAGGAACAGGCCGCGGCCGGCGGGGCGCAGGCGCTGCGCGCGATCCCGGTCAAGGCCGCAGGCTGAGCATTTTCCCCACACCGCCCGCAGAGGCGGTGGTCAAAAATTCCGAGCGAGACACGACATGCGGAGGCCAGGACACCACCTGGCCGCGGCTCAATTTTGCGGAGAGAAATGCGTCATGAAACCTGGTTTCGATCTCAGTGCCGTGGAGCCGCTGCGCCAGCAGCTCGCGCAGCATCCCGTCTATCACAGCGTGCGTGACGGCGCCGATCTCGGCGTCTTCATGCGGCATCACGTCTATCCGGTCTGGGACTTCATGTCCCTGGTGAAATATCTGCAGGGTACGGTGGCGCCGACCGGGGTGCCCTGGGTGCCGCGCGGCGACGGGGCGGTTCGCCGCTTCATCAACGAGATCGTGCTCGAGGAAGAGTCCGACGAAGGGCTGGCCGGCGCCGACGGCGCCACGTACACCAGCCATTTCGAGCTCTACTGCCAGGCCATGCGCGAAGTCGGCGAGGACCCGGGGCCGGCGCTGAGCTTCGTGGCGCTGGCCCAGCGCGTCGGGATCGACGCCGCCCTGGCCGCCGGCGACGTCCCCGAACCGGCGCGCGAATTCATGGGCACGACCTTCGGCTTCATCGCCAGCGGCAAGCCCCACGTGGTCGCCGCCGCCTTCTCCCTCGGCCGCGAGCACGTGATCCCGGCCATGTTCCGCTCCCTGCTCGGGCAGATGGGGGTGTCCGCGTCCGACGCGCCAGCATTCCATTACTACCTGGAACGCCACATCCATCTCGACGAGGGCTCCCATGCGCCGCTGGCCCTGCGCCTGCTCGACGTCCTGTGCGCCGGCGACCCCCAGCGGCTTGCCGAGGCGGAGGCGGCGGCACGGTCCGCGCTGAGCGCCCGCATCCGCTTCTGGGACGGCGTGCTGGCGGCCATCGCCGCGTCGGAGAAGCAGGAGAAAGCTGGTAAAATTCGCCGCTTTGGCAACGCATAAGCGATCCGACCCGATCATGGCAGGGAGCCTACAGGCAATCCGCGGGATGAACGACGTCCTGCCCCAGGACGTCCACGCCTGGGAGTTCTTCGAGGACACCGTGCGCGACTGGCTTGCGTCCTACGGCTACCGCGGCATCCGCATGCCCATCGTGGAGCACACCGCCCTGTTCAAGCGCGCCATCGGCGAGGTCACCGACATCGTCGAGAAGGAGATGTACACCTTCGAGGACGCGCTCAACGGCGAGAGCCTGACCCTGCGCCCGGAAGGCACCGCCTCCTGCGTGCGCGCGGTCCTCGAGCACAATCTGCTGCACCACAGTCCGCAGCGCCTGTACTACATGGGCCCCATGTTCCGCCACGAACGCCCTCAGCGCGGACGCTACCGCCAGTTTCACCAGGTCGGCGTCGAGGCGCTCGGCTATGCCGGGCCGGACATGGACGTCGAGCACATCGCGATGACGGCGCGCCTGTGGAAGCGGCTGGGCCTGTCGGGCATCGAACTCCAGCTCAATACCCTGGGCACCAGCGAGGATCGCGCGCGCCATCGCGCACGCCTGATCCACTACCTGGAGCAGCACCAGGAACTGCTGGACGAGGATGCCCGGCGCCGCCTGCACACCAATCCGCTGCGCATCCTCGACACCAAGAATCCCGCGATGCAGGAGCTGGTGGCGGCCGCGCCCAAGCTGCTCGATGACCTGGACGAGGTCTCGCTCAAACACTTCGAGGAAGTGCAGGCCCTGCTGCGCGCGGCGGGCATCAGTTACGCCATCAACCCGCGGCTGGTGCGCGGCCTCGACTACTACAACTTCACGGTGTTCGAGTGGGTGACCCACCAGCTCGGCGCCCAGGGCACGGTCTGCGCCGGCGGGCGCTACGACGGACTGGTGGAGCAGCTGGGCGGCAAGCCGACGCCCGCCTGCGGCTTCGCCATGGGGGTCGAGCGCCTGCTCGCGCTGCGCGAGGAGCAGGGGATCGCCAGCGCGCGCCCCGTGCCGGACGCCTACGTGGCGCACTTGGGCGAGGGCGTGCAGAGCTATGCATTCGCCACCGCCGAGCGCTTGCGCGACGCCGGCCTGGCGGTGGTGCTGCATTGCGGCGGCGGCAGCTTCAAGTCGCAGATGAAGAAGGCGGATGCGAGCGGCGCGCGCTTCGCGCTGATCATCGGCGAAGACGAAATGGCGCGCGGCCTGGTGAGCGTCAAGCCCCTGCGCGAAGCGGCGGAACAGGCCCAGGCGAGCCTGGACGATTTGCCCGACCTGCTGCGCCGGGCCTAGCGCTGCATTCAACGAACACCCGGGGAACACTCCGGGAACACTCTGGGAAGACTGCAATGGCACTGGATCTGGAAGAACAGGAACAACTCGACGCGTTCAAGGCGTGGTGGCGGGCCCACGGCACCAAGATCATCGCCGCCGTCACGCTGTTCATCGCGGCGGTGGCGGGCTTTCAGCTCTGGACCGGCTATCAGCACCGGCAGACGCGCGAGGCAGGGGCGCTGTTCCAGACGCTGGTGCGCGAACTGGCGGCCGACGACACCCGGAAGATCCGCGCCGTGGCCGGCGAGCTGATCGACAAGTATCCGCGCACGCCCTACGCGCTGGATGCGGCGATGATCGCCGCCAAGGCCAACTACGAGGCGGGCGACCTGATCAGCGCCAAGAGCCAGCTGCAATGGGTGATCGAGCACGCCAAGGATGCGCCATCGAAGGATCTGGCGCGTCTCTACCTGAGCGGGGTGCTGCTCGACGAGAAGAACTATGACGGCGCCCTGAAGCTGCTGGAAGCCAAGCACGATGCGGCGTTCGAGAGCCTGTACAACGACCGCAGGGGCGATGTGCTGGCCTTGCAGGGCAAGGCGGACGCGGCGCGCGCCGCCTACCGGGCGGCCCTGGACAAGCTGCCCAAGGACGCCGCCGCGCGCGCCCTGATCGAGATCAAGCTCGATGCTCTGGGGAATCAGGGATGAGCCGCCGCACGCACCTGGGCTGGGGGGCGCTCGCGCTGGTCGCCGCCCTGGCCGGCTGTTCGACCGTAGGCGACCTGTGGGACGACTGGTTCGGCACGTCCGCCAAGACGCAGATCCCGGCGCCCCTGGTCGAGTTCAAGCCGAGCGCGACCCTCACCGTGGCCGGCCGGGCCTCGGTCGGCGATGCCGGCAACGCGATTTTCGTCCCCGGGCAGTGGCAGGGCGCCATCTTTGCCGCCGGCCGCGACGGCAAGCTGGCGCGTTTCGACGCCACCCTCGGCCGTGAAGTCTGGCGCATCGACACCGGCCACAAGCTGTCCGCCGGCGTGGGCGTGGGCCCGACCCGGGTGGTGGTGGGCACGCTCAAGGGCGATGTGCTGGCGTTCGACCACGATGGCAAGCCGGCATGGCAGGCCCGGGTGTCGAGCGAGGTGCTGGCGGCGCCGACCGTGACCGAGGATGCGGTCTATGTTCGCTCCGGCGACGGCCGGGTGTTCGCCTTCGATGCCGCCGACGGCAAGCGCAAGTGGTTCTACCAGCGCGCGATCCCCACCCTCACCGTGCGCAGCGCCGCCGGGGTGCTCGTCGATCACAACGGCGTGTTCGCCGGCTTCGGCGGCGGCAAGCTGGTGGCGATCGAGGCTGCCAACGGCGCGGCCGCGTGGGAGGCCACCGTGGCGCAACCGCGCGGCGTGGGCGAGCTGGAGCGCATTGCCGACGTCACCAGCAATCCGGTGACCGATGGCCAGAGCATCTGCGCCGCGGCATTCCGCGGCCGCGTGGCCTGCTTCGAGATCAACAGCGGCAATCCGATCTGGGGCCGCGAGTTGTCCAGCCTCACCGGGCTCGCCATGGATGCGCGCTATGTCTACGTGTCCGAGGTCAATGGCGCGGTGCACAGCCTGGACAAGGCCACCGGCGCCTCCCTCTGGAAACAGGACAAGCTGACCAACCGCCAGCTCTCCGGCCCGCTGGTCTACCGCGGCTACGTGGTGGTGGGCGACCTGCAGGGCTATGTGCATCTGCTGTCGCGCGAGGACGGCAGCTTCGCCGCGCGCATCGCTACCGACGGCAGCCCGATCCGCGCCACGCCGCAGGCGACGCCCAACGGCATTCTGGTGCAGACCCTCAAGGGCGGGCTGTTCCTGCTCGGCCTGAACTAGGGCACGCCCCCCATCCCATGAAACCCACCATCGTCCTGGTCGGACGGCCCAACGTCGGCAAGTCCACCCTGTTCAACCGCCTGACCAAGTCGCGCGCGGCGCTGGTGGCGGACATGCCCGGCCTCACCCGCGACCGCCATTACGGCCACGGCCGCGTCGGCGACAAGCCTTATCTGGTGGTGGACACCGGCGGCTTCGAGCCGGTGGTCAAGGACGGCATCCTGCACGAAATGGCGCGCCAGACCCTGCTCGCGGTGGACGAGGCGGACGCCATCGTGTTCCTGGTGGACGCGCGCCAGGGCCTGAACGCCCAGGACAAGGCCATCGCCGAGACCCTGCGCCGCTCCGGACGCCCGGTGTACCTGGCGGTGAACAAGGCCGAGGGCATGCAGCGCGCGGTGGTCGCTTCCGAGTTCTACGAGCTCGGCCTGGGCGATCCGCTGCCGATCTCCGCCAGCCACGGCGAAGGCGTGCGCGAGCTGATGGAAATCGTGCTCGAGCCGTTCGCGAAGGAGGAGGAGGCGCCAGAGCCGGACCACCCCAAGATCGCCATCATCGGCCGCCCCAACGTCGGCAAGTCGACCCTGCTCAACAGCCTGCTGGGCGAGGAGCGGGTCATCGCCTTCGACCAGCCGGGCACCACCCGCGACAGCATCTACGTCGATTTCACCCGCAACGACCGCGCCTACACCCTGATCGATACCGCCGGCGTGCGGCGCAAGGGCCGGGTGTTCGAGGCGATCGAGAAGTTCTCGGTGATCAAGACCCTGCAGGCGATCGAGGACGCGAACGTGGTAGTGCTGGTGCTCGACGCGCGCCAGGACATCTCCGACCAGGACGCGCACCTCGCCGGCTTCGTGGTGGAGGCGGGCAAGGCGCTCGTGGTGGCGGTGAGCAAGTGGGACGGCCTCGACAGCTACCGGCGCGAGCAGCTCAAGCGCGAGATCGCCCACAAGCTGGTGTTCCTGTCCTTCGCGCGCTTCCACTACGTTTCCGCCCTGGAGGGCACCGGCCTGTCAGGCCTGTTCAAGTCCATCGACGAGGCCTACGCCGCGGCCATGGCCAAGCTGCCCACGCCCCAGATCACGCGGGTGCTGCAGGAGGCGGTGCTGCAGCACGCCCCGCCGCGCGTCGGCCAGTTCCGGCCCAAGATGCGCTACGCCCACCAGGGCGGCATGAACCCGCCGGTGATCGTGATCCACGGCACGAACGTCGCCAAGGTCGCGGACAGCTACAAGCGCTATCTGGAAAACACCTTCCGCGATGCCTTCAACCTGCGTGGCACGCCGTTGCGGGTGGAGTTCAAGCAGGGTTTCAACCCCTATGCCGACAAGAAGCCGCCGCCCCTCACCAAGCGCCAGGAAGACAAGAAGCGGCGCCATCGCCGCTACCTGAAGAAGAAATTCGGCGGCAAGGACTGAGCCGGCGCGGCGCAGGGCACCCCGTCCCGCCACGGGTTGCGCCGGCGCAGACGACGCGCCGGCTGGACTCGAGTCCGGCATTTCTGCGAATTCCGCCCCCCTGAACCTGTCGCCCACACTAAACAAACGCCCGCCGGCGCCGCTATTTGAGGTATCTCCCATGAAAGAACGGGTATGCCGGAAACCCGCGTTGCAGGAGCCTTGCCTTCCCCCTCCCTGGTCCAGCTCGGCCGCAGGGTTCTGCTTGCCCTGGGGCTGACCGCGCTGGTGCTCGTCGCGCTCTGGCTGTGGCTATCGTGGCGCAGCCTGAAGCAGGTCCAGCTGCAGCGCATGACGGTCGCCGCCTCCCTTGCCGCCAACCAGGCACGCAGCTACTTCGACACCCTGGGCACCAATCTCGAGGCCCTCGCGCTGCGTTTGCAGCAGGCGGGCGCGCCGCAGCGCACGGAGACGGCGCTGGCGCTGTTGCAGGAGTTTCGCGCGGCCCATCCCGACCTGGGCGGGGCGACCCTGATCCTGCCCTCGGGCCAGATCGTCGCCTCCACCGCCCACAAGCCGGGCTCGCGCCTGCCCAATGTCCTGGAGAATCCGGCCTGGCACGAGGATTTCCGGCGCAACCTGGCGGCCAGCGGGCTCTCCATCAACCAGCCGCAGAAGGGCTATCTGCTCAACACCTGGCTTTTGCCCCTGCGCTACACGGTGCGCGACGCGGACGATCGACCGCTGTTCGTGCTGCAGACCAGCGTGGTCCTGGAGAAGCAGCAGGCGATGTGGGCCAATCTCGGTCTGCTCAAGGGGGCGCAGATCGGCCTGGTGCGCGAAGATGGCGTGCTGCTGAGTATCTGGCCGCTGGAGGGCGGGCGCCCGTTCGACCCGCACGGGCTCGATCTCGCGCCCCTCATGGGCTCGATCGAGAAGAACGCGAGCAATGGCTTTTTCGAGCTTGGCGCGGCCAACTGGCGCCAGGAACGCTACGGCGTCTACCAGCGGCTGCCGCGCTATCCGGTCTACTCCTTCATTTCCGCGTCGAACGCGCTGCTGCTGGACATGTGGTGGCAGACGATGCGCATCCCGATCTACGTGCTGCTGGCCCTGGCCACCCTGGCGCTCGCGACCTACGGCGTGCTTGCGGCGCGCTTCATGCAGCGCATGCGCGCCATCCGCAGCGCGCTGGAGCGGCACGATCCCCATGTTGCCCTGCCCAGCAGCGGCGTGCGCGAAATCGATGACCTGTGCACGGCGCTGGTCGGCGCCAAGAGCGCGCTCGAGCAGGCCGCCGAGAACCGCGAGCGCCAGCTGATCTCTGCGGCCAGGGCCGGCACCTATGCCGTGCGCCTGCGCGATGGCCTGATCGTGCAGGCGGACGACGCCTTCCTCGCCATGCTCGGCCGCCCGCGCGACGCCGTGGTGGGACGGCCATGGGCATCATTGTGCGGGGAGGCGGGCGAACCGGCGGAGTCCCGCGGCGATGGCGGCGACCTCACCCTGCGCGTCCTGCGGCTGCTCAGGCCGGACGGCGCCCCGGTCTGGCTGTCGCTCGCCGAGTATCTCGACCGCTACGGCGCGGAGCCGGTGCGGCAGGGGCTCGCCATCGACGTCAGCGAGCGCGAGCAGCTGCTGGCCAAGGTCCAGCGCCACTCGGAGCGGCTGCGGGCGTTGTGGACGGTGGCCACCGACCGCGAGCTCGCCGATGGCGACAAGGCAATGCAGATGCTGCAGCTGGGCGTGGAAACCCTGGGCATGGAGGCGGGGCTGATCGGCGAGGCGAGCGACGGGATCTATCACATCCGTCACCTGGCGGACCGACTGCGGCTGTTCGGCGAGCTGCGCAGCCTGCCGCTGATGAACACCCTGTGTGCCGCGGTGCTGCGCCGGAAGCAGAGCCTGTTCGCCTGCAACCTGGCGGAGGACCCGGAGTTTCGCGAGCACCCGACCGTGATCGACATGGGGCTGCGCAGCTACGCGAGCACGCCGATCTGGGTCGGCGATCATCTCTACGGCACGCTGGTGTTCCTGAGCCGCAAGCCCCATGCCGGCCCCTTCAGCGACGAGGACCGGGCCTTCGTCGAGATCCTGGCCAGCTGGTTCGGCCGCGTGCTGGCGGAACAGCGGCAGCACGCGGCGCTGGAAGCCATGGCCATGACCGACAGCCTGACCGGACTGCCCAACCGGCGCGCCGCGGAGGACCGCTTCGCCGGCGAACTGGCGCGCGCGCGCCGGGCCAACCAGCCCTTTGCCATCGCGGTGTGCGACCTCGACCGCTTCAAGCTGATCAACGACCATTTCGGCCACGACGTCGGCGACGATGTCCTGCGCCATGTGGCGAAAATCATGGGCACGGTCCTGCGCGAAGGCGACTGGGTGGCGCGTTGGGGTGGCGAGGAATTTCTCGTCTTCCTGCATGACTCGGACGACGCGAACGCGTATCACGCCATGGAGCGCCTGCGCGAGGAAATCAAGGCGCAGCCGCTGGTGAGCCGGCACGGCAACCTGGCCCTGACGGCAAGCATCGGCATCGGCGTCTACCACCCGGGAGACGCGGAGATCACCCGCGTGCTGTCGGAGGCGGACGGCTGCCTGTACGAGGCCAAGCGCCGCGGCCGCGACCGCGTCGTCGCCAGCGAATCCGTCGGCCGCGGCACCCTGTGGCAGGCGGGCATGCTGCAGCAGGCCCTGCAGGACAACCGGGTGTGCGCCGCCTATCAGGTGATGGTGGACCTGCAAACCGGCCGGCCGGTGGCGGAGGAGGCGCTGGCGCGCCTGGTGCTGCCGGACGGTGAAATTCTGCCGGCCGCGGACTTCGTGGAGGCGGCGGAGGGCATTCATCTCATCCATGTCGTGGACGATCTGGTGGCGCGGGATGCGCTCGCCCGCTGCTGCGACGGGCGGGAGGCCGACGGCGGCAGGCCGCTGGTCCATTTCATCAATCTCTCGCCGCAGTTCCTCGCGCGCAAGGAGCTGCTCGATGCCCTGCTGGAGGAGGCGCGCCGGCACGCGGAACGCAGCGCCCTAAATTTCGGCCACAGCCAGCCCATCGTGTTCGAGATCACCGAGCGGCAGCTGCTGGAGGATTTCGGCTCGACCCGCCGGGACCTGCAGCGCCTGCTGGATTACGGCTTCCGCCTCGCCCTGGACGACTTCGGCAGCGGCTATTCCTCCTTCCTGTATCTGGCCGAGCTGCCCATCAGCTTCCTCAAGATCGAGGGCTGGATGGTGCGCAACATGCGCCACAACGAGCGCGTGCTGAGCATGGTGCGCAGTGTCGTGGTGCTGGCCAAGACCCTCAACATCACCACCATCGCGGAGTGCATCGAGGACGAAGAGACCGCTGCCCTCCTGCGCGAGATGGGGGTGGACTGGGGCCAGGGCTTCCTCTACGGCGAGCCGCTCTTCGCCGCTCCGCCGGGAACTCGGCAGGCGCGGCCGGGGTCGCAGTACTGAGTCCGGCGCCGACTCGGGCGCGAATCGAGGTATTGAACCGGGGTGATTCGGCCCCATTCTTAGGCAACCCCCTGGTTTTGTTCTATCATGTAGGCGTCGGGGGGGTTCCCGGGGAGGATTTTCTCGCACTGGCGAGTCCGGCGAACCAAGTCAAGAAACCAGTTACACCAAAAATGCATTGGAGAAGCCATGAGCGGCAAAGGGCAACTGTTACAAGACCCGTTTCTGAACACCTTACGCAAAGAGCATATTCCCGTCTCGATTTACCTCGTGAACGGCATCAAGCTGCAAGGACAGGTCGAGTCCTTCGATCAATACGTTGTGCTGTTGAAGAACACCGTCACCCAGATGGTGTACAAGCACGCCATTTCCACCGTTGTTCCGACGCGCCCGGTGAACATCTCCACTGATGCCCCCGACGCCTGACCGGCAGGCCGCTGCTGACAAGGCCGTGCTCGTCAGCCTGGACTTCGGCGAGCCGGACCAGGAAGAGAGCCTGGAGGAACTGCGGCGGCTGACGGACAGCGCCCATGCGGCGACGCTGGCCGTGATCACCGGCAGGCGCAGCCGACCGGATGCGGCGCTGTTCGCCGGCAGTGGCAAGGTCGACGAGATCGCCGATGTCCTGACCAGCACCGGTGCCGACGTGGTGATTTTCAACCACGACCTGAGCCCGGGCCAGCAGCGCAATCTGGAAGGGCGGCTGAAGTGCCGGGTGATCGATCGCACGGCCCTGATCCTGGACATCTTCGCCCAGCGCGCGAAATCCCACGAAGGCAAGCTGCAGGTCGAACTGGCCCAGCTCGAGCATCTCTCCACCCGGCTGGTGCGCGGCTGGACCCACCTCGAGCGGCAGAAGGGCGGCATCGGCCTGCGCGGTCCGGGCGAAACCCAACTCGAGACCGACCGCCGGCTGCTCGGCAAGCGGGTGAAGCTGCTGCGGGAACGTCTCGCCAAGCTCACCCGCCAGCGCCATACCCAGCGCCGGGCGCGGGACCGGCGCAAGGTGTTCTCCGTGTCCCTGGTGGGCTACACCAACGCCGGCAAGTCCACCCTGTTCAACCGCATGACCCACGCCCAAGCCTATGCGGCCGACCAGCTGTTCGCGACCCTGGATACCACCTCGCGCCGCGTGTTCCTGCCGGACATCGGGCAGATCGTGCTGTCCGACACTGTCGGCTTCATCAAGCATCTGCCCCACAGCCTGATCGAGGCCTTCCGCGCCACGCTGGAGGAGGCGGCCGAGGCCGATCTGCTGCTGCATGTGGTTGATGCGGCGAGCCCGGCGCGGGACGACCAGATCGCCCAGGTGAACCAGGTGCTGGCGGAAATCGGCGCCGACCGCATCCCGCAGATCCTCGTCTTCAACAAGATCGACCTGCGCGGCCTGCCGCCGGGGCTGGAGCGGGACGAGTATGGTAATATTTCGCGGGTTTGGGTCAGCGCCCATACCGGCGCAGGGCTCGAGCAGCTGCGGCTTGCTCTTGCCGAGGCCGCGGCGCCCGGCAAGACCGACGTGGCGGCGCGCGCCGAGTGCGCGCTCTGACACGAAAGTCGCAAAGCGACACCTCGTCCCCCTCGCCCGCTCGCGGGAGAGGGCAGGGGTGAGGGGAACGCTCATGGCGGTTTCCCATGAGCGTGAGACAACCCGCATCAATCTCAAGCACAACTCTGCACTGGAACCCGCATGGCGTGGAACGATCCCGACTGGGGCAAGAAATCGAGCGGAGGTCCGCCGGACCTCGACGAACTCTGGCGCAACTTCAACGACAAGCTGAGCCGCATGTTCGGCGGCAAGGGCACGCCCACGCCGCCTCCCGGCGGGCCCGCCAGGCCGCCGTTCAACGGCGTGCCCCTGCTGATCGGCCTGATCCTGGTGATCTGGATCGGCAGCGGCTTCTACATCGTGAATGCCCGCGAGCGTGGCGTCGTGCTGCGTTTCGGCAAGTTCGCCGAGCTCACCATGCCCGGGCCGCACTGGCACCTGCCGTACCCGATCGAGACCGTGGAAATGGTCGACGTCGAGGGCAACCGCATCACCGAGATTGGCTATCGCCAGAGCGTGCAGAACAAGCAGTCCCATGAAGCCACCATGCTCACCGGCGACAAGAGCATCGTGAACGTGTCCTTCGCGGTGCAGTACCGGGTGACCGATCCGCAGAAATTCCTGTTCAAGAATTACATCGGCGACGATCAGGCCTACGTGCGCCAGATCGCGGAAAGCGCCATGCGCGAAGTCGTGGGCAAGACCAAGATCGATTCCGTCCTGTACGAGAGCACCCAGGTCGCGAACAAGGCGGGCGAGCTGATCCAGCAGATGCTCGACCGCTACCAGTCGGGGATCACCGTGCAGAACGTCACCATCAGCCAGGTGCAGCCGCCGGAGCAGGTGCAGGCCGCGTTCGACGACGCCAACCGTGCCGACCAGGACCGCAAGCGCCTGCAGAGCGAGGGCGAGGCCTACGCCAACGACGTCATCCCGAAGGCCAAGGGCACCGCCGCGCGCCTGCTCCAGGAGGCGGAAGGCTATCGCGCCAGCGTGATCGCCAATGCCGAAGGCGACGCCGCGCGCTTCCGTTCCGTGGTGACCGAATACAACAAGGCCCCGGGCGTGACCCGCGACCGTCTCTACCTGGATGCCATGCAGCAGATCTTCAGCAACACCACCAAGGTCCTGGTGGACCAGAAATCCGGCAGCAATCTGCTGTACCTGCCCCTGGACA
>CAYUJV010000086.1:0-13000 GCA_964445085.1 uncultured Burkholderiales bacterium
AGCCGCAGCCGGGCCAGCGCCCTGGGGCGCCGGGGCGGAGGCGGGAGCGGCCGCGCCTGCAGCGCCGCCGGCATACAAGGGGTTGTTGGGGTCGAGGTTGCGCCCCATCTCGGCTGCCTTCTCCCACACCGGGCCCTGGCCGGCGGTCGCCGCATAAAGTTCGGTCGCGACGGTCTCGAAGGCGTCCTGGTTGCGGCGGCCCGCGTAGATTTCCAGCAGCTTGAGCTGTACTTCGTGGCGGCTGGGATCCTTGGACATCGCCTCTTTCAGGATCTCTTCGGCCTGGGCGTCACGGCCGTAGGCCATATAGACCTCGGCTTCGGCGATGGGGTCCACGTCATTGGTGTCGATGGCGCCCATCCCACCCTGGCTGAAGTCGGTCAGGAAGGAGGTATCCCCGGTGTCGATCTGCCCGCCCCCGGTATTGCCGAAGACGGTGTTCGCCTTCAGGTCGCCGCCGGTCATGATCGAGTCCTCGAAGCTGGCGAGGCTCTTCTTGCGCCGGCGTCCCACCGCCCACAGCGCCGCGACCAGCCCGCCGACCACTGCGGCGCCACCGCCGGCCAGGTACAGCGGATTGGCCAGCAGGTCTTCCAGGAAGGACGGCTCCGCCACCGGCTCAACGACCTTCGGCGCGGGTTTTTTCTCCGCCTTGGGTGGCGGCACCGGCTTCGCTTCCGGCGCCGGCGCGGCTTCCGCCGGCTTGGCTTCCTGGGCGACCGGCGCCGGGGCCGTTTCGGGCTTGGCTTCCGGCTTGGTTTCCTTGACTTCCGGGGCCGGCTTGGCGGCCTCGGCCGCAGCCAGCTTCGGCGCTTCCTTCGCCGGCGCTGCCGCCTGTTTTTGCAGGTCGGCCATCTGCTTGTTCTGCGCCTCGAGCAGCCGCTTCATGTCCTGGATGTTCTTTTCCAGATCCGCAATGCGGGAATTCGCTTCCTTGAGCGCCTTGTCCTTCGCCGCCGCCTCTTCCTGCACCGCGTTCAGCTTGTCCTGCAGCGCCCGGGCATCCGCGCCGGCAGCGCCCGGCTTGCCGCCGGCTGCCGCCTTGCCCTTGGCCTGTTCCGGAACTTCACCCTTGGACAGCTTCAGCACGTCCTGCGCCGGTTGCTGCGCCTGGGGAGCCTTGTCCTCCACCTTGGCGGTGATCTTTCCGGTCGCCTCCTGGGCGCCCGCCTTCTCCGCCGGCTTTTCCTCGCCCGCCGCCGCGGCGAGCTTCTGGCGGTAGGCGTTCCAGTCGGCGGCGTGGGTCTTCACCTCTTTCGCGGCTTCGGTGCGGTTCACCGCGTCGAGCTGGCTCTGCTCCGGCACGCGCAGGATCTGGCCGCTCTTCAGGCGGTTCATGTTGGCGCCATCGAAAGCCTGCTTGTTGGCCTCGAACAGGGAAACCAGCATCTGGTCCAGGCTGTACCCCTCGGGCTTGAACTCCTGGGCAATCTTGGCCAGCGTGTCGCCGCTTTTGACCTTGTAGGTCTTTTCAGCCGGGGGCTGGGCGGTGACCGCCTTGGGCGCCGGGGCCGGGGTGGGTGGCGCAAGCTCGCGCTCGCCGCCGAAGCGCGGGAAAGTCTGTTCCGCTGGCGTCAGCGCCGGCGCCGGCTGGGCATGGACCAGGACTTCGTCTTTCTTGGCCGAGGCGGAAGCGGGTGCTTTTTTGGCCGGCTTGGCGACGGCGGGCGCCGGGGCCGGCGCGGGCTTTTCCGGCACCACGGCCGGTTCGGCCTTGGCCGTCTGCGGTGCCGCCTTGACGGTGGGTGCGGTCACGGCCGGCGCGGCGGGCCGTTCCTGCAGACCCGGGGGATCGAGCAGAACGGTGTAGTTGCGCAGGATGCGGCCGGACGGCCAGTCGAGCTGCACCAACAGCTGCAGGAATGGCTCGTTCATCGGCTGCAGCGAGGTCACCTTGAGATAGGGTTGGCCATCGGATCGTTTCTCGACCGTGAAGCGGACGGTCTGCACCCCTTCCGGCCGATCGAGTCCGGCGCGCCGATAGTCTTCGGGGGCGGCCGGCTTCGCCACGAGGAGGTCCACATCGTCCTTGGGTACGGAGATCAGGTCGATCTCGGCGCGCAGGGGCTGGCCCAAAGCCGACGTGACGGTGATCTTGCCCAGGCCCGCTGCGTCGGCGGCCCACGGCATGGCGAGCATTGCGCTCGCAATCAGCCAATGTTTTAGGGTGTGTTTGGGTTTCATGCCATCCTCATGAATATCCTGGCCGGGCTAAGCACGGTAACATCAAATAGTTAGAGTTGCAAGCTGACAGAGCACATTACATTAGCGGTCAATCTGGCCAGTTCTGAATTAAATTTTCGGCAATCTGAACACAGTTCAAGGCAGCGCCCTTGCGCATGTTGTCAACTACGGCCCAATAGCTCAGTCCTTTAGCATTTTTCGCAAAAGGCGTGCGAATCCGGCCGACGAACACCGGGTCGTTGGACGCGGCTTCCACCACCGGCGTCGGGCAGCCCCCCGCGCCGGCCTCCTCGTACACCACCACCCCCGGCGCCGCGTCCAGGAGGGCCCGCGCATCCTGGCGCGTGAGCGCCCGGCTCGTGCCCGCCTGCACCGCGATCCCATGGCCGTAGAACACGGGCACCCGCACGCAGGTCGCGTCGATGGGGAGTTCCGGCAGGTCGAGCAGTCTGCGTGTCTCCTCCATGACCTTGACCTCCTCCCGCGTGTAGCCGCTCGCCTCCTCCGTGCCGATCTGGGGCAGGAGGTTGAAGGCGATCTGCTTCGGATAGATGTCCGGCTCGATCGGGTTCTGGTTGAACAGCGCCATGGACTGCTGCGCGAGCTCCTCCACTGCCGCGCGCCCCGTCCCGGACACGGACTGGAAGGTCACGACGTTCACGCGCTCGAGCCCGGCGCGCTGATGCACGGGCTTCAGGGTCATCGCCAGCAGCGTGGCGCAGGTGTTCGGGCTCGCAATGATGCGCCCGCGCGCCGCGCCCCGCAGCGCGTCCCCGTTCACCTCCGGCACCACCAGCGGCACTGCCGGGTCCATGCGGAACCGGTCGCTGTCGTCGATCACCACGCAGCCGGCGTCCGCGGCCTTGGGCCCATACTCGGCGGACAGCGTGGCGGGGCCGCAAAAGAAGGCGATCCGGGCCTGGCTGAAATCGAAGGAGGCGATATCGCGCACCGCATAGTCGGTGCCGGCGAAGGTCGCCGATTCGCCCACCTCCTCGCCTGCATCCAGCAGAAACATCGCCTCCACCGGGAACGAACGCTCCTCCAGGATCTCCAGCAGGTTTTCGCCCACCAGGGTGCGCGGGCCAATCACGCAGACATTGAATTGGGACATGACGCCTCCAAAAGAAAAACGCCAGGCGCTGTTCGCTGCGCCTGGCGTGGCTGACAAGCGGCCGGCTATTTTTCGAGCAGGATGCGCAGCATGCGGCGCAGCGGTTCGGCCGCGCCCCACAACAGCTGGTCGCCCACGGTGAAGGCGGACAGGTACTGCGGGCCCATGTTGAGCTTGCGCATGCGGCCCACCGGCACGGTCAGCGTGCCGGTCACGGCCGCCGGGGTCAGCTGTTCCATGGTGATCTGGCGGTCGTTCGGAACGACTTTCACCCAGTCGTTGTGGCCGGCGATGATGTCATGGATTTCGTCCAGCGGCACGTCGCGGGTCAGCTTGATGGTGAGCGCCTGGCTGTGGCAGCGCATGGCGCCGATGCGCACGCACAGGCCGTCGATCGGGATTTGCTTGTCGGAGCGACCGAGGATCTTGTTGCACTCGACCTGCGCCTTCCATTCCTCCTTCGACTGGCCCGATTCGAGCTGCACGTCGATCCACGGAATCAGCGAACCGGCGAGCGGCACCGGCCAGGCGTCGAGCGGGTAGTCCTTGGAGCGGATGAAATCGGCGGTCTTCCTGTCGATCTCCAGGATGGCGGAGGCGGGATCGTCCACCAGCGCCTTCACGTTGGCGTGGATGGCACCCATCTGCTGGATCAGCTCGCGCATGTTGCGCGCGCCGGCGCCGGAGGCCGCCTGGTAGGTCATGGGGCTGATCCATTCCACCAGCCCCTTGTCGAACAGGCCGCCGATGGCCATCAGCATCAGCGACACCGTGCAGTTGCCGCCGACATAGGTTTTCACGCCCCTGGCCAGGCCGTCCTGGATGACGTTCTTGTTCACGGGATCGAGAATGATGATCGCCTCGTCCTGCATGCGCAGGGTGGAGGCGGCATCGATCCAGTAGCCTTTCCAGCCGGCCGCGCGCAGCCTGGGATACACGTCCTTCGTGTAGTCGCCACCCTGGCAGGTGATGATGGCATCCATCGCCTTGAGCTCGTCGATGCTGGAGGCGTCCTTCAGCGGCGGCACGTCACGGCCGATGTCCGGACCCTTGCCGCCGGGATTGGAGGTGGTGAAGAACACCGGATCGATGACCTCGAAATCCCGTTCTTCCCGCATGCGCTGCATCAGCACGGAACCCACCATGCCGCGCCAGCCGATCAGACCTACTTTCAACACTTTCGTCATCTCCTTTGTGTGAGCTGGTAGCCTGTAGCTTGTAGCGGGTAGCTCTGAAGGTGCGCGCAAAGCGCGCCACAACCCGAGCTACAAGCTACCACCTACCGGCTACAAGCTGGATACCACTGCGTCGCCCATTTCGCTGCACGAAACCTTTTTCGTGCCTTCGGTGTAAATGTCGGCCGTGCGCAAGCCCTGCGCCAGCACCTTCTTCACCGCGTTTTCGATGCGCTGCGCCGCCGCTTCCTGGTTCAGGGTGTAGCGCAGCATCATCGCCACCGACAGAATCGTTGCCAAAGGATTCGCCACGTTCCTGCCGGCGATGTCCGGTGCGGACCCGTGAATCGGCTCGTACAGGCCCTTGTTGTTCGCGTCCAGGGAGGCGGAGGCCAGCATGCCGATGGAGCCGGTGAGCATGGAGGCCTCGTCGGACAGGATGTCGCCGAAGATGTTGCCGGTGACGATCACGTCGAACTGCTTGGGATTGCGCACCAGCTGCATGGCGGCGTTGTCCACGTACATGTGCGACAGCTCCACCTGTGGGTAGTCTTTCGCCACCTCGATCACGACTTCCTTCCACAGCTCGGAGCATTCCAGCACGTTGGCCTTCTCCACCGAGCACAGCTTCCTGCTGCGCTTCATGGCGATGCCGAAGGCCACGTGGGCCACGCGCCGCACTTCCGATTCGGAATAGAGCATGGTATTGAAGCCGACACGCTCGCCGTTTCGGACCTCGATGCCGCGCGGCTGGCCGAAATACACGTCGCCGGTGAGCTCGCGCACGATCATGATGTCCAGGCCCGCCACCACTTCCGGGCGCAGGGTGGAGGCGCTCGCCAGTTCCGGGTACAGCAGCGCCGGGCGCAGGTTGGCGAACAGGTTCATTTCCTTGCGGATGCGCAGCAGTCCCCGCTCCGGGCGCTTGTCGCGGGGCAGCGTGTCGTATTTGGGGCCGCCCACGGCGCCGAGCAGCACCGCATCGGCGGCCTTGGCCAGGGCCAGCGTCGATTCCGGCAGCGGGTCGCCCGCCGCGTCATAGCCGGCGCCGCCAATGGGCGCCTCTTCCAGTTCCAGCTTCAGGCCATCCTTGGCCAAAGCCTGCATCACCTTCACCGCCTGGGCGACGATCTCGGGGCCGATGCCGTCACCCGGCAATACTGCGATTTTCATTGCTGGTCCTTATTGCGCAAACAACCACGGCGCCTCGACTTTGCGCCGCGCCTCGTATGCCTTGATCTTGTCCACGTGCCGCAGCGTCAGGCCGATGTCGTCGAGGCCATTCAGCAGGCAGTATTTGCGAAACCCGTCTACTTCGAAGCCGAAGGATTGCCCGCCAGGCGTGCTCACGGTCTGGGCTTCCAGGTCCACCGTCAGCTTGTAGCCCTCGGCCGCCTCCGTTTCCTTGAACAACTGGTCGACAATGGCCGCGTCCAGCACGATCGGCAGGATGCCGTTCTTGAAGCAGTTGTTGTAGAAAATGTCGGCGAAGCTCGGCGCGATGATGGCGCGGAAGCCGTAGTCCTGCAGCGCCCAGGGCGCGTGCTCGCGGCTGGAGCCGCAACCGAAGTTCTCGCGCGCCAGCAGGATCTGCGCGCCCTGGTAGCGCGGCTGGTTCAAGACGAAATCCGGGTTCAGCGGCCGTTTCGAGTTGTCCATGCCCGGCTCGCCGTGGTCCAGATAGCGCCACTCGTCGAACGCATTGGGCCCGAAGCCGCTGCGCGCGATCGACTTCAGGAACTGCTTGGGGATGATGGCGTCGGTGTCGACGTTGGCGCGATCCAGCGGCGCCACGAGCCCCTCGAGCCGGACGAACTTTTCCATCAATAGCTCTTCTTTTCTTCCGCCTTGTTTTCGATCTTGCCGCCGAGCTTGCTCAGGTCCTTGCCGAAGCCTTCCATGGTGTTGCAGCCGGCCAGAAACGCGCCCAACAGCAGCACGACCATCCAAGATGCCAGTTTCATTCGCATTGCCCTCCTAACAAATCAAACCTTGCGCACGTCGACGAAATGCCCCGCGATCGCCGCCGCCGCCGCCATGGCCGGGCTCACCAGATGGGTGCGCCCGTTCGGCCCCTGGCGGCCTTCGAAATTGCGGTTGGAAGTCGAGGCGCAGCGCTCCCCCGGCTCCAGCCGATCCGCGTTCATGGCCAGGCACATGGAGCAGCCGGGCTCGCGCCATTCGAAGCCGGCGTCGAGGAAGATCCGGTCCAGGCCTTCCTGCTCCGCCTGCCGCTTCACCAGCCCGGAGCCCGGCACCACCATGGCCAGCTTCACGTTCTTCGCCACGTGCTTGCCCTTGGCCACGGCCGCGGCGGCGCGCAGGTCCTCGATGCGGGAATTGGTGCAGGAACCGATGAACACCTTGTCGATGACGATTTCGGTGATCGGCGTGTTCGCCTGCAGGCCCATGTATTGCAGGGCGCGCTCCATGCCGGTGCGCTTGACCGGGTCGGCCACCTGGGCCGGATCGGGCACGCGCCCATCGACGGTGGTCACCATCTCCGGTGACGTGCCCCAGGTCACGTGAGGCTGGATGGTGCTGGCATCCAGCTCGACCACTGCGTCGAACCTGGCATCGGGGTCGCTCACCAGCGTGCGCCAGTAGGCCACCGCCTTGTCCCACAGTTCGCCCTTGGGGGCGAAGGGACGGCCCTTCACGTACTCGATCGTCTTGTCGTCCACCGCCACCATACCGGCGCGGGCGCCCGCCTCGATGGCCATGTTGCAGATGGTCATGCGCCCTTCCATGGACAGGTCGCGGATGGCGCTGCCGGCGAATTCGATGGCATAGCCCGTGCCGCCGGCGGTGCCGATCCTGCCGATGATCGCCAGCACCAGGTCCTTGGCGGTCACGCCGGGGCCAAGCTTGCCCTCCACCTTGACCAGCATGGATTTGGATTTCTTCTGCAGCAGGCATTGCGTGGCGAGCACATGCTCCACCTCGGAGGTGCCGATGCCGTGGGCCAGCGCGCCGAACGCGCCATGGGTGCTGGTATGGGAGTCGCCGCAGACGACGGTCATGCCGGGCAGCGTCGCGCCCTGCTCCGGCCCGATGACGTGCACGATGCCCTGGCGGATGTCGCTCATCTTGAATTCGGTGATGCCGAAGTAGTCGCAGTTCTTGTCCAGCGTCTCCACCTGCAGCGAGGACACCGGGTCGCTGATGCCTTCGGCACGCCGGGTCGTGGGCACGTTATGATCGGCCACCGCGAGGTTGGCAACCACGCGCCACGGCTTGCGGCCATTCATGCGCAGGCCCTCGAAGGCCTGCGGGCTGGTGACCTCGTGCACCAGATGGCGGTCGATATACAGCAGCGCGGTGCCGTCGTCCTCGACATGCACCACATGCGCATCCCACAATTTGTCGTACAGCGTCCGTGCGCCCATAAAACCAGTTGAAAGTGCGGAAAAAAGTGAATTATACCGGAGACTTGAGGCCCATTACAGCGCGCAGCCGCTGGCTGAACAGGCTGTAAGGGAGACCGCGATTATGCCGAACAATTCAGACGAGCGCCCGCCGGAGCTGGCCGGCGTGGAGCTGCCCGAATGGGCCGAATTCCTCGCCCAGGATGCCGACGGCAGCTGGTGGGCCTACGAGGCGCATCCGAACCAGCAGGACGCCGGCTGGTATGAGAATGAAGTGGGCCGCATCCAGCGCCTGGCGAAAGGGCCGCCGAATCCGCAGTGGGAACGCGCCCTGATCCGGCTCAAGGGACCGGCCCGGGCCTGAGGCCGGCTGTCGAAAAAATTTACAGTCGCTTGCCCACCCACCCCGAGCGAGGCCGGCTACTGCCTGATTTTCCTTGATTTCTCCTCCCGGGCGCAGTTCCTGCTTGCCGCTTGCCGTTCATGACAAACGGAAGTCGCTTGTCATGAAGGCCTGGAAACCTCTTTTCATCGCGCGGGGGAGTGAAATGAAACATACATGGCGGATCGGTTTCGCCTTGCTGCTGTCGCTGTGCTCGGCCATTGCGGGGGCGGTGCCGTACAGCGATCTCTACGTCTTCGGCGACAGCCTGTCGGACCAGGGCAACGTCAGCCTGCTCACGGGCGGCGCCGCCCCGCCGCCGGAATACACCGACGGCAGCACCTACGGACGCTTCACCAACGGCCGCAACTATATCGACTATCTCGCCCAGGATCTGGGCTTGAGCGTGACGCCTTCCCTGCTCGGCGGCACCAACTATGCCTACGGCGGCGCCCGCACCAGCTATCAGGTATGGCCCATCCCCGGGGCGCAGACCCTGCTGCAACAGCGGGATGCCTATCTGGCCAGCCTGGGCGGCGGCAGCGCAAACGCCAGCGCCCTCTATGTCGTGTGGGCGGGGGCGAACAACCTGGCGGACATCCTGACCCAGCTCGCGGCCAACCCCGGCTATGATCCGAGCGCCGACCTCGCAGGCGCCGTGGGCGACCTCGCCAGCGTGGTGACCAGCCTGGTCGTGGCCGGCGCCCATTCCATCGTGGTGCCCAACATTCCGGATCTGGGCCTCGTTCCCGCGGTGACCGGAGGCGGCGCACCCAATCCGGGGGCATCCTATCTGACGGGGATATTCAACCAGGCCCTGTCCACCGCGCTGGATCAGATCGACGCCCTGTTTCCTGCCGTCGACCTGATTCGCATCGACACTTTCTCCCTGCTCGACGCGGTGTACATGAATCCCGCCGCCTATGGCCTGACCAATGTGAGCACCGGCTGCTACAGCCTGTACGCGCTGCCCGGCGGCACGACCTGCGCGAATCCGCAGGAATATCTGTTCTGGGATGCGATGCACCCGACGACGGCGACGCACCGGATTCTCGCGGACACCTTCCTGCATGCGGTGCCCGAGCCGGCGACGCTGCTCCTCGTCGGCGTCGGCCTGCTGCCACTGGCGCGCGGCCGGGGACGGCGCGCGGCGCAGCGCGCCTGATCAGGAGGCCAGGCTGCGCTGGCGGCGCGTCTCGTAGAGACAGATGCCGCTGGCGACCGAGACGTTCAGGCTCTCCACCGAGCCGAACATGGGGATGCGCACCAGTTCGTCGCACACTTCCCGCGTCAGCCGACGCAGGCCCTCGCCTTCGGCGCCCATCACCCACGCCAGCGGGCCCTTGAGGCGGGTCGCGAACAGGTCGCGCTCGGCCTCCCCTGCCGCACCCACCGTCCATACGCCCTTGTCCTTCAGGTCGCGCAGGGTGCGCGCGAGATTGGTGACGGAAATGAAGGGCACGGTTTCGGCCGCGCCGGACGCCACCTTGCGCACCGTGGCGTTCAGCCCCACGGCGCGGTCCTTCGGCGCCAGCACCGCATGCACGCCCATGGCGTCCGCCACGCGCAGGCAGGCCCCCAGGTTGTGGGGGTCCTGCACACCGTCGAGCACGAGCAGCAGCGCCGGCTCGCTCACGGTCTCCAGCACTTCGTCGATATCCAGCGGCAGCTTCACCGAAGTCACCCGCGCCACCACGCCCTGATGCCGGCCGGAGCCGAGCATGCCGTCCAGCCGCGCGCGGTCGGACATGATCACGCGCACGTCGGCCTCCTGCGCCACCTTGAGCAGGTCCTGGGCGCGCTTGTCGTGGCGCTCGTGGTGCAGATAGATTTCCTGGATGCTGGCGGGACTCGCGCGCAACCGACTCAGCACGGCGTGGAAGCCGTAGATGAGGGACGTCTCGCTCATCTGCGCTTCCGACGCCCGGAGCGTTCAGCGCTTGTCGGCGCAGGCTCGGCCTTGCGACCCTGGCGCTTGGACGATGCGCTCTTTTCTTCCCTGCCTGGCTCGCCCCGCCCCTTGCGCGGCTTCGCCGAGCCGGGCGCCTCGAAGCCCGTGCCGTCGGCTTCGACGGGCACGAAATCGATCTTGCTGTTCTCCAGGCTCACCCGCGCCACCCGCACGCGCAGCCGGTCCGCCAGGCGATAGACCTTGTGCGTGCGCTCCCCGATCAGGTGATGCCGCGCCTGGTCGAAGCTGAAATAGTCGCTGCCCAGCTCCGACACGTGCACCAGGCCTTCGACGTACACATCGTCCAGGGCGACGAAGATGCCGAAGCCGGTGACGCCGCTGATGGTGCCTTCGAATTCCTCGCCGATCTTGTCCTGCATGTAGTAGCACTTGAGCCACTGCTCCACGTCGCGCGTGGCCTCGTCCGCGCGGCGCTCGGTCATCGAACACTGCGCGCCCAGTTCGTGCCAGCTGCCGGGCTGGTAGCGCTTGCCCTGCAACACTGCCTTGATGGCGCGGTGGATCAGCAGGTCGGGATAGCGGCGGATGGGCGAGGTGAAGTGGGTGTAGGACTCGTAGGCGAGGCCGAAGTGGCCGACGTTGTCCGGGCTGTACACCGCCTGCTGCAGCGAGCGCAGCATCACCGTCTGCAGCAGCTGGGCGTCCGGCCGGTCCTTGATCTTTTGCAGCAGCTTGGCGTAGTCCTTGGCGTGGGGTTCGTCGCCGCCGGTCAGGGTCAGCCCGAAGGTCTTGAGGAACTCGCGCAATGCCTCCAGCTTGATGGGCGTCGGGCCTTCGTGGATGCGGTACAACGCCGGGTGGTCGTGGCGCTGCAGGAAATCCGACGCGCACACGTTGGCGGCGAGCATGCATTCCTCGATCAGCCGGTGGGCGTCGTTCCGCTGCACCGGCACGATCTTTTCGATCTTGCCCTGGTCGTTGAAGATCATCTGGGTTTCGATGGTCTCGAAATCGATGGCGCCGCGCTTGCCGCGCGCCTTGGCCAGGGCTTGGTACAGCTTGTACAGGTTCTGCACATGGGGCAGCACGTGGGCGTACTCGCGCGCGCGCTCGCCCTTGGGATGCTGCAGCATCTCCCAGACCTTGTTGTAGGTCAGGCGCGCGTGGGAATGCATCACCGCGGGATAGAAGCGGTACTTCTTGATGTCGCCGCTGCCGCCGATCTCCATGTCGCACACCATGCACAGCCGGTCCACTTCCGGGTTGATGGAACACAGCCCGTTGGACAGCACCTCCGGCAGCATGGGGATCACGCGCCGCGGGAAATACACCGAGTTGCCCCGGCTCAGTGCTTCCTTGTCCAGCGCGTCCCCCGGCGTCACATAGTGGCTGACGTCGGCGATGGCCACCAGCAGCCGCCAGCCACGCCAGCGTTTCTGGCAGTACACCGCATCGTCGAAGTCGCGGGCGGTCTCGCCGTCGATCGTCACCAGCGGCAGGTCACGGATGTCCTCCCGCCCCTCGAGATCCTGCTTGCGCACGCCTTTGGGAAATTTCTTCGCGAGGCGCTCCACTTCAGCGGAGAACTCGTAAGGCAGGTCGTGCTTGCGCAGCGCAATCTCGATTTCCATGCCCGGGTCGGCATAGTTGCCCAGCACCTCGACGATGCGGCCCATGGGCTTCACGTAGCGCGAAGGCTGCTCGAGAATCTCGATCACCACCACTTGGCCGGGCTTGGCCTTGCCGGCGCCGCCCGGCTCCACCAGAATCTCCTGGTTGATGCGCTTGTTCTCCGGCACCACGAGCTGGATGCCGCGCTCCGCCAGCAAGCGGCCCACCACCTTCTTGTTGGCGCGCTCCAGCACCTCGACGATGGTGCCTTCCGGGCGGCCGCGCCGGTCGAGGCCCGTCTGCCGCGCCATCACGATGTCGCCGTGCATGACCGTCTGCATCTCGCGCGGCGACAGGAACAGGTCCTCCCCGCCCTCCTCCGGCACCACGAAGCCGAAGCCGTCCGGATGCCCCTGCACCCGCCCCTTGATCAGGTGCAGCTTCTCCACCATGCACAGCGCACCCTTGCGGTTGCGCATGAGCTGGCCCTGGCGCTCCATGGCGTCGATGCGGCGGGCGAAGAACTCCATCTCCTCGGGCAGGATGCCCATCATGTGGGCGAATTCCTCGAAGCCGACCGGCACACCGAGCTCCTCCAGCTTGGCGAGGATGTATTCCCGGCTGGGCAGCGGCTGCCCGTATTTCTCCTGCTCACGCTCGAAATGGGGGTCCAGGAGGCGTATCTTGGGGAGGCGTTTGGATTTTTTCTTCATTGACAATGGGCGCTTTTTCATTAAAATTGCGGGTCTTCAAGCCCAGATGGCGGAATTGGTAGACGCACTAGGTTCAGGTCCTAGCGGTGGCAACACTGTGGAGGTTCGAGTCCTCTTCTGGGCACCATCAAAATCTGCATCAAGCCGCGCGGTCGCGATTCATCGCACAGCGCGGCTTTTTTGTTGCCTTGAGATTCCCCGAACCTGCGGCTGGTCCAGACGAATACTGAGCCAGCTCGTGAACATTCTACTTCATTCTCGCCGGTTTCTGCGGCTCAGCATCATCCCCGCCCTATTTCTTCCGGATTCTGCCTTGCGGGCTGATAGCAAGCGGCGCAAGAAGTCCAAGAAAACAGCCGCGCCGAACTTGGCCTTCGGTACGCTGCAACGTTGTTCGGATTGCAGCTTCATCCGCGCGGAGTTTTCGGTAAGATGTGGGTTTTTTGAGGCCAAACATGAACAACAAGGTCGCCCCCAAAGTCGCACTGATCACCGGCATCACCGGCCAGGACGGCGCCTATCTGGCCGAATTCCTGCTCGG
>CAYUJV010000087.1:0-12970 GCA_964445085.1 uncultured Burkholderiales bacterium
CGGCGAACACGCCGACCTGGACCAGGAAGCGATGTTCGTCGTCCCAGGCGCTGAACACCCGCCAGCGCTCGCCGGCAACGACGCTGTCGCTGAAGCCCTCGAATTGCCTCGACAGATGGGTGTTGGGCGCCAGCACCGAATGCAGGCGCAGACGTTCGCCTTTCTCCCATACCTGGAACACCACCTTGCGGCTGTAGCGGTGCAGCAGGGGCGCGTGCTCGGCATCGCTGTCATCGACCTCGGCGCCGAGCTGCGCGATCAGCAGCGACGTGGATTGCGCGAGATAGGCATCGAGCACCTCGTTCAACTCGTGCCGGGTATCGCGATAGCTCAGAAACAGCGCGCCCGCCCAGGCCACGAGCGTGGCCGCGAGCAGCCCCAGCAGCAGCCGCCGCCTGATGGAAGGCATGGCGCGCGGCTCAGGCACCGGCTTCCTTAGGCAGCAGGTAGCCCACGCCGCGGATGGTGCGGATCAGCTCCGGCGCCAGCTTGCGCCGCAGATGGTGGATGTGGACCTCGATCGCATTACTTTCGACTTCCTCGCCCCAGGCATAGAGACGCTGCTCCAGCTGTTCGCGCGACAGCACGCGCCCGGCGTTCAGCATCAGCTCCTGCAGCAGGCCAAACTCCCGCGCCGAGACCTCCACCTCCCGGCCGCGAAACCGCACCCGCCGGCCGGAGGGGTCGAGCTGCAGTTCGCCCACCTGCAGCAGCGGCGCGGCCTCGCCGCGCTGCCGCCGCGCCAGCGCCCGCAGGCGCGCCGCCAGCTCGTCCAGGTCGAAGGGCTTCACCACGTAGTCGTCGGCGCCGCTGTCGAGCCCCTTCACCCGGTCCGCAACCGCATCGCGGGCGGTGAGGATCAGCACCGGCAGCGAATTGCCCGCGGCGCGCAGGCGCCGCAGCAATTCCAGCCCGGACAGCTTCGGCAGGCCCAGGTCGAGCACGAGCGCGGCGTAGGGCTCGGTCTTCAAGGCCGTCTCCCCCGCCGCGCCGTCCTGCACCCAGTCGACGGCGAAGCCGGCCTGGGTCAGGCCGACCTGGATGCCGTCGCCCAAGAGCTTGTCGTCCTCGACCAGCAGTATGCGCATGCGTTTAGATTAACCTACTCCAGAGAATGCCGACACCGAGAATCAGGCCGAGCCCCACCAACCAGCCGTAGCGCCGAATCCCCTGTTCCGGCTCGCCCCACTTGTAGCCATCGATCATGGCGCGCACCAGGTTCTCGCGGTGCAGCAGGCTGCTCACCAGCACGCCGGCGACATGCACGCCGACCAGCGCCAGCATGCTGTTGGCCGCGCCCTCGTGCAGATCCTCCAGCCACTCGCCGCCGAGCTCGTTGTAGGTGGCATAGCCGCTGGCGCCGGTCAGCAAGCCCAGCACGAGCAGGCCGTAGATGACCCAGCTGCCGGCCGGATTGTGGCCGACATAGTGCTGGGGCGATCCACGCAGCAGCGACTTGAGGTAGGCCAGCACCCGGGACGGAGCGAAGGCGAACGAACTGAACCGCGCATAGCGCGAGCCCACCACGCCCCACAGCAGCCGGAAGCCGATCAGCCCGACCACCGTGTAGCCCAGGGCCACGTGGATGTCGCGCCAGTACTCCGACTCGGCGGTCAGGAATGCGCCGAGGAACGACCCCGCCAGCAGCCAGTGAAACAGCCGGGTCGGCAGGTCCCACACCAGAATTTTGCTCCGCATGATGGTTCTCCTTGTCACCGTGGCACACGCACGTTGTGCTCGCTGAAATTGCCCTGCTCCGCGCCGACATGGCAGGCGGCGCAATTGGCCGGGCTCTTCACCTTGGGGTTCTTCCACACCGTGGCACCGATCTCGTCATGCTCATGGCGGAACCACGCCGTCTCGGTGATCCGCAGCACGGGCCTGGCCGCCATCCCCCGGCCGCGGCCGGCGTTGCGCTCGAGGAAGGCGCCGATCTCCGTCGCGGCCTTGGCATCGACGCTGGCATCCACGCCGAAATGCTTGTCCAGGCCGGCCATCACCGCCCGCCACGAGTCGGCGGGCAGCAGCGATGGCGGATAGGCGACATGGCAGCTGCCGCACTCGGCCTGCCAAGTGGCGTTGCGGGCGGCGGTGATGCGGGAATCGGCCACCGCGGCGCCGCTGAAGACGGTGGCGCCTGCCACCAGTGCGAACACCGCGAATCGAGTTGCAGGTTTCATCTCATGCTCCTATTTCTTCAGGGAGGTCAGGTAGGCCAGCACGTCGCCCTTTTCCTGGGCGGTGCAGGCGCGGCCGAGCACGTCGTTGCAGTTGCGCTTGAACCACTTCGCAACCTTGTCCGGCTGGGTGAAGCGCTCGGCGTTGGCCGCCGGCGCCAGGGCGGCGATGGGCTTGTCGGTCCTGGCATGCTTGCCCGCCGCGAGCGGATTTTGGGTATGGCAGGAAGCGCAGCTCCACTCCCGGCCATGGGTGGCGCGGAAGAAGGCCTCGCCGCGCTGGGCCGAGAACCCCTGGAAGCCCGCGGATTCCTGCCGGGCCGTGGTCTCGAACTGCTTGAGGAAATCCGCAGGCGTTTCGGCCCGCGCCGCCAGGGTGAACGAGCAAGCCGCGACGAGCACGCCAAGGCGGAGAAATTGCCAGAACGATCGAGGGCTACGCATGACTAACTCCTTGGTCGGGATGGATCATGCGCACACGATAAGCGCCTATCCTTAAGCCAGCCTTAACGGAACCGATGGCATCGCCTATCCTTGATGAGTCACCACCCATAACGACCGAAAGATTCGCGCCCCATGCTCCCCCTGAAGCTGCAGCTCCCCCTCACGATGCTGCCGCAGCCGGACGAAACCACCTGCGGCCCCACCTGCCTTCACGCCGTCTACCGTTACTGGGGACAGGACGAGCCGCTGCAAAAGGTCATCAGCCGCACACGCAAGCTCGACCAGGGTGGCGGCACCTTCGCCGTGTTCCTCGCCTGCGACGCCCTGCGCCGGGGCTTCGCGGCCACGATCTACACCTACAACGTCACCGTATTCGATCCCACCTGGTTCGCTCCCGGCACCGATATCGCGGACCGCCTGCGGCGCCAGGCCCGGGCCAAGAAGGACGATGCCCGCCTGCAGACCGCCACCGAGGGCTATCTGGAATTCCTCGCCCTCGGCGGCCGGCTGCGCTTCACCGACCTCTCGCGCACGCTGATCCGCGGCCTGCTGCGGCGCAATCTGCCCATCCTCACCGGCCTGAGCTCCACCTACCTCTACCGCACCGCGCGCGAATACGGGCCCCACGACACGCCGGATGACGTGCGCGGAAAGCCCGGCGGACATTTCGTGGTGATGGCGGGGTACGACCGCAGGGCGCGCCAGGTCCTGATCGCCGACCCTTACGGCCCGCATCCCTACGGGCCGAGCCACGAGTACTGGATCAACATCGACCGCGTGGTGTGCGCGGTGCTGCTGGGCATCGTCACCCACGACGCGAACCTGCTGGTGATCCAGCCCGTCCGCGGCGCGCAGACGGACTGAACGCCCATGAGCATCCTCATCGTCGTCGACAACCCGAAGGATTGGCCGCTGAAGATCCCGGGCATCGCCGTCGTCTCCGCCCGCACCTACCTCACCGACCCGAGCTATGGCACGCTGCATGCGGTCAAGGTGTTCAACCTGTGCCGGTCCTACCGCTATCAGAGCCTGGGCTACTACGTCTCGCTGCTGGCCGAGGCACGCGGCCACAAGCCGCTGCCCCGGGTCGGCACCATGGAGGATCTGCAGTCGCGCAACCTGGTGCGGCTGCTGACCGAGGACCTGGACCCGCTGATCCAGCGGCTGCTGGCGCCGATCAAGTCCGACAGCTTCGAGCTCAGCATCTACTTCGGCCGCAACGTCACGCGGCGCTACGACGCCCTCAGCCACAAGCTCTTCGGCCTGCTGCAGGCGCCGCTGCTGCGCGCCCAGTTCGAGCGCAAGCGCGAGCACTGGCGGCTCCGCAGCATCCGCGCCATTGCCGCCAGCGACATCCCGCCCCAGCACCAGGACTTCGTGGTGCAGGCGGCGAGCGAGTATTTCTCGGGCCGCAGCCAGCGTCTGCGCCGGCGGGTGCCGCCGCGCTTCGATCTCGCCATCCTGCACGACCCGGCCAACCCGGAGCCGCCTTCCAATGCCAAGGCGATGCAGAAATTCCAGAAGGCGGCAGAAGCACTGGGCATGCATGTGGAATTCATCACCCGCACCGACATCGGCCGGCTGCCGGAATTCGATGCCCTGTTCATCCGCGACACCACCTACGCCAACCATTACACCTACCGCTTCTCGCGCCGCGGAATTGCGGAGGGCCTGGTGGTGATCGACGACCCGGACTCCATCCTCAAGTGCAACAACAAGGTCTACCTGGCGGAGCTGCTGGCCCAGCACCGGCTGCCGGCGCCGGAGACGCTGATGGTGCACAGGGACAACGTCGCCGACATCATCCCCAGCCTCGGCCTGCCCTGCGTGCTGAAGCAGCCGGACAGCTCCTTCTCGCGCGGGGTGGTGAAGGTGGAGTCGGAAGCGGAGCTCGCGCCCAAGGTCGGCGCGCTGCTCGCCGAGTCCGACCTGATCATCGCCCAGGAATGGCTGCCCACCGAATTCGACTGGCGCGTCGGCATCCTCGACCGGCGCGTGCTGTTCGTGGCCAAGTACGTGTTCCCGCGCGGACACTGGCAGGTCATCCTGCGCGACCAGGAACGGCAGAAGCTGGAAGAAGGCCCGACGCTGGCAGTGGCCATCAGCGAGGCGCCGCCGCGCGTGGTGAAGACTGCGCTGCGCGCCGCCAACCTCATCGGGGACGGCTTCTACGGCGTGGACGTGAAGCAGGTGGGAAGCCGCGCCTACATCATCGAGGTCAACGACAATCCCAACGTCGACGCCGGCAACGAGGATGGCGTGCTGAAGGACGCGCTCTACCGCGAGATCATGGGCGTGTTCCTGCAGCGCATCGAGGCGCGCAAGCGCGGGAAATCCTGATGGCCAGCCTGCACGCCTTCGCCGGCTACGGCATCGAACTCGAATACATGATCGTCGATCGGGACAGCCTCGCGGTACGGGCCATCGCCGATCTGCTGCTGCGCACGGATGACGGCAGCGTCGTCAATGAGCTGGCGCGCGGCCGCTTCGCCTGGTCCAACGAAGTCACCCTGCACGTGATCGAGCTCAAGAACGCACAGCCGGACGCCACGCTCGCGCCCCTGGCGGGCGGCTTCCAGGCCGAGGTGCAGGCCATGAACGCGCAACTGGAGCGCCACGGCGCCTGCCTCATGCCCGGGGCGATGCACCCCTGGATGAACCCCGCGGTGGAGACACGGCTGTGGCCCTACGAGCATGCCGCCATCTACGCCACCTACGATCGTATCTTCGACTGCCGGCGCCACGGCTGGGCCAATCTGCAGAGCATGCACCTGAACCTGCCCTTCGCCGACGATGCGGAGTTCGTCCGCCTGCACGACGCGGTACGCCTGGTGCTGCCCATCCTGCCTGCACTGGCCGCCAGCTCGCCTCTGGCAGAGGAGACCGTCACCGGCTTTCTCGACACGCGCATGGAGCACTATCGCGGCCACCAGCTCGCCGTGCCGGAAACCATCGGCGCCGTGATCCCGGACCGCGCGACCGGCATCGCCGACTATCAGGCCCAGGTGCTGCAGCCGATGTACGCGGCCATTGCCCGCTTCGACACCGCCGGCGTCCTGCGCCATGAGTGGCTCAACGCCCGCGGCGCCATTCCTCGCTTCCGGCGCAACGCCATCGAAATTCGCGTCATCGACCTGCAGGAATGCCCCCAGGCCGACCTGGCCGTCGCCGCCGCCACCGGCGCCGTGGTGCGCGCGCTATACGACACGGAATTGCCGGGGCTCGCGACGAACAAGCTGGCAAAAATCCTTCAGAGCTGCACCCGCGAGGCGGAGCAGGCGGTCATCGATGACGGGCCCTATCTCGCCGCGCTGGGCTTCCCCGAGCGGCGCGCCCAGGCCCGCGACCTGTGGCAGCACCTGATCGAAACCCACCTGGCAGCGTCGAGCGAGTATGCGAGCCACTGGCAGGCGCCGCTGGACACCATCCTGCGCCAGGGTACCCTCGCCCGCCGCATCCTCGCCGCCGTCGGCAGGGATTTCTCGCACCCGGCGCTGAAGGCCGTGTACCAGGAACTGTGCGATGGCCTGCAGCGGGGAGAAATGTTCACTCCGTAGTGCCCCTCTCCCATTTTTGGGAGAGGGGGGCCGGGGGAGAGGGAAAGCGACAGCGAATATTGATCATGCCCAAGCGTCGGACCAGCATCCTCATCACCTGCGAACACGGCGGCAACCGCATCCCGCCGCGCTACCGCCCACTGTTCCGCGGCCATGAAGACCTGCTGCAGAGCCATCGCGGCTGGGATCCCGGCGCGCTGATCCTGGCAAGGCAACTGGCGAAGGCCTTGCGCGCGCCGCTGTTCGTCTCCACCACTAGCCGCCTGCTCATCGACCTCAACCGCTCCGTCGGCCATCCCAAGTTGTATTCCGAGGCGACGCGGCCGGCCGCCCCAGAAGTCCGCCGCGAGATTTTCGGGCACTACTACCTGCCCTATCGCGCGCAGGTCGAGGCGCACATTGCGAACGAAATCGCCAAAGGGCGGCACGTCGTTCACCTCTCGTCCCACAGCTTCACGCCGGTGCTGGATGGTGAAGTGCGGAATGCGGATGTCGGCCTGCTCTACGATCCGTCGCGCAAGGGGGAACTGGAGTTGTGTTTGCGATGGCAGAAGGCGCTGCTGGAAGCGATGCCGGTATTACGCGTGCGCAGGAATTATCCGTACACGGGGAAGTCGGATGGCTTTACGGCATATCTGCGCCGGAGGTTTGCGGCGGACGTCTATGTCGGGGTGGAGCTGGAGGTGAACCAAGGGTGGGCAATGTGCGATGGGCGAGCTTGGCGCCGCCTGAGACAAGCGATCATCCAATCGGTCTCCGAATCTCTGTTCTTCGGTTTGTGATCGCCGTGCGTCTGCAGGGAGGGCGGGATTGTGTCTGTCTCGCCTTTTGGCGATCCAGCCACCCCAAGCCGCTCGCTGGCAGCTTGGGACCGCGCTGCGCGCGTCCAGCCGAGCAGTGCTCGGCCAGTCGAACCCCGCGGCTTCTCGACATACCCGCCGCACTCAACCAGAAATAAAAATGCCCCTCGCGAGGGGCATTTTTATTTCTGGCGGAGAGGGCGGGATTCGAACCCGCGTTAGGGTATTACCCTAAACACGCTTTCCAGGCGTGCGACTTAAACCACTCATCCACCTCTCCAGTAACTTTCACCTTCCGAGAACACGCTTTGGCTGCGGCCGGGCTATCGCCCTTAACTTGGCTGCGCCAAGTTAGCCTTCGCCGAAACAAGCCGCTACGCGGCGTGTTGTCCAGGCGTGCGACTTAAACCACTCATCCACCTCTCCGTGTTCGGTCAAATCTTCGGTCCGTCCGGGCGCTGGGTGGAGGCAGCATCCGGGCTTTGGAAAACGCGCGATCATACCGGAATCAGGGGCTTGCGGCAAGGTCGGGCGGGGGCGGCAGATGGCGCGCGTGCTAGAATCCAAGCCGGTTCCGCCTTCTTCCCCCGTCGCCCATGCCCCGCGCCGACCCTGCCCTGCTTGCCCAGCTCAACGCCACCAGCGAAGCCTATCGCGATCCGCTGGCGGAGGTGGATTGGGCGCGGCTGTCGCTCGCTGACTGGTGGCTGCCCGCCCCCGCCGTTTCGCTCGCCGGATTGCCGGAATTCGAGGCGTTGTCCGAGGCCGCGCGCAAACGACTGTCACAGCTCGAGTTCGTGCATTTCCTGCATGCCGGGCTGTGGCTGGAGCGGATCTTCATGGAGCGCCTCGCGGCGACGCTGCACCGCACAGGTTCGCCGCTGGACTATGCGGCGCATCTGCACGAAATCCGCGAGGAGGCCGGGCACAGCCTGATGTTCCTGAAGCTCATGGAGCAATCGGGGCTGCATTTGCCGGCACGCGCATTCCGTATTCCCACGCTGGCGGATTGGATCGGTCGTCATGTGCCGACCGGTTCCGCGCTGTTCTGGCTGGCGGTCACCATCGGCGAGGAACTGCCGGACAAATTCAACCGCCGCATCCGCGCCGCCGGCGATGCGATCAACCCCGCCGTGATGCGCATGTGCATGCTGCACATGATCGACGAGGCGCGCCACATCGCCCGCGCGCGCAGCGTGCTGGATCAGGGATTGCGCTCCCTTGGGCCGCTGCGGCGCGCGCTGCTGGCGCCCGTCGTCGGCATCCTCCTCGGAGAGTTCGTGCGCACGCTGTTCCTGCCGCGCGCGGAGATCTACGAGCTTGCCGGCCTGGCGCCCGGCGCGCGCTGGCGCGAAGCGGCGCGCACCAATCCGCAGCGCCTGGAATTCATGCGGCAGTGCGTGGAACCGGCGCTGACGCTGCTGCAATCCCATGGGCTGAGCATTCGACTGCCACGCCTGTAACGGCACTGCCCCGCCCGGGGGCATGGCTCGCAACAGACTGAAACCTGCTAGCCGTGCAATTGCGGCCGACCGAAGTAATACCCCTGCGCCCAGTCGACGCCCAGGTCGCACAGGATGTCTGCAGTCTCGGCGTCCTCGACGAACTCGGCCACGGTCGTGAGGTTCAGGTCCTTGGCGATATCGTTGATGCGCTTGATGATCTGACGGATGCGCTTGTCGCGCACCTGCTTGATCAGCGTGCCTTCGATCTTGAGGAAGGACACCGGCAGTTCGGCTAGGTAGTGGAAGGAGGAATAGCCGCTGCCGAAATCGTCGACCGCGAGGCGCATGCCGAAATCCAGGAAGGGCGCGAGCTTGGCCCGCACCGCGGCCATGTCCCCCAGCAGCTGGCGTTCGGTGATTTCGAGCACGAGGGGCTTGGTCGGCCCCAGGTCGACGCCGCAGGTGATGCAGGCCGCCTGCGCCTCGGAAAAGAGTTTCTCGATCAGTTCCTGGTGCAGCAGCAGATCGCCGGACACGTTCACGAAGTGGGCAATGCGCTTTCCGCCCTGCGCGATATTGGTCGCACAGTAGTTCATCGTGTTCTTGATGATGTGAAAATCGATCAGGTGGGTGAGCTGCAGCTCGGTCGCGGCGCCAATGAAGTGCATCGCTTCCAGCGGCTGCCCGTTCTCGCCAACCAGCCGCGCCAGCGCCTCCTCCGCCACCACCTCCCGCGTGCGCAGATCGACAATCGGCTGGTGCGCCGGCACCAGCCGGTCGGATTCGATGCCGGCGTGGATTCTCGCGGCAATCGAGTAGACCTCGTGCTTCTCGCCCGCGGCGACGACGCGGTTGCGGCCGGTTTTCTTCGCTTCATAGAGCGCGGCGTCGGCAGCGCGCAGCAAGAAATCCGGCGCATTTCCATCGCGCGGATAGCTGGCGACCCCGATGCTGGCCGTGGTCCGGACGATCTGCCGGTTGTAGGTGATGGAAAACGCTTCCACCTCCTTGCGGATGCGTTCGGCGATGGCGAGCGCCTCCGCCTCCTCGGTGTCCGGCAGCAGGGCCAGGAATTCCTCGCCGCCCCAGCGGCCGACCCAGTCGCAGGAGCGCAGCGCGCGTTTCAGGATCCCGCTGATCTGGCGCAGCATCTCGTCGCCGAGGACGTGGCCGTAGTTGTCGTTGAGCAGCTTGAACCGGTCCAGATCCATCAACAGGAAGCTCAGGGCGGATTGCCCGCGCTTGGCCTGGGCGTACTCGCGGTCGATGATTTCGACCATGGCCCGGCGGTTGAGCAGGTTGGAGGTGGCGTCCACCGTCGCCATCTGCTCCAGGCTGATCTTGAGGTTCGCCTGTTCCAGCGCCACCGCGGCGAGCTGCGTAAAAGCGACGAAGGGCTCGATGCCGACCTGCCCGAAATACTCCGGCACATCCGCAAAGATGACGATCATGCCGCGCGAACTGTCGCCCGGCTTGCCGATGGGGAGCGTCAGGCCTTCCTCGAAGCCATGCCGGATTGCCTCCGCGCGCCAGAGCCCAAAGGTCGGGTCGGTGTGGACATTCACCACGACGGGCTGATTGGTCGCGAGCGAGCGGCGCCCCGGGCCCTCTATCGCCTCGGGGGACAGGTCCACCACCAGGGTCCTGGCGTATTCCGCCGCGCGCCCCACGGCATAGGAGGGCCGGATCGCCTCCGCTTCCGGTTTGCCGAGGTACATCCAGGCGAGGCTGATGTGATTCGAGGACGCGATCAGCGCATCGCAGGCGGCCCGCAGCACCTCCTGCGGCGTGCTGCCCTTGGCCAGGCTCGCAGTGGCGGCCAGCAGGGCGCGGTAGATGGAAGCTTGCTCTTCGGTTCGCTGCATCGCTAAGAATCGCATCCCCACGGGCTGGACGGAACAGCCGGCGCACCGGCGCGAGCCGGGCCGCCATCCCCTGCCCTTGTCATGGGATTAGCGGCCCCTAAGCGAAAATCCTTAGGGAACCTCTGCAAAAGCACTGCGCAGCCCGTCTGCCCGCCTGCGATGCTCGCTGTACTCCCTTGTACAGGTGCGCTTCTCGGCGGCCAGCCGGGCTTGCTCGCTACCTTTTGCAGATGTTCCTTAGAAGTTCGCGGCTTCGACTTCGAGATAGGTCTTGTTGATGTTGCCGCCCATCGACTCCTCGAAGTGGGTCAGCTTTTTCCAGTCCTTGAGGTCGAGCGTGTTGCGGATCTCGCTGTCCGACAAGCCGTTCTTGTAGCCCGCCTCCACGCGCGCGTACAGCGCCGCCATTATCTGGTGCAGCTTGGCCAGTTCGGCCTTGGTCATGAGCGGGCCGTGGCCGGGCACCACGGTCTTGAAGTCGAGTTTGGTCGCCTCCTCCAGCGTGCCGACCCAGGCTTTCACGTGGGCATCGCGGAACACCGGCATGATCTTGTTGACGGTGACGTCGCCCCCGATGAGGATCTTGTCGTCCGGCAGATAGACCAGCATGTCGCCGTCCGTGTGCGAGCCGAACGGCGTCCACAACACTATGCGCACGCCGTTGATGGTCATGTCGACGCGGGTGTTCTCCTTGTAGGTGGTGGTGGCCAGCACCGGCTTGGTGTTGGGGAATTTCATGCCGGTCGAATCCTCGACGATCTGCACCCATTCCGCCCCGGTCCGTTCCAGCTCGCTCCGACATTTCTCGGAGCTGATCACCTCGGTATTGGGGAAGGCAACATTGCCGAGCGTGTGGTCGCCGTGGTGGTGGGTGTTGATGATGTGGGTCACCGGCTTGGAGGTGATCTGGGCCACGGCCTTGGCCAGATGTTTGCCGATCTCGTCGGTGAAGCCCGTGTCCACGACGATCACGCCCTTCTCGCCGATGATCACCGTGCTGTTGACCATGTAACCCTGGTTCGCCTTGTTCGGGAATTCCATCGGTCCGATCAGCGCGTACACGCGGTCGTTGATCTTCTGCACTTTCGGCGCCGGCAGGGCGGCGGCCGCCACCTGGGCGAACAGGGCCGACATCAGGAATACGATCAGGGTGCGCATGGGTCCTTCCTCCTTGTTCCAACGATCGGGATGGTCGAAGCAATGGCTATGTTACCATCGGCGCTCCGTCGTTACCCGCCGCCACGATGTCGCTCTGGCCCGCCATTTCCCGGCACATCGCCGCCGCCACCGCCAGCCCCTTTCAACCGCAGGCGCCGCGCAGCGTGGGCGGCGGCTGCATCAATGCGGCCTGGGTGGTCGAGGACGGCAAGCGGCGCTTCTTCGTCAAGACCAACCGCGCGGATCAGCTCCCCATGTTCGAAGCGGAGGCGCTGGGGCTCGCGGCGCTGGCGCAGGCCGGCGCCGTGCGCGTGCCGCAGCCGGTCTGCTTCGGCGCCAGCGAGGGCCACGCCTACCTGGTTCTGGAATACATCGAGCTGGGCAGCGGCAGGAGCCGGACGGCACAACGCCTGGGCGAGCAGCTCGCTGCCCTGCACCATGCGACCGCGGCGCAGTTCGGCTGGAGCCTCGACAATACCATCGGCGCCACGCCGCAGCCCAACGCGTGGCTGGATGACTGGGTGGCATTCTGGCGCGAGCGGCGGCTGGGTTTCCAGCTGCAGCTCGCGGCGCGCAACGGCCTGCGCGGCCCCGTCCGATCCAAGGGCGAGCGCCTGCTGGAGGCGCTGCCCGCGTTCTTTGCCTGCCATCGGCCGCAGCCCTCGCTGCTGCACGGCGATCTGTGGGGCGGCAACTGGGGTGCCGATGCAGGCGGCGAGCCGGTGATCTTCGACCCGGCGGTCTATTACGGCGACCGCGAGGCCGACCTGGCCATGACCGAGCTGTTCGGCGGTTTCCCCGAGACCTTTTACGCCGCCTACCGCCACGCCTGGCCGCTCGACCCGGGCTACGGCACGCGCAAGACGCTGTACAACCTGTACCACGTCCTCAACCATTTCAATCTGTTCGGCGGCGGCTATGCCAGCCAGGCCGAGCGCATGATCGAACAGCTGCTGGCGGACGTGCGCTAGCGCCCCGCAGAACATTCCCGGGCAGCTTGGCGAGGCCGCCGACATTGCAACTTATCGCCGCATTGCTCGCGTGTTTACGATTTTTCGACAGTACGTTCAGACCAGGACTCGGCACAGTCACTGCTGACTCGCTCCAGCCCATTGTTTTCAAGTGCTTTTGCGCGGGTCATGGGATGCCCGGGTGTCACTCGATTGTCATCACCTACCTGCCGTGGTGCGAGCCGGATTTTGACCATAAAACTTGTGATTATCCGGCCCGGGCATATAATTCACCGCAAGACTGAATTCGCCCCAGTGTGATGAACGCCCACCCCTTCACCACCATGCTCACCCCGGAGGAGACCGCCGGCTTGCTCCAGCGCTTCATGCCCGGGCGCGATGCCGCCGTCTGGCTCGAAAACGACCGGCGCTATCAGCCGGTCTTGCCTTACGTGCAGCACGGAGAGGTGATCCGCTACCACGAGGAAGACGTGATCGCGCTGGTGCGCAAGCTCGCGCCGGCTGCCACCGTGCGCGGGAGCGCGCTGCGCCGGCTGGGCGCCGAACGCCGCCA
>CAYUJV010000088.1:0-12944 GCA_964445085.1 uncultured Burkholderiales bacterium
CCCGAGGTCGAGGGCCCAGCCGTCGGCGGGGTCGCGCTCGAAGCGGTCAACCGCGGCGCCGAACACGGTGGGCAGGCGGGTCAGCCCCTGATAGCCCGGGCGTTCGGCGAGCACCCGGTCGCCGGGCCTGAGCAGCGCGCCGCAGACGAGGAAATTCGCCTCGGAGGTGCCCGCCGCCAGCAGCACCTCGTCCGCCGCCACGCCGTAGGCCGCGGCGATGCGCGCCTTGAGCGCGCCGCGCAGTTCGGCCGTCGCGCCCTTCAGGCTCAGCCAGTCCGGATCGAGCGGAAACAGCTCCGGTCCGGGCGCGGGCATGCCGCTCACGGACAGATCGAATTCGACGCCCCCCTGGTGGCGCTTGGCCCAGGCCATGTAGTCGAAGGCTTGGAAATCCATCGGCGCATTATCGCCCGGACCGGCGCAAACCAGAAAGCCGCAAAACCAGTATGACAAGGCGTCGTTTACCTGCGTGATCGAAAGCCTTAACCTATGCCGTTTCGCCTTCCCTTGTCGCCCACTGCATCCTCATGCCAAACCAGGACCTCAGCAAGCTCTCCATCCGCCGCGACGCCGCCCCGGCCGGCCGCACCAAACGCCGCTGGCTGCGCAACGGCCTCATCGTCGCCGTCATCGCGGGCGCGGCGTGGCTGGCGCTCGGCCTGAACCGCGCCGTCACGGTCGAAACCACCAGCGTCAGCCTCGCCTATCCGTCCCAGGGCGTGACCCTGATCAACGCGACCGGCTACGTCGTCGCCGGGCGCAAGGCCGCGGTCGCGTCCAAGGCCTCCGGGCGGCTGGAATGGCTGGGCGTGACCGAAGGCAGCCGGGTCAAGCAAGGCGACGTGATCGCGCGTCTCGAAAACAGGGACGTGGCGGCGCAGGTACAACAGGCGGACGCCAACGTCCGCGTCGCCCGCGGCCAGCAGGAACAGGCCCAGGCGGAGTTGCAGGACGCCAGCCAGGCCCTGGAGCGGGCGCGGGATCTGTATGCGAAAAAATTCGTCGCCGAATCGGCGCTGGACGCGGCCGTGGCCCGCCACGACAAGGCCCGCGCCGCGGTGAGCGCGGCGAAGGGCGGCCTGGCCGCGGCCGAGGCGAATCTCAACAGCGCGCGGGTGGCTTTCGACTACACCCTCATCCGCGCCCCCTTCGACGGGGTGGTGCTGACCAAGCACGCCAACGTCGGCGACGTGATCACGCCCTTCACCTCGGCCATGGAGGCCAAGGGCGCGGTGGTGACCATGGCCGACATGTCGACCCTGGAAGTGGAAGCGGACGTGTCCGAATCGAGCCTGCACCAGGTCAGCGTCGGCCAGCCGTGCGAAATCCAGCTCGACGCGATCCCCGACAGCCGCTTCGCCGGCAAGGTGTCGCGCATCGTGCCGACGGTGGATCGCACCAAGGCCACGGTGCTGGTGAAGGTCGCCTTCGACCGCCTCGACCCGCGCGTGCTGCCCGACATGTCGGCCAAGGTCGCCTTCCTGTCGCGCCCGCTGACCGCCGACGAAAGCCAGCCGCGCACCGTGATCAACGCCGGCGCGGTGGTCGAGCGCGACGGCAGGCCGACGGCGTTCGTGGTGCGCGACGGCAAGGCGGTCCAGGTCGCGCTGGTGACCGGCAAGCGCATTGGCGACCTGCTTGAGATCAGGAGCGGGCTCAAGGTCGGCGACAGCGTGGTGCTCCGGCCCGGCGCCGATCTCAAGAACGGGGTCCGCGTCGTCACCGCGGCCAAGTAGATGGCGCTCGTCGAACTCCGCCACCTCCGCAAGTCCTACCGGCGCGGCGAGCAGGTCGTGCCGGTGCTGGACGACATCAGCTTCGACATCGAGGCGGGGGAATTCGTCGGCCTCATGGGGCCGTCGGGCTCCGGCAAGAGCACGCTGCTCAACCTCATCGCCGGCATCGACAAGCCGGACGGCGGCACGCTGCGGGTGGACGGCGTCGACATCGCGCAGCTGCCGGAGGCCGAGCTTGCCGCCTGGCGCGCGCGCCATGTCGGCTTCATCTTCCAGTTCTACAACCTGATGCCGGTGCTCACCGCCTTCGAGAACGTGGAGCTGCCGCTGATGCTCACCGACCTGTCCCGGAGCGAGCGGCGCGAGCGGGCGGAACTGGCGCTATCCATGGTCGGCCTGGCCGACCGCATGGAGCATTACCCGTCCGAGCTCTCCGGCGGCCAGCAGCAGCGGGTCGCCATCGCCCGCGCCATCGTCACCGACCCGAGCATCATCGTCGCCGACGAGCCCACCGGCGACCTGGACCGCGTCTCCGGCGGCGAGATCCTCGAACTGCTGGAGCGCCTCAACCGCGAGCTGCACAAGACCATCATCATGGTCACCCACGACCCGAAGGCGGCGGAGCGCGCCCATCGGCTGCGGCATCTGGAGAAGGGGGTGCTGACGGATGAGGCGCCCGCCTGATCGGCCATGCTGTTCAAGCTCATCCTGAAAAACGCCTTCCGCCACAAGCTGCGCACCGGGCTGACGCTGCTCGGCGTGACCATCGCCATCCTCGCCTTCGGCCTGCTCAACACCGTGGTGCGCGCCTGGTATGCCGGCGCCGACGCCACCTCCAGCTCGCGCCTGGTCACGCGTAATGCCATCTCGCTGGTGTTCCCCATGCCGCTGAGCTACCAGCAGAAGATTCGCGCCATTCCCGGCGTGACGCTGGTGTCCCATTCCAACTGGTTCGGCGGCGTCTACATCAGCGAGCGCAATTTCTTTCCCCAGTTCGCGGTGCAGGCCGGCACCTACTTCCAGCTCTACCCGGAGTTCGTGGTGGACGAGGCGCAGATGCGCGACTTCATGCACGACCGGCACGGCGCCATCGTCGGCCGCAAGCTGGCCGAGCGCTTCGGCTGGAAGGTCGGCGACACCGTTCCCCTGCGCGGCACCATCTGGCCCGGCAACTGGAACTTCGTCATCCGCGGCATCTACCACGGCGCGCAGAAGACCACGGACGAGGGACAATTCCTGTTCCACTGGGAATACCTGAACGAGACCGCCAAGATCAACTACCCGCGGCGCGCCAACACCGTCGGCGTCTACATCATCGGCATCGACGATCCGAGCCGCACCGCGGAAATTGCCGCCGCCATCGATGCGACCTTCAAGAACTCCCTGGCGGAGACCCTGACCGAAACGGAAAAGGCCTTCCAGCTGTCCTTCGTCTCCATGACCGAGGCCATCCTGCTCGCGATCCAGGCCGTGTCCTATGTCGTGATCGTCATCATCATGGCGGTGATGGCCAACACCATGGCCATGACCGCGCGCGAGCGGCTCGCCGAGTACGCCACCCTCAAGGCGCTCGGCTTCCAGCCCGCCTTCGTGCGCCTGCTGGTGTACGGCGAGTCGGTGGCCATCGCCCTCATCGGCGGCCTGCTCGGCATCGCCCTCACCTTCCCCGCCGCCGCGGCTTTCGGCCGGGAGCTGTCGAACCTGTTTCCGGTGTTCTACGTGCAGACGTCCACGCTCGCCACCCAGGCGCTGGCCGCCCTGATCGTGGGCCTGGTGGCGGCGCTGGTGCCGGCCCGCCGCGGCGCGCGCGTCAACATCGTCGAAGGCCTGCGGAGCATCGCATGATCGCGGCCTTCGCCCGCGTGCCCCTGTCCTACGTGGTGCGCAACCTCGCCACCCGGCGCATGACCACGGCGCTCACCGCCGGCGGCATGGCGCTGGTGGTGTTCGTGTTCGCCACGGTGCTCATGCTCACCGAGGGCCTGCGCGCGACGCTGGTGGAGACCGGCTCCCCCGACAACGTGGTGGTCATCCGCCGCTCCAGCCAGACCGAAATCCAGAGCGGCGTCGAGCGCGCCCAGGCGGCGGTGATCGAGAGCCAGCCGGAGATCGCCTTCGACGCGAACGGCCGGCGCCTGGTGTCGAAAGAGGTCGTGGTCCTCATCAGCCTGCCCAAGCGCGACTCGGGCAAGCCCGCCAACGTCAGCATCCGCGGCATCGGCGCGCAGGGCCTGGCGCTGCGGCCGCAGGTCAGGCTCGTCGCCGGCCGCATGTTCCGGCCGGGCACGTCGGAGATCATCGCCGGCAAGAGCATCGCCGCGCGCTTCAAGGGCGGCGGACTGGGGGAGACGCTGCACTTCGGCCAGCGCGACTGGACCGTGGTGGGCATCTTCGATGCCGGCGGCAGTGGCTTCGAGTCGGAGATCTGGGGCGACGCCGAGCAGCTGATGCAGGCTTTCCGCCGGCCGGTGTACTCCTCGGTGCTGTTCCGGCTGAACGATCCGGACGCCTTCGACGCGCTCAAGGCGCGGCTCGAATCGGACCCCCGCCTCACCATCGAGGCCAAGCGCGAATCGCGGTTCTACGCCGACCAGTCCGAAGTGCTGGCGAAGTTCATCAACATCCTCGGCCTGGTGCTGTCGGTGATCTTCTCCATCGGCGCCACCATCGGCGCCATGATCACCATGTACGCGGCCGTGGCCAACCGCACGGCGGAAATCGGCACCCTGCGCGCGCTGGGCTACACCCGGCGCAACATCCTCGCCGCCTTCCTCGCCGAGTCGACACTGCTCGCGCTCATCGGCGGCGTCGTCGGCCTGGTCGGCGCATCGTTCATGCAACTCATCACGATTTCCACCATGAACTGGCAGACCTTCTCGGAGCTGGCCTTCGGCTTCCGGCTCACGCCGGGCATAGGCGCGGCATCGATCGCGTTCGCGATCGCCATGGGCGTGCTGGGGGGATTTTTGCCGGCGGTGCGGGCGGCGCGGCTGAAGATTGTGGACGCGCTGCGCGCGGCGTAGGGAAACTCTGCAAAAGGTCGCGAGCAAGCCCGGCTGGCCGCCGAGAAGCGCACCTGTACAAGGGAGTACAGCGAGCATCGCAGGCGGGCAGACGGGCTGCGCAGTACTTTTGCAGAGGCTCCCTAGGGATTGCCCCAGGCGCGCGTGACTTCGGCAGTGGCGCGCGCCAGGTTCTCGTCGGCGCGGCGCTTGCGCGCCAGCGCCTGGTCGGCCGCTTGTTGTGCCGCCTCGCGCTGCTGGCGCAGGCGATTGAATTGCTCCTCGGCGGCGCGCTCCTTGCGCTTCGCCTCCGCCAGGTCCTGTTCGGCCAGGCGCAGCGCGCGCTCGGCATCCGCCTGCTCGTGCCGCGCCAGTTCGGCCTTCATCTGCGCGGCGGCCGCGGGCGACTGCGGCACTGCGCGCTCCTCCACCGGCGCCTGCGCCCAGACGCTGCCGCCGATGGCCCACACGAGTATCAATGCAGCCGCGCGCATCCTCGCCTCAGCCCGCACCGTAGCCGAACTGCCCGATCCACTCGCCCTGGCGGAAGTCGATCTTCAGCCAGTCCGGCGTGTAAGCGGTCGGGTTGACGATGGGCAGGTCGTCCAGCGGCGGCAGGCCCTCGCCCACCTTCACGCCGCAGGCACGGCTGGCGACCGGCCGAAACCGCAGGTACAGGTTTTCGCGCACGGGCACCGCCGCGCCGCCGGCCGCCAGCGGCTTGAAGCGCACCGCCTTGCGGATGAGGCAGCTGAAGTACAGTTCCATCTCGGCGACCAGCGGCGCGCCCAGCTCCGCCAGCGCCCGTTCCGCCCGTGCCGACAGGGTCACGGCCACCTGCTTGTTGTCCAGTTTTACGGTCTGCATGGCTCCTCCACGCCCTTGCGGGCCAGGCGACATTTCACGCCCGTAATGTCGGCCCTGTCAACGGCGGGCTGCGCATACCGTTGAACCGGCCGTGCGCCAGCCCGGCGCACCAAGCCAGCACAACCCTTACTCAGGAGACATACCATGCGCAAACTTCTTTCCGTGGCGACCGCCGCCCTCGCCTTCGCCGCCGTGACCGCCCATGCTGCGGACCCGCACAAGGCCACGCCGGCGGTTCCGGCCGAGCCGGCGCAGCATGAGGCGGGCAAGCCCGCAGCGGCGCCCAAGGCCATGCCCGCCACCCCGGCGGAGCCGGCCGCCAAGGGCGAGAAATCCAACAAGGGCAAACACAAGGGCGCCGACGAAGGCAAGAAGAAGGGCCACGACAAGTAAGCCCGGACCACGCCCGGAACAAGCAGGGGCCTGCCCCTGCTTTTTTATTGCTCTCCGGCGCCGGTGTGCCCGAGCCAGAACGCATTGTCCATGCGCAGGAACTCGTCGTAGGGAATGTAGTGCGAGCCGTCGCAGGAAAAGGTCAGGCCGACGATGCCGTTGAACAGATTCAGCGTGCCCGAGCGCAGGTAGAACATTTCGTCCATCAGGCGCAGCCTGCGCAGCTGCTCCAGCACCGGCCGGATCTTGTCCTTGGGCACCAGCGTCCCCTCCGGGTAGGGCCGGCGCGGGTAGGCCAGGCAGCTGTCGGGATCGATCAGGGCATTGATGTCCAGCAGCCGGTAGCGATAGGGATCGTCGAACACCCAGACCACGGCGCGGCTGCTGGAGAAGTGCAGAATCACGTGGAACACGCCGTGCTCCAGCATCAGCTCCTCGACGATGCCCAGCACGGTTTCCATGTGCCGGTCCATTTCGCTCTCGGTGCGGGTCTGGTGGAACACCGTGCCGCGGATCGACGGGTCGCCCTTGATCTGGCGCCAGTAGCGCGGCTCCTCGTACAGCTCGCGCGTCAGCGGCAGATCGTGCAGGAAGAAATCCGCGCCAACGAAGCCGAGCGCCATGCCCGACGCGTCGCGCACGAGCTGGATCGCGGTGAGCGACGGCCGCCGCTCGCGCAGATTGATGTAGGCCTGGGACAGGCGGAAGCCTTCCGCCGGCACCGCCTCGCGCATGTAGGGCCGCTGCGAGCGGTCGCGGCCGAAGTCCTCCCGCAGGATCCCTTCGTGCCCGACGTTGTCGGTGATCTGGGTGCCGCCGGTGTCGGTGGCGTACAGGTATTTGGCGTGGGGCACCAGGCTCAGCGCTTCCTGCAGCACGGCGTCCATGCGCGCGCGGTCGCCCCACACCCGGCTGCAGCGCTGGGCCAGCTGGCGCAGCGGCGCCTCGAGCAGCGTCTTCAGCTCGCGCCGCTGCTGCGCGATGCTTTCCTGCAAGGTTTCCTTGGGTGGCTGCATGATGCTCAGTCTATCCGGGCTGTGTTTCAGCACTGTGCTCGGCGGCTGCGACCCGCGCCTGCGCGCCGCCCCAGCCGAGCCGTTCGATGACGGCGACGAATTCGGCATCCAGCGGCGCCGAGAGGTCGATGCGTTCGCCGCTCACCGGGTGAGCAAAAGTCATTCCCGTGGCCGCGAGCAGCAGCCGGCGGCACTGCAGGTGCGTGCGGAACAGCGCGTTCTGCCGGCCGTCGCCGTGGGTGGTGTCGCCGACGATGGGATGGGAGATGTGCTTCATGTGGCGGCGGATCTGGTGCTTGCGCCCCGTTCTGGGGAAGGCCTGCACCAGGGAGAAGCGGCTCGTTTCATAACGCCCGGCGGCATGGGGCAGCTCGGCGCGCGCCAGGCAGCGGTATTCGGTGACGGCCTGCTGCGGGCCTTTGTTTCCGCTGGCGCGGGCATCGGTCATCGCATCGGGCTCCTCCGCCAGCGGATGATCGATCACGCCGGCGTCCGCCAAATGGCCGCGCACCACCGCCAGGTAGCGCTTGCGCACCGCCCCCGCCGCGAACTGCTCCGTCATCGCCCGCGCCACCTCCGGGCTCAGCGCGAACAGCAGCGCGCCCGAGGTCGGCTTGTCCAGGCGGTGCACCGGATAGACCCTGCGCCCGATCCGGTCGCGCACTTCCTGCAGCGCATAGCGCGTCTCGTGCCGGTCGATGGCGCTGCGGTGCACCAGCAGTCCGGCCGGCTTGTTGACGACGACGAGATGGGGGTCGAGATAGAGGACGTGCATGACGGGCGATTCCGCCCGCATGTTACCACGCCGCGCTACAGCGACTCGAAGTGCCGCAGCATGCGCTGGCGCAGCGCCGCATCCGGCAGGCGCCCGTAGGCCGCCCCCATGTTTTCCTGCATGTGGGCCGGTTTCGAGGTGGCGGGGATGGCACAGGTGACGGCCGGATGCGACACCGCGAATTTGAGGAAGAACTGCGCCCAGTTGGCGCAGTCGATGTCCGCCGCCCAGCCTGGCAGCGGCTTGCCGCGCACGGCGGAAAACAGGCCGCCGTGCTCGAACGGCCGGTTGACGATGACCGCCAGACCGCGCTCCGCTGCCTCCGGGAGCAGCCTGCGCTCGGCCTCGCGCGCGCCGATGCTGTAGCTGAACTGCACGAAGTCGATGGGCCGGCTGCGCATGATCGCCAGCATCTCGTCGTGGCGGCGCCCGTGGGAGGTGGTGATGCCGATGTAGCGGATGCGCCCCTCGGCCTTCATCGCCAGCAGCGTGTCCAGATGCACCTTCCAGTCCAGCAGGTTGTGGATCTGCATCAGGTCGAAGCGCGGCACGCCCCAGAACTGGCGCGACCGCTCCATCTGACGCACGCCGAGCGCCTTGCCCAGGGTCCAGACCTTGGTGGCCGCGAACAGCCGCTCGCGACCGCGGGTGCGTTTGAGCAGCTCGCCCAGCACCGACTCGGCAGAACCGTACATGGGCGAGGAGTCGACGAGCGTGCCCCCGCCGTCGAAGAAGGCCTGTAGCACACGGGCGCGGCTCGCCATGGCGTCCGGATCGCCCGCCACGTCGAAGGTGACCCAGGTGCCCATGCCGACCACCGGCAGGCGCTCGCCGGTCCTGGGAATGGCGCGGGTGATGAGCGGGCCGTCCGCCGCCGGTGCGCGGGTCAGCCCGAGGGCAGCGCCCGCGGCGAGCCACTGCAGAAAAGCGCGTCGGGAAATCATGGTCGTCTCCTTGCAGGCACCAGCCTTTTTCTGGTCGGCCGGGTGCGCCTGTTATCATTGCGCCCATGCTGAGCATTACGCATTTGACCTACCTCGTCGGCGGCCGGCCGCTGTTCCAGGATGCCAGCCTGCAGATCTTCGCCGAGCAGCGCGTGGGCCTGGTGGGCAGGAACGGCTGCGGCAAATCCACCCTGTTCCGCCTGATCCGCGGCGAGCTCAAGCCCGACGCCGGCGAGATTGCGCTGCAGGCCGGCAAGACGCTGGCCTTCGTCGAACAGGAAATCTCCAACTCGGACAAGCCGGCGCTGGAATTCGTTCTCGACGGCGACACCGAGCTGCGCGCGCTCGAGGCCACGCTGGCCCGCGCGGAGCACGACGCCGCCTGGTTCACGGCGCAGCAACGCTTCGAGGCCATCGACGGCTACGCCGCGCCGGCGCGGGCCGCGCAGCTGCTGGCGGGACTCGGCTTCGCGCCGGAGCAGCTGCAGCGCCCGGTGGCGAGCTTTTCCGGCGGCTGGCGCATGCGCCTCAACCTGGCGCGGGCCCTGATGAAGCGCGCCGACCTGCTGCTGCTCGACGAGCCGACCAACCATCTCGACCTGGAGGCCATCCTCTGGCTCGAGCAGTATCTCGCGCGCTACCCGGGCAGCCTGCTGATCGTGTCCCACGACCGCGAGTTCCTCAACGCCTGCGTCAACCGCATCGCCCACGTCACCCACCAGGCGATCGAGCTCTACACCGGCAGTTACGACGACTTCGAGCGCGCCCGTGCCGAGCGCGCGGCGCAGCAGAACGAAGCCGTGCGCCAGCAGCAGGCGAAGATCGCCCATCTCGAGGACTTCGTGCGCCGCTTCCGCGCCAAGGCCACCAAGGCGCAGCAGGCGCAAAGCCGGCTCAAGGCGCTGGAGCGGCTGGAGCGCATCGCGCCGGCCCACGTCGAGCACGGCCATTTCGAGCTGGAGATCGAGGCGCCGGAGCGCGGACCGGACACGCTGCTGCGCGCGGAGCAGGTGGCATTCGGCTACGGGGAGAAAGTGCTGCTCAAGGACGTGAGCCTGGTGCTGCGCGCCGGCGCCCGCATCGCCCTGCTCGGCCCCAACGGCGCGGGCAAATCGACCCTGATCAAGCTGCTCGCGGGCGAGCTGGCGCCGACCCGGGGCAAGCTGGAGATCACGCCCGCCATCCACATCGGCTATTTCGCCCAGCACCAGCTGGAAAACCTCGATCTCGCCGCCACCCCGCTCCAGCATCTGGAGCGCATCGCCCCGGACACGCCGAGCCAGGCGCTGCGCAATTTCCTCGGCCGCTTCGGCCTCGCCGGCGAGAGCGAGGACCGCCCGGTGGGCGGTTTCTCCGGCGGCGAAAAAAGCCGGCTCGCGCTGGCCCTGCTCGCCTGGAAGAAGCCCCATCTGCTGCTGCTGGACGAGCCCACCAACCATCTCGACCTGGACATGCGCGACGCGCTCACCGTCGCGCTCGAGGACTATGCCGGCGCGATGGTGCTGGTGTCCCACGACCGCAGCCTGATCCGCGCCACTGCCGACGAACTGTGGCTAGTGGCCGACGGCAGCGCGGCCCCCTTCGACGGCGACCTGGAAGACTACCGGGCGTGGGTGGAGGCGCGCCGCGCGCAACCCATCGCGCCCGCGCCGGCGGAGAAGCCGAAGCGCGAAGCGCCCGTGCGCAGGAAAGCCTTGCTGTCGAAACAGGCGAAACTGGAGAGCGAATTGGAAAGCGCGCAGGCCCGGCTCGCGGCGGTGCAGGCCGCGCTCGCCGATCCGGCAACCTACGCCGTGCCGGGCAATCCGCAGGTCGCGGGGCTCAATCGCGAACGGGAGACGCTGGAAGCGAACATCGCCGAACTGGAAAACACCTGGCTCGAACTGGCGACCGCACTGGAGCAGGCAGGCTAGCCTGCCGCCGGGCGCGGTGATCAGGGGCTCAGGCGACGCTGCCGAAGCTCGGGTCGCTGGCGATGAACGGCGGCTTCAGTCCCGCCACACGGCAACCCTGGGCCACCGGCCCGCCCGGAAACAGGGCATACAGGTGCTTGATGCCGCCCTGGGCGTGGAAGGCCTCGTCCAGCGCATCGTGCAACTCGCGCATGTTGATGTGCGCGGAATCCTCATGGCGCGCAAAGAATTCCTGCAGTGCGCGCACCACCTGCCAATGTTCTTCGGTGAGCTTGAGCCCTTCGCCCGCGGCGGTCTCCCGTCCCTGATCGCTGGTCCAGCCCAGGGGCGCATGGGGGAAATCCGGCTCGCGTGGAAAGCCGCGCTCGAGCGTATTGATGTCATAGGACATACCAGCCATGATTCAGTCCTCCTCATCGACGGTGTGTGTACAGTCTCAGGGTAGAACACGGGATCGCGCCATTCAAGGCGCAGGGCCGCATCAGGAGCTGGGCGTCCCCCTCTGCTCGCGCCAGAACAGGTACACCACCTCGGCCGCGAGCGGCAGTGCCTCGCACAGCTGGGCGTAGCGGCCCTCGCGCGCAGGACGCATCTGCGCGAGCCGGGAAATCACCTCCAGCGGTTCCTGCAACATCGTCTGCGCCGCGCGCGTCCAATGCTCCCGGAACAGGCGCATGCCGGACAGGAAACCCTCGCACCAGGCGTGTGCATCCACCTGCGGCGCGCCTTCGCCATCGCGCAGGGATTCCAGCACCGGGCGAAAGCCGCCGCTGACGCGCAGGCCGGCCTCGATGTCGCGGTAGAGCCGCAACACCAGCCCGAGCATCTCCTCCGCCTGCTCGCCGCTCGCAAACACCGGCTCGTCGAACACCAGCCGTATCCACTCGTCCGGCGCCAGCCCCTCCGGGCCGCTGACTGCCGCCGTGAGAAAGCCGTGGGCGCGCGACAGGCCCATGGCATCGCTGCCGCAGGCATCGGAACGCAGGAAGCGATCGAGGCGGAGCAGGTCGGCGTGCTGGAGCGGGGACGCGTGCATCGGCAACATGCGGCCAGCTTGCGCCGCGGCCGGGCCCCGCGTCAAGCCGGCGCCATTCAGCGATTGCCGGAGAGCGGCGCCAGCGGCGGCTCCTGCATCAATGCGAGCTGCTCGCGCAATTCGAGGATGCGGTCCTGCCAGTAGCGCTGGCTGTTGAACCAGGGGAAGGCCGCGGGAAACGCCGGATCCTCCCAGCGCTGCGCCAGCCAGGCGGAGTAGTGGATCAGCCGCAGGGTGCGCAGCGCCTCCACCAGGTGCAGCTCGCGCGGGTTGAAGTCGTGGAATTCCTCGTAGCCCGCAAGCACGGTCTCCAGCTGGCGCGTCATCTCCGCGCGTTCGCCCGACAGCAGCATCCACAGGTCCTGCACCGCCGGACCCATGCGGCTGTCGTCGAAATCCACGAAGTGGGGGCCGGCCTCGGTCCACAGCACGTTGCCCGCATGGCAGTCCCCGTGCAGGCGCAGCAGCGCGATCTCGCCCGCCTCGTCGTAGCAGCGGCGCACCGCATCCAGCGCATGGGCGCTCACCGACGCGTAGGCCTCGCCCAGGTCCGCGGGGATCCAGCCTTCGCTCAGCAGGTAGTCGCGTGGTCCGTCGCCGAAGCCGGCGATGTCGAGGGCCGGGCGCGTGTCGAAGGCGCGCAGCGCACCGATGGCGTGGATGCGGCCGAGAAAGCGTCCCATCCATTCCAGCGTGTCGAGATTGTCGAACTCGGGGGCGCGCCCGCCGCGGCGCGGATACACGGCAAAGCGGAAGCCGCCGTGCTCATGCAGGGTGCGCCCCGCGATCGCCAGCGGCGCCACCACTGGAATCTCGCGTTCGGCCAGCTCCTGGGTGAAGGCGTGCTCCTCCAGAATCTGCGCGTCGGACCAGCGCTGCGGCCGGTAGAACTTGGCCACGACCGGCGCACCTTCCTCGATCCCGATCTGGTACACGCGGTTCTCGTAGCTGTTGAGGGCAAGCAGCCGGCCGTCGCTGCGCAGGCCGATGCTCTCCACGGCGTCGAGCACGACGTCGGGCGTGAGTGTGGAGTAGGGCGTCGCGGCAGGGATGTGCATGGCCGCCATTGTACGGCCGCCGCCGGGGCCTGTCTCAGGGTGCCGCGGGCGGCGGCTCGCCGCCCTGCATGTGCCGGCGCGCGATGCTCTCCACCGTGCGCGCCACCTCCGCGTCGTCGAGCGGCGGGCGGCAACGCGCGCGGTTCCAGCACAGCAGAAGCTCGGTGACGACGTCCGCATCGGCTCCGGCCTGCTGGTGCTCGG
>CAYUJV010000089.1:0-12581 GCA_964445085.1 uncultured Burkholderiales bacterium
CGCAGCGCCGGAGCCGTCCGAGATCGAAATGTTCGTGGGCGAAACCCGCGTGCTGCCCCAGACCAATGCCGGCCGCCTGGCCGTGGGCAACGGCGCGGTGCTGTCCGCCTCGGTGCTGGATGATCGCGAGATCCTCATGATCGCCAACCAGGCCGGCACCTCCAGCCTGTACATCTGGACCAAGAACGGCCGCAGCCGAAAACTCAAGATCACCGTGCTGCCCGGCGACATGTCGCGGGTGCTGAACGAGATCGTCGATGTGCTGATCGGCATCCCCAATGCCAAGGTGCGACGCGTCGGCGACAAGGTGATCGTGGAAGGGGACGACCTCAGCGACGCGGACCTGGCCAAGATCGACGAACTGGCCAAGCGCTATCCGCAGATCATCAATTTCACCAACCGCCTCGGCTGGGAAAAGATGATCGTGATGGACGTCAAGGTGATGGAGCTGCCGACCAATGTCCTGCGCGAGATCGGCCTCAAGTGGAGCACCACCGGCGGCGTTGCGGTGGGGGGCGTATGGGGTCCCATCCGCCGCGGCTACGACGGCCCTTACCAGATCAACGTGCTCACCGGCCAGACCAACCCGGCCCCGATCACCAGTCCCGGCGGCGGCCCGATTCCCATTCCGTCCGGGCTCAACGTGCTCTCCCTGGTCAACCTGGGCCTGAATGCCCAGCTCAACCTGTTGGCCCAGAACGGGACCGCGGCCATTCTCGCCGAGCCGACGCTGTCTGCCCGCAGCGGCTCCAAGGCGACCTTCCTGGCCGGCGGCGAGTTTCCCTACGAGGTGAGCAACATCAACGGCACGACGGTGCTCTTCCGCGAGTATGGGGTCAAGCTCAACATCGAGCCGCGGGTCGACCACAAGGGCGTGATCCGGGCCAAGATCGTGAGCGAAGTGAGCAACATCGACTCGTCGGTGGTGACCCGCGCCGGCCCGGCGCTGAGCACGCGCAGGACCGAGACCGAATTCAACGTGATCCAGGGGCAGACCATCGTCCTCAGCGGCCTGCTCTCACGCGAGACCGCAAGCCAGGTGGACAAAGTGCCTTTCCTGGGCGACATCCCCATCCTCGGCGCCTTGTTCAAGTCAAAGCGCTACCAGAACCGCGAGACGGAACTGGTGGTGTTCGTCACGCCGACGGTCACGACCCCGGACGACCCGGCACTGAATGCATTCAAGGCGTCGGTGCAGAAAAAGGTCGATGATTTCGTCAACCCGCCCGCGCCGAAGCCTGCCGAGCCGCCGCGCGCCTTCGACGATTTCTGATGCGGATGCCATGTTCAGCCTGACCATCACCGACAGTGACGGCACCACCATCGAGGCGGCGGTGAATGCCAACGAGGCCGTGCTCGGGCGCGGCAAGCATTGCGCCGTCCAGCTCTCCGGCTGGCGCATCGGGCGCGAGCATGCGCGCGTGCTGCGGTCCAGGAGCGGCCTGCATATCGAGGATCTCGGGCAGCTGGCCGGCACCTGGGTGAACGGGTCGCGGGTGGTCCGGCACGGGCCGCTGGATTTCGCCGACGAAATCGTCATCGGCGGCTACCGGATCCGGGTCAAGGACCGCCGGCCGGCGGAGGGACCGCCGGCGGCGTTACCTGGCCCCAGCGAGCACGGAACCATGACGCAGCCCCAGCCCAGTGGCGGCGCCGCGCCAGCCGGTGCACCCGCCTCGCGCATGCCTGACGCGGAAGCCGTGCAGGGCCGCTACCTGTGGCGCAAGCGCATCCACGAGCGACTGCTGGACACCATCGACCTGCGCCGGCGCGACCTGACGCGCATGACCGAAGCCGAGCTGCGCAAGGAAACTGAAGCGCTGGTGCGGGAGCTGATCCAGGCCGAAAGCGAAATTCCGCCAACGCTCGATCGCGATGCCCTGCTGAAGGAGGTGCTGAACGAAGCCATCGGGCTGGGGCCGCTGGAAGAATTGCTCGCGGACGAGAACGTGACTGAAATCATGGTCAACCGCTTCGACCAGATCTACGTGGAGCGCAACGGCCGGCTGGAGGCATATCCGCTGTCCTTCACCAGCGACCGTGCCGTCATGGGCGTGATCGAGCGCATCGTGGCTCCGATCGGTCGGCGCATCGACGAATCCTCGCCGATGGTGGACGCGCGCCTGAAGGACGGGTCGCGGGTGAACGCCATCATTCCGCCCCTGGCGCTGAAGGGGCCGACCCTCACCATCCGCAAGTTCGCCCAGCGCCGGCTGACCATCCAGGACATGCTGGCCTACGGCTCCCTGTCAGAGGCCATGGGCGAATTTCTGCGCATCTGCGTCGAACAGCGCAAGAACATCGTGGTCTCCGGCGGCACCGGCTCGGGCAAGACCACCTTCCTCAATGTCCTGTCCAACTTCATTCCCGACGGCGAGCGCGTCATCACCATCGAGGACGCGGCCGAGCTCAAGCTGCACCATGCCAACCTGGTGTCACTGGAAGCGCGCCCCTCCAACCTCGAAGGCCGCGGCCAGGTGGCGATCCGCGACCTGGTCAGGAACTCGCTGCGCATGCGCCCCGATCGCATCGTGGTAGGCGAGTGCCGCGGCGGCGAAGCCCTCGACATGCTGCAGGCCATGAACACCGGCCACGACGGCTCGCTCACCACGCTGCACGCCAACAGCCCGCGCGACGCGCTGGCGCGGCTGGAGACCCTGGTGCTGATGGCCGGCATGGACCTGCCGCTGGCCGCCATCCGCGAGCAGATCGCCAGCGCCGTGAACATCATCGTGCAGCAGACGCGCTTTTCCTGCGGCGCGCGCAAGGTCACCAGCATCAGCGAGATCACCGGCATGGAGGGCGGCACGATCCAGCTGCAGGAACTGTTCCGCTTCGAGCAGCATGGCTACCGGGAGGACGGCGGCGTGCGCGGGCGTTTTGTCCCCTGCGGCATCGTGCCGAGCTTTTACGAAGCGCTGCGGGCGCGCGGTGCCGAACTCGATCTGTCCGTGTTCGGCGGCGGGGAGCAGCCGTGAGCGGCCTCGTGTTCGGCATCGTCCTCGGCCTGGGCCTGGCGATCACCTTGCTGGTGTGGGCCGCCTTCGACATCGGGGTCGTGGCCGCCGCCCGCTACCGCGAGGCCTTCACCCAGCGGGCGAATTTCAGCCTGCGCGAGCTGTTCCTGTTCGTGGATCCGTCGCGCCTGTTCATCGCACATGTTGCCCTGATTCTGCTCGCCGGCCTGGGCGTGTGGGTTGCCAGCGGCCTGTTCCTGCTTGGCGTGGCGGCGGCGGTCGGCACCGCGATCTTGCCGCGGTTGATCCTGCGCAAGCTGCGCGAGCGGCGCCTGCATGCCATGGAGCAGCAGCTGCCGGATGCGCTCTTGGTCATGGCCGGGGGCTTGCGCGCCGGGGTCAGCCTGAGCCACGCCCTGCAGCAGCTGGTGCGCGAGACGCGGCCGCCGGTGTCGCAGGAATTCGAGCTGGTGCTGCGCGAGCAGCGGCTGGGCGTCGCCCTGGACGAGGCCCTGGAGAATCTTGCCCGGCGCGTGCCCCTGCAATCGGTCACGCTGTTCGTGTCCGCCATGCGTATCGCCAACGAAACCGGCGGCAGCCTGGCCGAAGCTCTCGAGCGGGCGTCGCAGACGCTGCGCAGCAAGATCGCCGTGGAAGGCAAGATCCGCGCGCTCACCGCCCAGGGCAAGCTCCAGGCCTGGATCGTCGGCCTGCTGCCGGTGTTCCTGCTCCTGGTGCTGAGCAAGCTGGAGCCCGACGCCATGAGCCTGCTGTGGACCACGCGCATGGGCTGGGGAACGATCGCGGTCGTGGTTCTGCTGGAGTTCTTCGGCATCCTGCTGATCCGCAAGATCGTGGCCATTGACGTTTAGCCTCATGGACGCCCTCACTTCACCCTCCCTGGTCATTGCCGGCATTGGCCTCCTCACCGCGCTGTCGGTGGGCCTCATCGGCTGGCAGCTGTCGCGCGCGGTGGCGGACGTGCCGGCGGAAGACCGCACCTATCTCGACCGGCCGCCACCCGCGTTCCGGCTGCTGTGGTGGCCCATCCAGTGGCTTGGATATTACCTGGGGCCCATGCTGCCCATCCGCCAGCGTCAGAGCCTGCTGGTCCAGCTGCGGCTCGCCGGGCTCGACTATGCCCTCTCGCCGGAGCAGCTCGTCGCCCAGCGCATGCTCGCCACCCTCATCGGCGGGCTGCTGCTGTGGTGGATCGCGGGCTCGTTCCGGGCCGCCAGCCCGCTGTGGTTCGGCCTGGCCGGCGCACTGCTGGGTTACGTACTGATGCGTTCCTGGTTCCGCGACCGCATCGCGGCGCGGCGGCGCGAGACGCTGAAGACCCTGCCGTTTTTCCTGGATCTGATCACGCTGTGCGTCGAGGCCGGCCTCAACCTGAGCGGGGCATTCCAGCAGGCCGTGAACAAAGGGCCGGCCGGCCCGCTGCGCGACGAACTGGCGCGGGTGCTGCGCGACATCCGTGCCGGCAAGCCGCGGGTGGACGCGCTGCGCACCTTCGCGGACCGGCTCAATGAGCCGGCGGTGGTCAGCCTGGTGTCGGCCCTGATCCAGGGGGAAGCGATGGGCATGAACCTCGGGCCCATTCTGCGCGCGCAGTCGGAACAGCGGCGCACCGAACGCTTCGCGCGGGCGGAGAAGGCGGCCATGGAGGCACCGGTGAAGCTCCTGTTTCCGCTGATCTTCTTCATCTTCCCCTGCACCTTCCTGATCCTGTTGTTCCCGATCGTCGTCCGGTTCATGCAAATGGGGTTGTGATGCCACGCGAATTGCTCATCAACGGAAACTCGCTGCGCCTGTATCTCGCCAACCGCTTTCTCACCCGTGCCCGAGGCCTGCTGGGCCGGAGATTGGCAGCAGAGGAGGGCCTGCTGATCAAGCCGTGTGCCGCGGTGCATACCTTCGGTATGAGTTATCCAATCGATGTGGTGTTCCTAGACCGCGACAACCGCATCCTGAAAATCGTTTCGCATCTCGCGCCGTGGCGCCTGGCCGCGTGCGGCGGCAGTCGTGCGGTGCTGGAACTGAATGCCGGGCAGGCAAGAGCGCTCGGCCTGAAGACGGATCAGAGGCTGCCAGTCGAGCCAATTACCGCAGATGGGGCGGGTGGCCGTTCGGTGGGTGCGGCATGAGGCGCCTGGGTCGTCGGTTCGACAATCGGCCGCGCCTCCGCGGCGCGTCCCTGGTGGAATTCATCGTCGTCGCGCCCACCGTGATGATGCTGGGGCTGGCCACCATGCAGGCGGGCATGGCCTTCCACGCCAAGAGCAGTCTCAACTACGCCACCTTCGAGGCCGCGCGCGCGGGCTCCGTCAACCACGCGCAGATGGGCGCCATCACCGCCGGCCTGCAGCGGGGACTGGTGCCGTACTATGGGGGCGGCACCACGGCGACCGAGCTGGCACAGTCCTACGCCCGGGTCGTGACGGACTTTGCCACCGGTCCGGTGCGCATCGAGATTCTCTCGCCCACCAAGGAGAGCTTCGACGACTACGCGAGCCCGGCGCTGGCGGCCAGGTTGAAGGTGAACGGGCGCGTCATTCCCAATGCCAACCTCAGCTTCATCCAGTGCCCGCCGGACAACACCGGCTGCAACAGCGACCCACGGACCAACAAATCCGGCCAGACCCTGGCCGATGCCAACCTGCTCAAGCTGCGCGTGACCTACGGCATCCCGCGGGAAAAGCAGATGCCGCTGGTGGGGCGCTTCTACACCTGGGCGCTGTCGGTGCTCGACGCCGACGACCCGGATGTGTTCCGCAAGGGCCTGGTCGCGGCGGGGCGCATCCCCATCGTGTCCCACACCGTCATCCGCATGCAGTCCGAGGCGATCGAGAACGACACCATGGTGTCCATTCCCGGCCCCGGCAACAACGGCAAGGTGACGGATCCGGGGCCGCCTTATTCGGGAAGCGGGGAGCTGCCGAAGTGCGGGGCGACGGACCCCAGCTGCGCAGCCCAATCATCCTGCGACGCCGCTACGGATCCGAACGGCTGCCGCCCGCCGGGCTGCGCCCAGGGTGACGCGAGCTGCGATCCCGGCTGCGGCACGGGCTATTGCTGCCTGCCGAGCCAAAGCCCGGCCGGCGCCACCCAAGCGGCTGCCGGTTCGAACCCCTCCAGCCAGCCATCGACCACCGGAAAGCGTTGACCCATGCGCCTGCTCCACGCCCTGTTCGCCGCCACGCTCCTGATTTCCACCGTGCTTCCGGCGGTGGCCGCGCCTGCGGATGGCGCCCAATCAACCCAATGCGGTCCCGGCACTGCGGGCTCCCCCTGCGGCGGCGCCGGTCCCGCCAGCCAGGGCAACGCCAGCGGCACCAACCAGGGCGCCGGCAACCCCATCAACGTCATCACCGGCAACAAACACCAGACCGAGATCGACTTGCCGGCACTGCCCGGCGTACTGGGCCTGGAAATCGTCCGCCACTACAACAGCGCCCAGTCCGGCGAGCGCGCCCCCAACGGCATCTTCGGCCGCGGCTGGCGCTTGAGCTACGAGACCGACCTCTATCCCGTCGCGAACACCCTGCAAATCGTCCAGGCCGACGGCACCCGGGTCATCTTCGTGCGCGATCCGAAGCATCCGGGCCAGTGCGGCACCGCCGATCCGGCCAACGGCAGGGTGGTCATCCGCCACACTGACCGTGGCGACGAGTACACGTGGATCTGGGCCAATGGCCGCAAGCTCAGCTTCAACCCTCAGGGCAAGCTCATCCAAATCAGCGCCCCCAGCGGCGAATTCGTCACCCTGACCCGCGATCTTTCCGGCGCCCTGGTCAAAGTCACCGACCCCCAGGGCAGAAGCCTCATCCTGAGCTACCCGCAGCACAGGAGCCCGGACCACTTCAACGGCGCCGTCTCCATCGACAGCCCCGTGGGGCGTTTCACCTATGCCTACGGCAGCCCGGCGCCCAAGGGCTACGCGGGCAACCCGCGCGAGCTGCTGGCCAACCTCGTCGCCGTCAGCCTCCCCGACGGTGTCAGCCGCCGCTACCACTATGAAGACCCGGCGCACCCCACCTTGCTCACCGGCATCAGCGTGCAGGGCAGGGGAGGCCAGCCTCAGCGCCTGTCCACTTGGGCCTACGACGAACAGGGGCGCGGCATCCTCAGCTACAAGGGCGAGGCGCCGAAGCCGGGCCAGGCCGGCATCGAGCAAGTGCGCCTGGCCTACCCCGCGCCGGGCAGGACGGTCCTCACCAACAGCCTGAATCAGATCACCACCTACACCCACGCCATCGTCGGCGGCGAATACCGCCTGCTGGAAGTCAGAGGGGCGGGCTGCGCCAGTTGCGGCGAAGCCAATGTACGCTACGGCTATGACCGGCTGGGGCGGCTCACTGAAGAGACCAAGCTGAACGGTCAGGGCCAGCCCATCCGTGCGATCCGCACCGAGCGCGACGGGCAGGGCAGACCGATCAAGATCAGCAGTGTCGCCTACCGCAACGGCCGCGCGCAGCCTGGCAAATGGCAGGTGCGCTATGAATACGCAGGGGACTCGACCCCGCCCAGCCTGATCGCGCGGCCCAGCGTCATCAGTGGCAAGGAAGCCATCGCCCGCATCGACTACAACGCAGCGGGGCAGATCCTCGAAGTCACCGAGAGCGGCTTCAGCCCGCTGGATGACAAGGGGCAGGTCGCCGCCACGCCGATTGTGCGCACCACCACCTATGTTTACCGCAGCATCAACGGCAGAAGCGTGCTCGCCGCCATCGACGGGCCGCTGCCGAATGGCCCGACAAGCGATCCTTCCGATTCGGATATGACGCGGATCGTGTGGGATCAAAGTGGCAGCCGCGTCGTGGCAATGACACAACCCGGCGATGGGCCGAACCAAATGCAATACGACGCCGCGGGACGGATTGTTCAAGTACGGAACGCCGACGGCTTCGCCACCACGGTGGGCTACACCTTCCGCGGCCAAGTCTCGACCATTGCCAGTTCGGGCACGAATTGGGCGCGGCTTGGCATCAAGCCCGTCGTGGAGAGTCATCGATACGACGTACTGGGCAACCGCATCGAGACCGGGTTGGGTGGGGCGCATGACGTTCCCTATCGCCCACGGACCCGGCAATCCTTCGACATGGCAGGCCGCCTGCTGTGGCAAGCCGAGGCGCTGGGCATTCTGAAACGTGCCAGCTACGACAGCGAGGGGAAGCTCCTCAGCAGCACCGTGCAAACCCGCAGCTTCGAGCAGACCGAGCGCTATCGCTATGACGACCTCAATCGCCTGACCCAGGTGACGGACAATACCGGCTCGGTGCGCAATGTCGACTATGGCCGGCGCGCCGACAGCCCGCGCGCCGCTTCCGCGTTCCGCGTTCTCAAGGACGACTTCGGGCGCGAAGTGCTGGTGGCCAGTGCCAGCCATGGCGTCTTGATCAAGCACTATGATGCTGCCGATCGCCTGGTCGAGCAGCTTGACGATCGTGGCAACGCGCAACGCTACGCATACGACCTTGCCGGCCGTCGCATCACCCATACCGTCGTGCCCAAGACCGGCACGCCCCAAACCACCACTTGGCGCTACCAAGCCGGCCGCCTGGTGGAAACCATCGACCCCGCCCAGAGCGAGCGCATCACCTACAACGCGCGCGGCCTGCCGGCCACAAAAACGGTTCGCCTCAAGCTGGCCAACGGCGCCGAGGCAACCGAGATTACCCGCTATACGTACAATGTCGATGGCAGCCTCAGAAGTCAGAGCCTGCCGGACGGCACGCGCATCGAATACGAACGCAACGGCCAGGGCCAGGTGGTGGCCCTGCACCACCAAACCAGCCCGTGGACCTTCCTCGGCTGGGGCGAGCATGTTCTGGTCAAAGACCTGGAGCGCGATCTCGTCGGCCTCAAGAGCATCACCTACGGCAACGGCATCCAGGGCCAGTGGCAGCGCAGCCGGGAGGGTGTGCTGGCGCGCGTGGTGTATACCCGGACCGACAAAGAAAGTGGGGCGCAATCAAACGGTGCCACCCAAGCACACGTCGGCCCTACCATCGAGGAGGTATTGAACACGCTGCTGCCCGCAGCGCAAGCCCAGACAGCGCCTGCCGCACCCAGCAAGTTGCCTGGCGCGTTGGGCATTCCCCCCAACCCGCACGCCTTGTTCGACGCGCGCCTGCTGTATGACGACGCAGGCAACGTGCTGCTGCAGAAACAGCAAGGCACAGGGCCGCAGCAAACCCAGGCCTATGCCTACGACAGGCAGTCGCAATTGATCGCCGCCCAGACCGCTCCGCAAAGCACGCCGGTCAAAGCAGCCCCGCCGGCCCACGCTGCCGCAGTGTGGCGCTACCACTACGACCGCAACGGCAACCGCGTGCTCGCCCAGGAAAACGTCCCCGTCACCGAGCTGGGGCACACCCGCAAATCCACCTACGACCCCGAAAGCCAAGCCCTGACCACGCCGGCACCGGGCCGCGCATACGCCTGGGACGCCCAGGGCCGGCTCGCCGCCATCCGCGAGGGGCACAAGGACCTTGCCCATTACCGCTACGACCACCGTGGCCTGCGCGTGGTCAAGGAGACGGCAGGCCGGGTTGAGTACACCCTCTACAACGACGCGCGCCAGCGCATTGCCGATCTGGACAGCCAGGGCCGCATCACCCGGCAGTATGTGTGGCTGGGCAATCAGCTGATCGCCACCCTGGATGCGAAGCAGCCCAAGGCCCTGCAAGCGCCTGCCAAAGGCTTCTGGCAAGAATTGACGCAAACCGCGCAAACGCTATGGAACAGCCTTGCCGGAAATGAAGACCGTCTTGCGTTCGTCCACGTGAATCATCTGGGCGCGCCGGTGGCCGCAACCGACGAACGTGGTCGAGCAGTCTGGCAGGCCGACTACGCGCCGTACGGCCAGGTGATCAAGGCGAGCGCGACGGGCAAAGTCCCCTACACCATGGCCCTGCGCCTGCCCGGGCAGTGGGAGGACGAGGAATCCGGGCTGTACTACAACGACTTCCGCTACTACGACCCGCAAGCAGGCCGTTACCTCAGCCCCGACCCGTTGGGAAGAATGGCCGAAGCCTTGGGCAGTCCGAATGCCTACGCCTACGTCAACAACAATCCCTTGAGCTATATCGACCCGTGGGGGTTGATACTGTTTGCGTTCGATGGGACGGAGAATACGGATGACTTGGCCTGGCTTGCCGCGCACAACAGCTCATTATCGAATGTCTACAAGTTCTATCACGATTACTACGACGACGGGCGCAAGCAATACATCACCGGTGTGGGTGTCGTGTACAACGACCCATATGGATATGGCGACATCAACGCGCCTTTGCTGGACGCGGGTGTCAACTGGAGCGGCCCGGCACGCATACAACGCATGGTGCAATATTTCAATGACGAAGCGGATGCCTTCACCGATGACACCGCGTTGATGGATGTCGACATCATCGGCTTTAGCCGCGGCGCGGCGCAGGCGCGCGACTTTGCCAACCGCATCAACGCCAACACCATCAACGGCGTATACCGTTACACCAACCAGCAAGGCCAACAGCGTTGCCAAAAGGTCAACTTCCGCTTCATGGGGTTGTGGGACACGGTGCTGAGCGATAACTGGTCCGGAACCAGCTACAACCTGAACATCGTGCCCGGGTTCCAGTATGTGGCGCAGGCGGTCGCACTCAATGAGTTTCGTGACCACACCCTTCCACTTGGCCGGGCCAACGTCCTGGATCCCCACTCCTGGGGTGGCTTCCCGCTGGAGTCGATCATGGGGGGCGCCGTGCCGTTTGGCCAGACCCGGATCGAGCGCGGCTTCATTGGTGCTCACGCCGACATCGGCGGCGGATTTGGGCCAGGTGACGACAGCGCTCTGGCCAAGGTGGCACTGGCGTGGATGGTCGATCAGGCGGAAGCAGCAGGGGTGAAGATGAAGCCCTTCAACGAAACCATCCTCGCCAATCCCGTTATCCACGATAAAAGCGACGCCATCCGTTTTGGCTCGCCGGTGGCGGGGACGCCGATTGTTAACGACAGCACGTGGAATAGTGATTACGATATCCCCGCCACTTCAAGCCCCGGCACGGGAGCGGAGGATCGCGAGGTACGCTACCTGAACGGCACCAAGACCACCCAGCGCCAGATGACCGGCACCGGGATGACCTATGCCGACACCGAGCAGTTCATCACCTTTGACCCTACCCGCAGCCGCTCGGACAACGTGACGGGAACGGTGGACATGAAGGCCTATCTCGGTTGGCTCAACGCCAACGGCTATCACATCAACAACCTGACGGTACACTGAACATGAGCGGCACGCCCCGGCACCCCATGAAACGCAAATTGTTTGGCCTCTTGTGCGGCCTGCCCTGGTTGTCGGCCTGCTCGTCGACCATCAAGGACTGGAGTGAAATGCCCCATGCGACCGCCCCGTTTTATCGGGGGCAGCCAACTACCGTGGAAACCCGAACGGTCTCGACCATGTCCGGGGCAGCGGTGGAAACCCGCTATCTGGCGGGTTACCGAAGCTTCGACCGGGAGGATACCTACCAAGCCAGTTGGCGAATGGTAAAAAGAGCGTTGGCCCTTGGGCTTATTGCAGGGCGCGAAGAAGTAAATGAATCTACTGGTAGAACATATCTTGACTTGGAGGTACTTGGCGATAAGCGTGCATTTCTGGTCTCGCTGAAACCCGATATCCTTTTGTTGGTGCCCTGGCGATTCAAAATGGACGATCTGTATATGGGAACAGACGGCAAGCCCTATCTCCATTCACGCTCATACGAGAAGCAGCTCATCGAACTGCACAAACAGTATGAAATATTTGGGCTTTCATACAGCGTTCAAGGTATAAGGTGGTTGGGACGCGGAGGATGGGCAATCATTGTTGAACTCTCGCCCGTTTTCCCCGACGAGGAAGGCATCCAGGCGATTTCGGACAAATGGCAAGGCGTACGCTCGCTCGCCGAAATGGATGCCGACACGGCCCTGCCATTCAAGACTGAGCCGGCGCCCGGCATGCCGGGTTTCCGGCGTCTCGTTTTGCGGTGATACGCACTACGACCGCAACGGCAACCGCGTGCTCGCCCAGGAAAACGTCCCCCTCACCGAGCTGGCCCACACCCGCAAATCCACCTACGACCCCGAAAGCCAAGCCCTGACCACGCCGGCACCGGGCCGCGCATACGCCTGGGACGCCCAGGGCCGGCTCGCCGCCATCCGCGAGGGGCACAAGGACCTTGCCCATTACCGCTACGACCACCGTGGCCTGCGCGTGGTCAAGGAGACGGCAGGCCGGGTTGAGTACACCCTCTACAACGACGCGCGCCAGCGCATTGCCGATCTGGACAGCCAGGGCCGCATCACCCGGCAGTATCTGTGGCTGGGCGATCAGCTGATCGCCACCCTGGATGCGAAGCAGCCCAAGGTCCTGCAGTCGCCGGCCAAAGGGTTCTGGCAGGAACTGACCGAAACCGCGCACACGGTGTGGAACAGTCTCAACGGAAATGAAGACCGTCTTGCCTTCATCCACGTGAATCATCTGGGCGCGCCGGTGGCCGCAACCGATGAACGCGGTCAGCCCATCTGGCAGGCGGAGTATGCACCCTATGGCCAGGTGATTAAAGTCAGCGCATCCCCAAGCAACAAAGCCGCTTACACCCT
>CAYUJV010000090.1:0-12541 GCA_964445085.1 uncultured Burkholderiales bacterium
ATCACCGCCTACCTGCTGATCGCGGTGATGCCGGTGCTGGCGGGCGCGGTGACCATGCTGCTCACCGACCGCCACTTCGGCACCCACTTCTTCAATGCGGCCGGCGGCGGCGACCCGGTGATGTTCCAGCACATCTTCTGGTTTTTCGGCCATCCCGAGGTCTACATCATGATCCTGCCGGCCTTCGGCATCGTGTCGCAGATCATTCCGACCTTCGCCCGCAAGCCGCTGTTCGGCTATGCCTCCATGGTGTATGCGACTGCCTCCATCGCGATCCTGTCCTTCATCGTGTGGGCACATCACATGTTCACCGTCGGGCTGCCGACCTCGGCCCAGCTGTTCTTCATGTACGCCACCATGCTCATCGCCGTTCCCACCGGCGTGAAGGTGTTCAACTGGGTGGCCACCATGTGGCGCGGCTCGATGACCTTCGAGACCCCGATGCTGTTCGCCATCGGCTTCGTCGCCCTGTTCACCATCGGTGGCTTCACCGGCCTGGTGTGCGCCATCACTCCGGTGGACATCCAGGTGCAGGATACCTACTACGTGGTCGCCCACTTCCACTACGTCCTGGTATCCGGCGCGCTGTTCGCGATTTTCGGCGGCGTGTACTTCTGGCTGCCGAAATGGACCGGCCACATGTACGACGAGAAGCTGGGCAAGCTGCACTTCTGGCTGTCGGCCATCTTCTTCAACGTGCTGTTCTTCCCCATGCACTTCCTCGGCCTGGCGGGCATGCAGCGCCGCGTGCCCGACTATCCGCTGCAGTTCACCGACTTCAACCAGATCGCCACCATCGGCGCCTTCGGTTTCGGGCTGTCGCAGCTGATCTTCCTAGTGGTGGTGCTCAAGTGCATCAAGGGGGGCGCCAAGGCCGAGGCCAAGGCGTGGGAAGGCGCGGATTCGCTGGAGTGGACGCTGCCGTCGCCGGCACCGTACCATTCCTTCGAGACGCCGCCGGTCGTCAAGTAACACAGGGTGGGCGGACCTGGCGGGTTCGCCCCTTTTCGAGCTTGCAGAGGAAAGCAATGCAGCCTGACGAGAAAGGCAAGTACGTGACCGCAGCCATTCTGGTCGCCATTGCCGTGTTGCTTTTCCTCTGGACGTTCCAGGCCAAGTGGTGAGCCCATGTCGGATACCGCGATTCAGAACAAGACGGTCCTGAAGAAGCTGATCTTCGTCACGATCGCGATGTTCGGCTTTGGCTACGCCATGGTGCCGTTCTACAAGAAGATCTGCGACGTGACCGGTCTGAGCAAGGACCGCATCGCCGTTTCCAACACCCAGGTCGACCCGACACGTCTGGTGACGATCGATTTTGATTCCAACCTCGGCGGGACGCTGCCGTGGACGTTCGAACCGCTGACGCTGAACGTGAAGGTGCATCCGGGGGAGATGAAGCAGGTGATCTACCGGGTCAGGAACACGACCGACCGTACCATCGTCGCGCAGGCGATTCCGGCCTACAGCCCGCGGCGCGCGGCGAGCTACTTCAAGAAAATCGAATGCTTCTGCTTCAGCCAGCAGACGCTCAAGCCGGGCGAGGAGCGGCTGATGCCGGTGCAATTCGTGGTCCAGAACGACCTGCCCAAGGACGTGACCCGGATCACGCTGTCCTACACGTTCTACGAACAGCCCGCCGCGGCGGCGGTGAGCGCGGCCGCGCCGGCGCGGAATGGCGGTGCATGATGGAGCGCGAACCGCGCAAGGCGGGACCGCTCGAGGCGGCGCGCGCGGTATTTTGGAGCTTCTTCGGCGTACGCAAGCGGAGCGACTACGAGTCGGATTCGGTGCGGCTGACGCCAGTGCAGGTGATCGTGATGGGACTGCTTGGCGCGGTCCTGTTCATCGCGATCCTGCTGGGCCTGGTTTATCTCGTGACCCATCTGGCCGCGAGTTGAGGGGTTTGACGGCAATAACAATTCGTTTCCTGAGGAGGAGCAACAATGAGTGAGCATCAAGGGGGAGGGTACTATCTGCCGCAACCGTCGGGCTGGCCCATCGTCGGTTCCGTCGCGCTGCTGCTGTTCGCCATCGGCATGGTGTTGTGGGCCAACCACATGCCCGGGGGCTGGCTCGTGCTCGCCGGCCTCGCCGTGCTGTTCTACATGATGTTCGGCTGGTTCGGCCGGGTGATCGATGAATCGGAGACCGGCAAGTACAACGCGCAGGTCGACCGCTCCTTCCGCTGGGGCATGAGCTGGTTCATCTTCTCCGAAGTGATGTTCTTCGCGGCCTTCTTCGGCGCGCTGTTCTACATGCGCGTGCTGTCGGTGCCGTGGCTGGGCGAGGGCGACACCAACGCCGTGCTGTGGCAGGGCTTCAAGGCGACCTGGCCGACGGCCGGTCCGCTGGGCGCCGAATATATCGGTTCCGGCAAGGAAGTCGCCGCGGGCGCCCACCAGTTTTCCACCATCGGCGCGTGGGGCATTCCCGCCATCAACACCCTGATCCTGCTGACCTCCGGCCTGACCGTGACCATCGCGCACTGGGGTCTGAAAAAGGGCAACCGCGGCCAACTGAACCTGTGGCTGTTCCTGACCATCTGCCTGGGCATCCTGTTCCTCTACCTGCAGTCCCATGAATACCATGAGGCCTACACCAAGATGGGCCTGACCCTGGGTGCCGGCGCCTACGGCGCCACCTTCTTCATGCTCACCGGCTTCCACGGCTTGCACGTGACGATTGGTACGTGCATGCTGATCGTGATCTGGTTGCGCTGCCTGAAGGGCCACTTCAAGCCGGATCACCACTTCGCCTTCGAAGCCGTGTCCTGGTACTGGCACTTCGTGGACGTGGTCTGGCTGGGCCTGTTCGTGTTCGTGTACGCGCTGTGAGCCGCAAAAGACAGCCCAACGGAGGACATAACTAGAACGATAAAAACCCAAAGGGGACTCTGGCGCCGCAGTCCATCGCGGCGCCATTTTTGTTTCTACGGCGGGGAAGACCCGGTCGCGACCGGGGTGAAAGGCAGTCGGGCGCTGCGCGCCGCGTTAGCCCTTAGGGGGCAGGACGCCGAAGTAGAAACCCGCGATCAGCAGCAGGAACAGGGTGAGGGAGAGGCCGATGCGAACGGTGAGCGCCTTGACGGTGCGTTCCGTGCTACCTTTGTCCTTCACCAGAAAGAGCAGTGCGCTGAACAAGCTGCCGACGATCACCAGCAGAAACGTGACGACGATGACGCGGTACAGGATGAGTGACATAGACGATGTTTTCCAGGCATTTCGCTGCGGAGCGGGATGCGTTTTCGATCCCGGCCGCTGCAGTGTAGCCGAATTGCCCCCACCCCGCCATGGAAGATAAGCCGCGCTCGCTGTTGTGGCCGACGCTGGCGGCGCTGTTCTTTCTGGCCGTCACCGTGGCCGCCGGTAACTGGCAACTGCACCGCGCGCAATACAAGCGGGAGCTGCAGGCGCGCATCGACCGGCGCGCGGCGGAACCGCCGCTGGTGCTGGATGCCGCGGCGACCGATGTCCAGCGGCTGCAGGGGCGGCGGGTGCTCGCCACCGGCAGTTTCGATGTCGCCCACGAGATCTTCATCGACAACCGCAGCCTCGAGGGCCAGCCCGCCTACCAGGTGCTGACGCCGCTGCGCCTGGCGGGCAGCGATGCCGCCGTGCTGGTCGACCGCGGCCTGCTGCGGCGCAGCTGGGAGCAGAAGGCCCTGCCCGTGGTGCCGCCGGTCCCGGCCCCGCTGCGCATCGAAGGCATGGCCGGGCCGCCGCCGGGGAAATATCTGGAGCTGTCCAAGCACACCGTCGACGGCAAGGTCTGGCAGAACCTCGACATGGCGCGCTATGCCAAGACCGTGCCCTATCCCTTGCTGCCCATCGTCGTGACCCAGCTCAACGACACCGGCGACGGCCTGTATCGCCACTGGGTACGGCCGGACGTAAACGTGCAAATGCATTTGGGCTACGCGTTCCAGTGGTTCGCCATGGCCGTGACGATTGTGATCATCTATGTGGTGTTGTATGCAAAACGGCGCAAGCAAATCCGGCAGAAATAGACTCCTCCTCGTCCTCGGGCTGTTTGCCGCCCCGGTCGTCGCGTCGTTTCTCGCCTATTACGTCTGGCAGCCCCAGGGCGCCGTCCTCAATTACGGCGAACTGATCACGCCGGTGCGGCCCACCGGCGAGATCATGCTGACCCAGCTCGATGGCAGCCCGCTCGCGATCAAGACGCTGCGCGGAAAATGGCTGCTGGTGTATGCCGGCGGCGGCGCCTGCGATGCGCGCTGCGAACAATCCCTGTACGCCATGCGCCAGGTGCGCCTGATGCAGAACCGCGAGCAGGACCGGGTGCGCCGGGTCTGGGTCGTCACCGACGCCGTCGCGCCGCGCGCCGAACTGCTGCAGGGGCGGTTCGAGGGCACGCTCGCCGTGCGCGATCCGCAGCGCGCCCTGCTGGACAAGCTGCCGGTCAAAAGCGAGCTCGGCAATCACATCTACGTCATCGATCCTCTCGGCAACATCATGATGCGCTACGACCCGGATCCCGACCTCAGGCGCATGGCGAAGGATCTGGAGCGCCTGCTGCGGGCGTCCTGGGTCGGCTAGGGCGCCGGGATGATCGCGCCCAACGCGCTGCTGGTGCTCGCCGCGATCGGCCTGGTCGTGGCGCTGCCGCCGCTGGCCTACGTGGCGTTCTCGCGCAGCGCGGACAAGTACCAGAAACTGGCCTGGATCACCGCCTTTCTCGCCCTCGACCTCATCATGTTCGGCGGCTTCACCCGGCTCACGGATTCGGGGCTGGGCTGCCCCGACTGGCCCGGCTGCTATGGCCACTCCAACCCGGTGTCGGCCGGCGAGCCCATCCATGCGGCCGAAACCGCCATGCCCACCGGCCCGGTGACGCAGGTGAAGGCGTGGATCGAGATGATCCACCGCTACTTCGCCATGGCGATTGGGGTGCTGATCATCGTGCTCATGGTCCTGGCCTGGCGGCGCTGGCGGGCGAACCCCGCCCACTCGCCCTGGCTCGCGACCGCGCTGTTCGTCGTGGTCTGCGTGCAGGGCGCGTTCGGCGCCTTCACCGTGACCATGAAGCTGCAGCCCATCATCGTGACGCTGCACCTGCTGGGCGGCATGACGGTGCTCGGCCTGCTGACCTGGCTGGCGATGCGCCAGAGCCCGCCCGACGCGGTCGCGGCGCAGGGCCGCGCCCTGCGTCCGCATGCACTGCTGGCGCTGGGGGTGCTGGTGATCCAGATCGCCCTCGGTGGCTGGGTCAGCACCAACTACGCGGTCATGGCCTGCCCGGACTTCCCCCTGTGCCACGGCAAGTGGGTGCCCGACATGGATTTCCGCCACGGCTTCACCCTGTGGCGGCCGCTGGGCATGACCGGGGACGGCGAGCTGATTCCATTCCAGTCCCTGGTCGCGATCCACTGGGTGCATCGGCTGTTTGCCTATGTGGCGTTCGCCGTGCTGGGGGCGCTGGCCTGGCGGGCGTGGCGCGTCGGCGGCCTCGCGCGCTGGGCGCGGCTGCTGGCGCTGCTGCTGCTGATGCAGTTCCTGACCGGGCTGTCGAACATCGTGTTTCACTGGCCGCTGCCGCTCGCCGTACTGCACAACGGGGGCGCGGCGCTGCTGCTGATGTCGCTGGTGATGGTAAACTTCCGGCTAAAGCACGTCGCATAGGCACCCCGGCAACGGACACAAAAAAAGCCGCGACGACAGACAACGAGGAGAGGAGACAAGCATGGAGACACTCGCCCTGAATCAGGTGGCCTGCCGCTGCCAGCAGTTTTTCGCGCTGTGCAAACCCCGGGTCGTATCGCTGATCGTGTTCACCGCCGTCATCGGCATGTTCCTGGCGGTCCCGGGCATGGTGTCGTTGCAGGTGCTGGTGGCGGGCACCGTCGGCATCGCGCTCGTGGCCGGCGCCGCGGCCGCCTTCAACTGCCTCATCGAACAAAAGATCGACGCCATCATGGCGCGCACCCGCGCCCGGCCGCTGCCGCGGGGCGAGGTGACCTCCACCCAGACCGTGCTGTTCGCCGGCGTGGTGGGCGGGGTCGGCCTGTTCATCCTCAACAACTACGTCAATCCGCTCACCATGTGGCTGACGCTGGGCACCTTCGTCGGCTACGCCGTGATCTACACGGTGGTGCTGAAGCCGCTCACGCCGCAGAACATCGTGATCGGCGGCGCCTCCGGCGCCATGCCGCCGGTGCTGGGCTGGGCCGCGGCCACCGGCGACGTCAGCGCCGATGCGCTGCTGCTGTTCCTGATCATCTTCGCCTGGACTCCGCCGCACTTCTGGGCGCTGGCGCTGTACCGCAGGAACGAATACGCCAAGGCCGGCATGCCCATGCTGCCGGTGACCCACGGCGAAGCCTTCACGCGGCTGCACGTCCTGCTCTACACCATCATCCTCACCGCCTGCACGCTGCTCCCCGCTGCCACCGGCATGGGCGGGCTGATCTACCTCGCGGCCGCGCTGGTGCTGGACGGCGTCTTTCTGTGGTACGGCTGGAAGCTCTACCGCGACTACAGCGATGCCCTGGCGAAGCGGACCTTTGCCTATTCCATTCTCTACCTGAGCCTGCTGTTTGCCGCGCTGCTGGTGGATCACTATCTGCATTACGAACTGCACCTGCTGGCCGGCTGGTTCTGAGCGCGCCCGGCTACGCGGTCTGGTGCGCCGGGCATGATTTAGGATAAACTTCTCCCGAAATTCGCTTTATCCCTTTATCATGATCCTTTCGCGCACCAGCCAATATGCCATCCAGGCGTTGATCTTCATCGCGACCCAGCCCAAGGGTCAGCCGGTCCTCAACCGCGAGATCGCCAGCCATCTCAACGTGCCTCCGGCCTACTTGGCGAAGATCATGCAGGGCCTGTGCAAGGGCAACCTGCTGTATTCCTTCCGCGGCCGCCTCGGCGGCTTCTGCCTGCGGGAAGGGGCGGAGAAGACCGACCTGCTGCAGGTCCTGGCCCTGACCGAGGGGCCGGGCTTCGCCCAGGACTGCGTGCTCGGCCTCAAGGTCTGTTCGGATGCCACCGCCTGCCCCATGCACGCGAAATGGCAGCCCATCAAGAAGAAGCTCGTCGCGCTCCTGAAGGAACAGACCCTGGAGAAGCTGGCCAAGGCGGTGCAGACCGGGAAATACCGGCTCGCCGACCTGCCGTCTTCGATGCTTTCCGGCCACCGCCTCGAAGCCGTCTGAGCCCAGGTTGACGCGGCGGTCGCCGCGGCGGGCGGGCGACCTATACTCGGAACGTCATGCCCATCGGCCCATCCTCTCCCGCAGTGAACGGCGCACCTGCCGCCCTCAGCGTCCAGGGCGAACGCCTGGCCTGCAGCGGCGCCTGGACGGTGCACGGGACGGCGGGGATGGGCGCGCGCCTGGCGCGGCTGGCGCCGACCGGCGCGCCGCGCATCGTGCTCGACTGCGCCGGGATCGACGCGTTCGATACCGCCGGGGCCTGGCTGTTGGTGGATCTGGTGCGCCGGCGTGCGGCCGCGGGCCAGGCGGTGGTGATCGAGAACCTGCGTCCGGAATACCAGGTGCTGCTGAAACTGGTCGAGGCGCGCGCGCCCCAGGCCCCGCCGCCCGCACCGCCGCCGCCCTTCGGCCCCATCGCCCAGCTTGGCTTCCAGGTCTGGCAGCGCGTGGACGAAGCGCGCGGCATGCTCGCTTTCCTCGGCGCGAGCACGCTGGCCTTCCTGCGGCGGCTGCGCCAGCCGCGCCACTGGCGGCTGCGGCTGGTGCTGCACAACATCCAGCATGCGGGGCTCGACGCCCTGCCCATCGTCGGCCTGCTGTCCTTCCTGATCGGCGTGGTCATCGCCTATCAGGCGGCGACGCAGCTGGTGCGCTACGGCGCCAACATCTTCATCGTCGATCTGATCGGCCACTCCATCCTGCGCGAACTGGGTCCGATGATGGTGGCCGTGATCGTGGCCGGCCGCTCCGGCTCGGCCTACGCGGCGCAGATCGGCACCATGAAGGTGTCGGAGGAGATCGACGCCCTGCGCACCATGGGCGTGTCGCCGTTCGAGGTGCTGGTGCTGCCGAAGATGATCGCGCTGGTGATCGTGCTGCCGCTGCTCACCTTCTATGCCGACGTGGTGGGTGTGCTCGGCGGCTTCCTCGTCGCCAACCTGCAGCTCGAGGTGGACAGCTATTCTTTCCTGGACCGCTTCGACGACACGATCCGCGCCTCCACCTTCCTGTTCGGCATCGGCAAGGCGCCGGTGTTTGCCCTGATCATCGCGCTGGTGGGCTGCTACCAGGGCTTCCGCGCCGAAGGCAGCGCCGACAGCGTCGGCCGGCATACCACGCTGTCGGTGGTGCAATCGGTGTTTCTGGTCATCGTCGCGGACGCGATTTTTTCCGTGCTGGCGAACGTCACCAGCCTGGGGTTCCGCTGATGGCGAGCGATGCGGTGATCTCGGTCCAAGGGCTGGTGACGCGCTTCGGCGACGCGGTGCTGCACGATGGCATCGACCTCGAGGTGGAGCGCGGCGAAGTGTTCGCGATCGCCGGCTCCAGCGGCTGCGGCAAGTCCACCCTGCTCAAGGAGATGGTGATGCTGGTCAAGCCTTGGGCGGGGAGCATCCGCGTGCTCGGCCAGGATCTTGCCGCGCTTGACGAGCGTGGCGCGCAGCGCCTGCGCCGGCGCTGGGGCGTGATGTTCCAGGGCGGCGCCCTGTTCTCCGCGCTGACCGTGCTCGAGAACGTGGAAATGCCGCTCCGGGAGCACACGCGCCTGGCGCCGGCGGAGCGCCGCGACCTGGCGCTGATCAAGATCGCCCTGGCGGGGCTGCCGCTCGAGGCGGCGCACAAGTATCCGCGCGAACTGTCCGGCGGCCTGCACAAGCGGGCGGCGCTGGCGCGGGCGATCGCGCTGGATCCGGAACTCCTGTTCCTGGACGAGCCCTCGGCCGGCCTCGACCCGCTGGCCGCCAGCGGCCTGGACGAACTGGTGCTCGGCTTGAAGGAATCGCTGAAACTCACCATCATTATCGTCACCCACGATCTCGACCTGCTCTGGCGCGTCACCGACCGCGTCGCGATCCTGGGGGACCGGCGCGTGGTCGGCCTGGGCACGATGGGCGAGCTGGCGCACTCCCGGCACCCGCTGGTGCGGGACTATTTTCACGGGCCGCGCGGGCGCGCCGCCCGGCCGAGTGGCGCGGACAGCGCGAAAGAAGCGACATGGAATCCCGATTCAGCTACACCCTAGTGGGCATTTTCGTCCTGGCGCTCGGCGCGGCGCTGGTGGGTGTCGCGTTCTGGCTCTACGCGGGCGGGGAGTACCCGCGCCAGTACAACCGCTACCAGGCCTATTTCGACGAATCGGTGGCGGGGCTCAACCAGAACGCGCCGGTCCGCTACCGCGGCGTCAGCGTCGGGCGCGTGGCCGAGATCGGGCTCGCGCCGGACCGCTCCGGACGGGTGCGGCTGCTGCTGGACTTGGAGCAGGCGACGCCGGTGAAGCAAGACACCGTGGCCACGCTGCGCATGCAGGGCCTCACCGGCCTGGCGCAAGTGGAGTTGTCCGGGGGTTCCCCGGATTCGCCGCCGCTGACGGCGCGGCCGCCGGAAAAGTATCCGGTGATTCAGACCCGTCCCTCGCTCATGACCCGTCTCGACACGGCCGTGACCAGTGTGCTCAACAACCTGAACAAGACCGCGGAAAACGTCAACGCGCTCACCGACGCCGAAATGCGCGCCAGCCTCAAGCGCACGCTCGCCAACGTGGAAGCGACCACGCGCGTGCTGGCGCAGCAGATGCCGGTGCTGGAGGCGACGCTGAAGAGCACCGCCGCGGCCAGCGCCGAGGTCGGGAAGCTCGCCCAGCGTCTGGGGCAGACCGCCGGCGCCGTGGAGACCATGGCCAACGACATCGCCAAGACCAGCGGCGCGACGCGGCGGGTGCTGGAGGACGCGCGCAGCGGCTTCAGCCAGTTCGGCAGCCAGACGCTGCCGGAGGTGAACGCCCTCCTGACGGAAATGCGCGACCTCTCGGCCAGCCTCCGGCGCGTCAGCCACGAGCTGGAACAGAATCCCAGCAGCCTGGTGTTCGGGCGCCCACCCGCCAAGCCAGGGCCCGGCGAGTGATGCGGCGAGGAGCAGCCATGAGAAAAACCATCCTGCTCGGCTGCGTGCTGGGCGTGCTGCTGGCCGGCTGCGCCGCCCCCCAGGGGCGGTCCGGCGGCCCCGAGACGGTGTTCACCCTGGACGCGGCATTTCCGCCCAGGCCCGCCGCCCGCACCGGGCCGGCCATCCTGGTGGCGCTGCCGCGCGCCCACGCCGGCTTCGACAGCGAGCGCATGGCCTACATGCGCCACCCGGATGAGATCGAGTACTACCTGCGCCACCGCTGGCTCGACACCCCGGCGCGCATGCTTGCGCCGCTGCTGGTGCAGGCCCTGGAGTCCACCGGGGCGTTCATGGCGGTGGTGCCGGCGCCCACGGTGGCGCGGGCGGGGTGGCGGCTGGAAACCGAAGTCGTGCGGCTGCAGCAGTCCTTCCTCGCGCAGCCGAGCCGCGTCGAGTTCGTGCTCCGGGCGCAGTTGATCAACGCCGCCACCCAGCAGGCCGTCGCCAGCCAGACCTTCAGCGCGACCGTGCCCGCCGCGAGCGAGGATGCCCGGGGCGGCGCGGCGGCGGCCAACGCGGCGGTGCGCCAGGTGCTGCCGCAACTCGCGGCGTGGTGTGCTGATCGCGTGGCGGTTGCGACTCCGTAGGGAAGCTCTGCCAAACTACTGCGCAGCCCGTCTGCCCGCCTGCGATGCTCGCTGTACTTCCTTGTACAGGTGCGCTTCTCGGCGGCCAGCCGGGCTTGCTCGCGACCTTTAGCAGACCTTCCCTAACCTCCCGAATTTTCCGCAACGCTTATTCCCCTAGTGACAAGGGCGGCCGGAATCGGGATAATTTCGTCCTATTTTTCCCGCATCGTCGAGTCGGATGTGCTCATGCCTGCGCCGCGCAAACTCCTGCTGCTCCTGCTGCCTGTGTTGCTGGCCCTGCTGGCCGGTTGCGGCCCGCAACGGCCGGAATTCAAGGGCACGGACGTTACCGGCGTGGACTGGGGGCGCGATTTTCACCTCACCGACCACACGGGCAAGCCGCGCAGCCTGACGGATTTTCGCGGCAAGGTGGTGGTGCTGTTCTTCGGCTATACCCACTGTCCGGACGTGTGTCCGACGACCCTGTCCGAGATGGGCGCGGTGATGAAGCGTCTGGGCAAGGATGCGGAGCGGGTGCAGGTGCTGTTCGCCACCCTCGACCCGGCGCGCGACACGCCGGCCCTGCTGGCGCAATACGTGCCGCAGTTCAACCCGGCCTTCCTCGGCCTGTACGGAGACGAGGCCGCGACCCGGCAGACGGCACAGGAATTCAAGGTGTTCTACCAAAAGCAGGACACCGGCTCCAAAGGCGGCTATACCTTAGATCACTCCGCCAACACCTACGTGTTCGACCCGGCCGGGCACTTGCGCCTGCTCTTTGGCTTTGGCACGGGCGTCGATCCAATCGTCCACGATATCAAGGAGTTGCTTGCGGGTCGCTGACGCCGGACCCCGTTTCGCAGCACGGACTGGCTTGCGAAGACAAAGCATTTAAGCATATAGTTATACGTTTACTTTCACTGGCTTGGGCAGGCTTTTGGCTTTTGGGAATCTAGGAGAAAAACGATGGCGGTCACTGTGACAGACAAGGAGCAGTACAACTTTGACATCGTCCGCGCATTTGCGGTGATGTCTCTGGTGTGGGCGGTGGTGGGCATGCTGGCGGGCGTATATGTCGCCTCCGAGCTGGCCTGGCCCTTCCTCAACTTCGATATCCCGTATATCACCTTCGGCCGCCTGCGCCCGGTGCATACCAGCGGCGTGATCTTCGGCTTCGGTGGTTCCGCCCTGTTCGCCACCTCCTACTATGTCGTGCAGCGCACCTGCCAGACCCGCCTGTTCTCGGACGCGCTCGCCAAGTTCACCTTCTGGGGCTGGCAGGCGATCATCGTTCTGGCCGCCATCAGCTACATGCTGGGCTACTCCCAGGGCCGCGAGTACGCGGAAATGGAATGGCCGATCGACATCCTGATCGAGATCGTGTGGATCGCCTACGGCACGGTGTTCATCGGCACCATCATGCGCCGCAAGCAGCCCCACATCTACGTGGCCAACTGGTTCTACCTGGCCTTCATCCTGGTGACCGCCATCCTGCACACCTTCAACAACCTGGCGGTGCCGGTCAACCTGTTCTCCATGAAGTCCTACAGCCTGTTCGCCGGCGCGCAGGACGCGATGACCCAGTGGTGGTACGGCCATAACGCGGTGGGCTTCTTCCTGACCGCGGCCTTCCTCGGCATGATGTATTACTTCGTGCCCAAGCAGGCCGGCCGCCCGATCTACTCCTACCGCCTGTCCATCGTCCACTTCTGGGCGCTGTCCTTCCTGTACATGTGGGTCGGCACCCACCATCTGCACTGGACCGCGATCCCGGACTGGACCTCCACCCTGGCGGCGACTTTCTCCATCATGCTGCTGCTGCCGTCCTGGGGCGGCATGATCAACGGCATCATGA
>CAYUJV010000091.1:0-12500 GCA_964445085.1 uncultured Burkholderiales bacterium
AGGCCGGCGTAGGCGGCGCCCAGGCGCCGGGCCAGGGGGCCGGCGAGCAGCGCCAGCAGCGCTGCTGGCAGGCTGAACCAGAAGGCGAACAGGTGCAGCGCCGCGACATCGCCGCGCGCGGCCAGCCCCCAGGTCAGGGCCAGGGACGAGCTGGCGAAGAAGCCCGCCCACAACCCGAGGTCGCGCACGGTGAGCAGGCGCAGGGCGTAGAGCGCGGAGGTGAGCAGCGCCCACTCCACCAGCAGCGGCGGGACCGGCTGCGGCGCGGCCTGCAGCACCAGCACGCCGATCTGCGGCCAGGCGAGCAGCAACAGGCCGCGCGCAAGCGGATGACGCACGCGGGCGAGCGCCCCGTTGAGCACGACGCTCAATGGAAACAGCGGCAGGAACAGGGCGGCGACCAGCAGCGGCGTCATGTCACACCCACCTCAGCCAGACGTTGAGGCGCTTCGACAGGCCGAGCACCGCCTGGGTGAGCCAGGCATACACGTCGGCCACGTAGAACTCGCGCGAGAGCAGCGAATAGAACGCCAGCCGCAGCGCCGAGGCCTCGCCACCGCGGGCGCGGTCGTTGGCGCTGGCGTAGTAGGTGGCCAGCCAGCCCACGACCACTGCAACCGTGAGCAGCGCCACCAGGGCCTCGAAGGTGCCGATGGGGATGCTGGCGGCGGCATAGATGGCGTCGCTCAGCGCGCGGTCCGGGTACAGGAACAGGTCGAAGGCGTGGCCGATCACCGTATAGCCGGCCACCACGATGATGAGCGACAGGATGATCATCGCCATCAGCCGCCACGGGCTGTCGGCGCGCAGGCGGTAGGTGGCGAACAGCAGCTGCGCGCCGGTGACCCAGCCGAAGAACAGCAGGATGAGCGCGCCCTGGCGGCCGACGAAATCGCCGTCCACCAGCCAGTGCGACAGGCCGAGAATGGCGAACGGCACCACCAGCGTGATCGCGGCCGCCACCACCCATGGCAGGCGCGAGGCCAGCGGCTTGCGCTCGACGACGAAGGTGTAGACGTCGTCATGGGGGACGTTGTCGTGGCGGCGGGCATTGCCGATCATGCTGCCGGCGCCGAGGAACAGCGTGCCCTTGAACAGGCCGTGGGCGATGAGGTGGTAGATGGCGAGCGAGAACGCGCCGACGCCGCATTCCACGAACATGAAGCCCATCTGCCCCATGGTCGAATAGCCCAGCGACTTCTTGATGTCGTTCTGCATCAGCATCAGCACCGAGCCGAGGATGGCGGTGATCAGGCCGACGACGAACACCAGGTGCAGCACCTCGCCCGCGTGCACGAACACCGGGGCGAAGCGGTTGATGAGGAAGCCGCCGGCGTTGACGATGCCGGCGTGCATCAGCGCCGACACCGGGGTCGGACCCTCCATGGTGTAGGGCAGCCAGGTGTGCAGGGGAAACTGCGCCGAGCGCGCGAAGGCGGCAAGCGCCACCAGCACGCCGACGGCGGTGGGCAGCGCCACGCCCAGCACCGTGTGCGCGCCGGGATCGGCGCCGATGCGCTCGAACAGCGCCGGCAGCGACAGCGTGCCATAGGCCTGGTACAGCAGCACCGCCGCCAGCACCAGCGGCAAGTCGCCGACGCGATAGGTGAAGAACGACCAGAAGGCGTAGCGCTGCGCCGCCGGCCGCTTCAGGTCGTGGCCGAGCAGGAAGTACAGCACCACGCCCACCAGGTGCCAGGCGACGAGCAGGGTGATCAGGTCGCCCGCCGCGACCATGAGCAGGATGGCCGCGGTCATCAGGTCGAGCAGCGCGAAGAAGCGCGCGTAGCCCGGCTCCTCCGCCATGTAGCGCACCGAGTAGACGTGCACCACCAGGCTGATGCCGGCGACCATCAGTGCCATGAGGTGAGCGAGCGGGTCGAGCATGAGGCTGCCCCAGGCGGTGCCGGCGGACAGCCACTCCGGCTGCGGCTCCGCCAGGTAGAGCAGCAGCGACACGATGGCGAGGCCGAGGGTGAGCGCGCTGAAGCCGACGCTCAGGCGGGCGACGGTGCGCCGCGGCTGGTCGTTCAGCAGCGTGATCAACAGGGCCGACAGCAATGGCGCGGCCAGGAGCAGGACGGTCAGCTTGTCCACCGCTCGAATTCCCCCAGGGCGAAGTGGTTTTCAGTTCGACGCCGCACGGTCGGCGGGCGCTGTGTCGTCCGCCTGCACCAAGCGGCGCCATGGCTCGGGGGGCCGCGCCCGAGCCATAAATGGCCGGTCGCGCATTGGGCTGGCGGGCGCGCCCGATTCTTATCGCACGCGCCTGCGCCAGGCGGTGGCCAGGAAATGGTCGCGGCTGCCTCCCCGAGGTGTCGCGGACAATCCTAGAGGCGTCAAACCATAAACAACAGTCTTAATTTTTTATGGGAACGATAACTTCGAATGAATGGAGCAGCGGCAGCGCGCCATCCGCCGCTCAGGTGCCGCCGGTGCCGAGCCAGAACGCCACGTTCTTGTCGAGGAATTCCTGCCACGGCATGTAATGCGAGCCGTCGCAGGAGAAGGTGAGACCGACGATGCCATTGAAGATGTTCAGCGTGCCGGAACGCAGGTAGAGGGTCTCGTCCATGAAGCGCAGGTCGCGGAAGCAGCGCAGGACGGCGCGCACGTCCCCGGCCGGCACCACCGCATCCTGCGGATAGTCGCGGCGCGGATAGGCGAGGCAGAGATCGGGGTCGGTGAGCTCGGCGATGCCGTGCATGCGGAAGCGGTAGGGGTCGTCCAGCAGCCACAGGGTGGCGCGCGAGCTGGAGAAGTGCAGCTTGGCGTGGAACACGCCGTGCACCGTGATCAATTCCGCGAGCAGGTCCAGCACCTCGTCGATGCGCTCGTCCATGGGGCTGGCCACGCGCGCCTGATGGAACAGCCCGGCGCGGATGGCCGGGTCGCCCTTGAGCTGCATCCATTGCCGCGGCTGCTCGTACAGCGCCTGGGTCGCGGGCAGCTCGCGCAGGTCGAAGTCGGCGCCGAGATAGCCGTGGAACTCGCCGGAGGGCGTGACGATGCGCTGCACGGCGGTGAGCGAAGGCCGGCGCGCATTGCGGCTGATGTAGGCCTCCGACAGCGAGAACGCGCTGCCGGCCAGCGCCTCGGCCATGTAGGGCCGATCGCTGCGGTCGCGGCCGAAGTGCTCCGGCAGCAGGCCAGCGCGCGAGGCGTTGGCGGTGAGCTGGCGCGCGTGGCTGTCGAGCACGTATAGATACTTGCAGTAGGGCAGCTCGTTCAACCCTTCCATCAGGCGCTGCTCGAGGGCTTGCCGGTCCGGCCACACCGCGAGACAGTTTTCCGCGAGATGGGCGAGGGAGGAGGACAGCCAGTTCTTCAGGATCCTGCGCTGGCGGGCAATGCTCTGCTGCAGATCATTCGACATGATGGGGGCGGCCTGTGGGTCACGATCGTGACCTATTGTACGCGACCGCCGGATCAACCCCGGGTCAGGGATTGCAGACGTCGCAGCGTCCCGGATCGGCGTGCCGGGGCCCGTCCAGCTGGCGCGTCTCGCGATGCGCGCATTTCAGGCAGCCGTAAACCTGGGCCTGGGTTTCCCGCGTCGGCTCGCCGCATTCCGCGCATGGCAGGCCGTCCACGCGACCGACCTGCCAGTAGCCGGGCGTGCCGCAGGCCGGACACCGGGACGCCAGCCGGGATGCCAGATCTGCCGCTGCCTGGCCGATGTTCGCCATGCGCAGCGGGTTGGCATGGGCGCGGCCGTCCGTTTCGATGAACGCCTGGCCGTTTTCCGCTTCCGACACCGCCCAGGCCAGCGCCGCTTCCAGTTCCGTCCAGTCGTGGATGCCTTTGCGGATGCGCCGGTCGTGCTCATCGCGCGGACGCACGACCAGCTGCTGCCCGGGGAAGCCGACCTCGCGGGCGAAGGCCTCCAGCGCCGGCCAGTCGCCGGTGAGCAGGTGCTGGAAATTGCCCCGGTCCTGCGCAACGCCGACCACCTCCAGGTTGCGCGGGTAGTCGATGAACACGATGACTTCCACGTTCCACGACGCCATGCCGAAAAAGGGATCCGGCACGAAAGCGCCTTCGCTGCCGAGCCCGAACGGCAATCCGGCCAGTTCCATGGCGATGCGCGCCTTTCGTCGCGCGGCTTCCAGCTGGCTGCCGAAGCGCGGGATGTCGCGGGTGAAGGTGCCGAGCAGGTCGGTGTCGTAACCGTCGACATGGCGCACGCGGCAGTCCAGCGCGTCCTCCAGCGCGGGGGCGATCACGCGCTCTTTGCCGTGCCGGGTCAGCAGCGCGATGTCCGCCCCGGCATAGACGCTGTCCGCCAATGGCTTCCTTGCGGCCTGCATGGGGGATGCCTCAGGCCCGCTGCCAGTCCGCGTGTCCCACACGCCGGTACGCGGCCCCGTCCTCGCCGATGCGGAACAGATGCAGCCAGCCATTCTCCACGAGCTGACGCACCAGTTCGTGGCGCGCGATGACGTCGTCCATGGCTGCCTCCGGCGCCTCGATGAACACGGACAGGCGCAGCGGCTCGTGCACCCAGCACCGGCCGTCGTGCAGGGACTGCAGCGGCAGGCCCACGCGCAGGTCGCCGCCGTTGCCCTCGAGCACGCCGATGGCGCCGCCGACGATGTTGTGCAGCACCTTGTTGCCGCTGCCGAAGCGCCGGTTGTCCACCACCGAGCCGTAGTACTGCATGTTGATCCAGTTCGCCACCACCATGGGCGCGGTCATGATCAGCTCCAGAACCTTGAAGCCGTCGTCCTTCTGCCACACGTATTCGTGCAGGAAGGCGCGCCCGCCCAGATCCATGCCGGCGGTGCGCGCGCGCGGCGCGGCGATGAAGGCGGCGTTGTTGGCCAGCGCCCATTCCGGCCGCACCTGGGACCAGTCACGGCTGCGCTGGCGCACCTTCGCCGCCACGCGATGATCGGGCAGGTTGCCGATGCCGAGCAGCGCCGCACGCTGCATGCGGGTGAGGTCTCCGGCCTGCTCCAGCCACTGCCGCAGCCGGGCGAGATCCGGCGCCAGCGTCGCCGGCATGGCGTCGGTGTCGAACACGCGTACCTCGTCGGTGGTGGTGTCGTGCAGCGCCGCCAGGAACCAGGTGTCGTCGGGAATGACGATGCCGCGCTCACGCAGGCCGCGGCGCACCGCCGGGTCGTTCATCAGGGCGGCGACCACGCGCGCGCTCGCCTCGCCGGTCTGGCCGGCGCAGGCGCCGCAGTCGAGGCCGGTGGCGTGGGGATTGTTCACCGTGGTGCTGCCATGCCCCGCCAGCAGCACCAGGCGCGCGAAATTGCCGGTCATGGCCATGGCGCGCAGGATGCGCTCGGCGTGATCGAGCCGGTCCGCTTCGGGGATTCCCTCGGGAATATGCGGGTCCGCATGGTGCGAACAGCACTGCGGCGCGGGCCCGAGGGCGGGCGCGATGCGATCGACCTGCTTGCGGTCCAGGCCCTGGGTGGCGGGGTCGGGCACGGGGCGGCTCCAGCCGAAGCTGTCGCCGAGCAGCTTGGGCGCGTACATCAGGCCCGCGGCCTCGACGAAGGAGAAGCAGGAGGAGGCCGAGAACTTGAAGCCCTTCCACGCCTTGGCCAGGCCGATGCGCTGGCGGCGCTGGAGGATCGGCCGCGTATCGCCGTCCTTCACCTGCTCGTACACGCGGTAGGCGGGGTTGAAGATCACCGGCACGTGGGAGCGGCCGGCATCGGCGCCCAGCGGCACGTATTCGATGAAGATGCCGAAGAAGCCGGCGAAGCCCAGGGTCTGCACTTCCGGCGCGACGGTCTCCAGCGAACGGCGGAACACCTCGGAGCGCACGTCGATGCAGAACGCCGCCTGCACCGCCGGGCGCGCGGCGGGCAGCGCCGGGGCGGGATTGGCGAGCCCGGCGATCACGCCGCGCTGGAAGCCGATCTCCATGGCGTTGAGCAGGATGCGGTCGATCTCGGCGGCGGCCTGGCGTTTCGCCGACGGCGCCCGCATGCTGGCGGCCAGCATCTCGCGCCAGCGTGCCACCAGGGCCGGGCTGCTTTTCTCCTGGAACAGCAGCACGTCCCACATCAGGCGGATCGCCAGCAGGTCGACGATGGAATCGTCGCGCTGACCGCCGAGTTCCGCCTGCCAGCGCAGATAGCGCGCCCAGGCCGCCCAGCCGCCGATGCTCAGGAGCGCCGCATGCAGGTAGCGCTCCACCGCCGCATCCGGGATTTCCAGGCCGGCCACCGCCCAGGCGATGGCGGCGCGGGGTTCCGCCGGTAATTCGGCGACGGCGGCACGGAAGTCGCCGAGGCCCATCATCGCCGGGCTGCGGTCGATGCCTGCCGCCTTGCGCCAGGAATCGTACAGCGGCAGGTCGCGCCACGGCAGGCTCACCATGGCCTGGCCCAGGTCGAAGTAGGCGGCGCAGTGCAGGCTGATGCGCTCGGTGACGAAGGCGGTCCAGATGCCGCCTTCCACCCGGTCGAGCACCTCGCTCACCGAGGCCATGCCCATCTTCGGCTGCGGCGCCTCGCTGGCGAGCGCGCTTTCCACGGCGGCCACGTCGAGCCGGCTGCCGCAGCGGGCGATGGCCTGTTCGATGTCCGCGCGGCTGATGCGCCCGCTCGCGAGCTGCTCGCGGAAGTAGGCGCGCGGCATGTACAGGCTGCTGCCGGTGATGCGCGCCAGGGTGTCGGAGGCATCCTGGAAGCTGTGGTCGCGCAGGCCGAAGAAGGGATTGACCGCGACGAAGTGCTTGAGCGGCCACAGCGGCGCGATGCGGGCGCAGGCGGCATCGATGCGTCGGTCCAGCTCCGCGACCGGCGGCGTGGCAAAGTTGGTGTCGTTCAGCTTCATGTTCGTGGCTCCTCGTCGTCAGGCGGTTTGGGTCGGCGCCGGCCACACCCGCTGCAGCAGGCGGGTGATGTACACGTCGATGTACAGGCCGTTGTACAGATGCAGGTACAACCGGTCGCGCAGCTCCGAGCGCGCGGCCTTGATGAACTGCTGCATCAGCAGCAGCCCGACGAAGGCCGTGATGGTCAGCGGCACGAGCACGGACTGGAACGCGCCGGCGGCGTGGCGCAGGGGCAGCACGCTGCCGGCCAGGGCATGGTCGAACAGCGCGTGCAGGATGAAGTAGGCGAGCAGCACGACGGCGCCCAGCCCCGCGGCCCGCAGCAGCGCGGCGGGGCCGAGCAGGGTGGCGGCCTGCAGGATCAACTGGCTCGCGGCGATGGCCACGACGGCGCCGGCGGCGATGAGCGCCGGCTGCTCACGCCAAGTCACGCCGAAGGCGGCGCCCACGCCCGCAGCCAGGGCCCCGGCGATGACCAGCGCGAGGAACAACTGGCCGAACTGGAAGCCCTTGGCCGGGTAGCGGATGACGGGCGCGCGGTGCGCATCGACGCCGCTGCCCGAGGCGAGGAAGGCGTGGGCCTTGTACAGCGAGTGCGCGACGAGGTGCAGCATGGCGAGGCTGTACAGGCCGAGGCCGCACTCCAGCAGCATGAAGCCCATCTGCGCCGTGGTGGACCAGGCCAGCGACACCTTGATGCTGGTCTGCGTCAGCATCACCAGCGAGGCGAGGCTCAGGGTCACCAGGCCGATGATCGCCAGCAGCGCCAGCGCGGTGCCGGAGTGGGACATGATCGGACTCATGCGGATGACGAGGAAGGCGCCGGCGTTGACGATGCCCGCATGCAGCAGGGCGGAGACCGGCGTCGGCGCCTCCATCACCTGGATCAGCCAGCCGTGCAGCGGAAACTGGGCCGACTTGAGCGCGGCGCTGACCACGACCAGCAGGGCGGCGGCCTCCAGGCTGCCGGGCAGCGCGCCGTCCAGGGCCGCCATGCGCGAGAAGATCTCGCCGAACTCCAGGGTGTGCAGGGTCGAGCCGATGAGGAAGATCGCCAGCAGCAGGCTCGCGTCGCCGATGCGGCTGGCGATGAATTTCTTGTGCGCCGAGAGCACCGCGGCCGGCCGCTCCCGGTAGAACATCAGCAGCTGGTGCAGGCACAGGCTGGTGGCGATCCACGCCAGCGAGAACATCAGCAGGTTGCCGGACACGATCAGCGTCAGGATCGCGGCCAGGGTGAGCGTGAGCCACTTGTGGAAGCGGCCCTGGTTGGCGTCGCCGTCGAGATAGTTGTGCGCGTAGCGCGAGACGATGGCGCCGACGAAGGACACCAGGAGCAGCATGATGACGGTGACGCCGTTGACGTAGGTGCTGATGGAAAACGCGCCGATCTCGCCCGGCAGCTTCACCGAGAACAGCGTCCAGGTGCCGGCCGCGCCGAACAGGTGGGCGACGGCCGCGGCCAGCGCGCCGGCGAAGGCCAGCCAGGCGGCGCCCGCGTTCAGCCGCGCCATCAGCTGCGGCCGGGCATTGGCCAGGCGCGCCGGGGTGAGGCCCACGAGCCAGAGCAGCGCCGGCGCGAACAGGACCAGGGTGGGGATGAACGAACTCAGTGTCGGTGGCATGGCCGGGCTCCCTCTCGGTTGATGAACAGAGCGTCTTTGGGACGTCTTGGCGCCGAGTCTAGGGAGTGGCCGACCAAAACATTAATGAATTGTTTTCATAAAAATGATAGCCTTTAGGCAATATATGCCAGGAGGGCGCCTTCCATGATGCATGTCAGCCTGCGCCAGCTGCGGACCTTCGAGGCCGTGGCGCGCCTGAAGAGCTTTTCCCGCGCCGCGGAGGAGCTGCACGTCACGCAGCCGACCGTGTCGAAGCAGATCCGCCTGCTGCACGAGGAGGTGGGGCTGCCGCTGCTGGAGCAGATCGGCAAGAAGGTGTTCCTGACCGAGGCCGGCGAGCAGCTCTACGCCACCTGCGCCGACTGGCTGGAGACCTGGGGCCGCTTCGAGCAGACCATCGCCGACCTCAAGGGCATCAAGCAGGGGCGGCTGCGGATTGCGGCGGTGACCACCACCAAGTACTTCATGCCGCGGCTGCTGGGCCCGTTCTGCGCGCAATATCCGGGCATCGACATCGCGCTCGAGGTGGTCAACCGCGACCGTCTGCTGGAGCGGCTCGCGCGCAACCAGGACGATCTCTACATCATGGGCGTGCCGCCGGAGGGGCTGGACATCGAGCGCGAGCCCTTCCTGGAGAATCCGCTGGTGGTGCTGGCGCCGGCCTCCCACCCCATGGCGCGGCGCAAGCGCATTCCCTTCGGCGATCTGGCGAACGAGCCCTTCATCGTGCGCGAGCGGGGCTCCGGCACGCGGCTCACCGTCGAGCGCGTGTTTCAGGAGCGGAACGTGCCGCTGAAGATCAAGATGGAGCTGGGCAGCAACGAGGCGATCAAGCAGGCCGTCGCCGGCGGACTGGGCCTGGCGCTGTTGTCCCAGAGCACCCTGAGCCTCGATCCCAGCCAGACGGAAGTGAAGGCCCTCAACGTCGAGGGCTTTCCCATCAAGCGCTCCTGGTACGTGGTGCGGCCGCGGGACAAGCAGCTATCGGTGGTGGCAAAGGCATTTCTGGATTTCCTGCGCAGCCACGTGCAGCTGCTCATGCCGCGGCGCTGAAGGAGAATCAGCTGGCCAGGCGCCGCCAGTAGGTGGGGCGCCAGTAGTACAGCACGGTGGTGTCGTCGAAGGGATAGGACTCGGCGTAGTCGACGCCGCGCGTCGGCTCCTCGATGTTGTCCCGGCTGGCGTCGAGCGGGCGCCATTCATCCTCCCGCGTCTCGCCCTCCAGGGGCGGGCGCGCCTCGCCCCGGTGGCGGCGCGTGGCGGCGCCGAAGTCGGCGAAATTCTGCTGCGCCTCCTCCAGCGACACCGCGTTCGCACTGCCGGGCATGCGCGGAAAGCGCAGCTGCGCCAGGTCGTCCTCCCACTGGCAGATGGGGCAGGTCTCGTGGCAGCCGGGCGGATGGCGGAACACCAGATAGCCGCAGCAGGGGCAGGGGTAGTCGCCCTCTTCCATCGTCAGCAACATCGGGAAATCCTCGCGTCGATCTGCGTCTACTATAGCGCAGCGCGGGCGCGCGGTCAGTCGCAGCGGGTCGCGAGCTCGCGCGCGTTGGCGGCCTCGCGCCGCACGTAGCTGCCGTTGCGTTCGCGGCTGATGTGGAACACATTCAGCACGCAGCCGCCGCGATACTGCTCCACCTGCACCTCGTAGTTCTCGCCGGCCTGCGGCGTGAGCACGAAGCTCTTGGTGCAGGCTTCGTAGAAGGTGTTGGTGCCGCGCGGGCCGGCCAGCCGCTCCACATGGAATTGGGCGGCGAAGGGCTTGCCGGCGGGGATGGTGGTCTCGCTCGCGGTGGGGCGCTGCACTGTGCCCTGCAGCGGCATGCCCAGCGAACGGCCCTGGTTCAGCCCGCCCTTCACTCCCAGGCCGACGGTGGCGATGGGCGCGCCGGTGCGTCCGACGCACTCGGTGCTCGCCAGCTGGTGGATTTCGGTGCGGGCCCCGGACAGGGACACCAGGCGCAGCTTCGCCGTGTTGCCGCCGAAGCCTTCGAAATGGGCGCAGCCGGCGAGAGCCAGGGCCGCGATCCAGACGGTCGTATTCCGGAGTTTCATGCGGGGCTACCGTAGCACCGGGACGTCGCGGCGCGGATTACCATCGGTTAACGTGGCACGTGTCGCGCGTTGGGCGCCGGTTCAGGCAAGCTGCGCGCGCAAGCGATCCGCCGCGTCCGTCTGCTCCCACGCGAACTCGCTGCGCCCGAAGTGGCCGTAGGCCGCCGTCTGGCGGTAGATGGGGCGGCGCAGCTGCAGCGCTTCGATGATGCCGCGCGGCGTGAGGTCGAACGCCACGCGCACCGCCGCTTCCAGCCGGTCGTCCGCCACGCTGCCGGTGCCATGGCTGTCCACCAGCACCGACACCGGCTCGACCACGCCGATCGCATAGGCGAGCTGCACCGTGGCGCGGCGCGCGAGTTTCGCGGCGACGATGTTCTTGGCGATGTAGCGGGCCATGTAGGCGGCGGAGCGGTCCACTTTGGTCGGGTCCTTGCCGGAGAACGCGCCGCCGCCGTGGGGGCAGGCGCCGCCGTAGGTGTCGACGATGATCTTGCGCCCGGTGAGGCCGGTGTCGCCATTGGGGCCGCCGATCTCGAACGGCCCGGCCGGGTTCACCCAGATGCGAAAGCCGGGCGTGCGCAGATCCTGCGGCACCAGCGGGTCGATGATCTCGCGCGTGACTTCCTGCGTCACCCACGCCGGGTCGAGGCCGCGCGCGATCTGGGTGGAGATGACGACGTTGTCGATGCCGACGACGCGGCTGTCCTCGTACACCACCGTGACCTGGCTCTTCGCATCCGGGCGCAGCCAGGGCAGGGTGCCGGCATGGCGCAAGTCCGCCAGCCGCTTCACCAGCCGGTGCGCCAGCCAGATCGGGTAGGGCATCAGGTCCGGCGTCTCGTCGCAGGCATAGCCGAACATCAGGCCCTGGTCGCCCGCGCCGATGATGCCGCCAGCGAGCTCCACCCCCTTGTGGATCTGGAACGACTGGTGATTGAAACGCACGTGCACCTCGCAGCGGTCCGGGTCCATGCCCGTCTCCGCATCGCGGTAGCCGATGTCGCGCAGCACCTGGCGCGCGATGCCCTCGGCCTGACCCTGGATTTTCTCGTACAGCGCCTTGTCGATGGTCTTGAACTCGCCGGCGATGACCACCAGGTTGTCCGCCACCAGCGTCTCGCACGCGACCTTGGCGGTCGGTTCCTCGGCGAGAAAGGCATCGAGAATGGCGTCCGAGATCTGGTCGGCGATCTTGTCCGGGTGGCCTTCGGAGACGGATTCGGAGGTGAAGAGGTAGCGGCGTGGCATGATTGCTCCAGGTCTGTACGGGATGTCTTCGTTCACGCGGACCATGTGAACGTGGGGTGATTCGACGATTGCATTTTGGCTACCGTTCTTGTGCCGAGGCCGGACGGCATGCGTCGCCGGCTGCGCGAGCGCAAGAGGAGGGCAGCCTGCTCGGTCTTCCCCTGTGCGCGACGGCGGTCTCGCCGCTGTGGCGCGGTTCACGGATCGGCGCGATGGGTGTTTTTAGCAAGGCTCTTTCAGGCGCGGCAGGACGAATCGAGGATACAGGACGGCGACGTTTCGGCGCAGTGTAAATCGCATGTCGGCCAAATGAAAGGTTTGCGTTCGGCCAATGGAAACCATTTGGCCCTCCGTCATTCCGTGGCCCTCATGAAATTCCGGGAAAGCCGGCAATCGTTGGGATTTACTTCGAGGCGATCCACTCCGCGCGAACCAAACAAAAAGGGCGGCCCCTTGCGGAGCCGCCCTTTCCAGGCTTGATGCCGCGGTCGCTTAGTTGACCTTGGGATCCAGCTCGCCCTTGGCGTAGCGGGCGGTCATGGCTTCCAGCGACAGCACCTTGATCTTGGATGCGTTGCCGGCCGTGCCGAAGGCTTCGTAGCGCGCCTTGCAGATGTCCTTCATCGCCTTGGTGGAGGCGATCAGGAATTTGCGCGGGTCGAATTCCTTCTTGTTCTCGGCGAGGAACTTGCGCACCGCGCCGGTGGAGGCCATGCGCAGGTCGGTGTCGATGTTGACCTTGCGCACGCCGTTCTTGATGCCTT
>CAYUJV010000092.1:0-11994 GCA_964445085.1 uncultured Burkholderiales bacterium
CCGGTCGGCGCGACCAGCGCCACGTTGCCGCCCACCGGCTCGCCCGGCTGCAGGGCGCGGCGCTCCGGCAGCTGGGTCCAGCCAAAGGTCGCGCGCCCGGCCAGGGGCACGTCCAGCTGCTCCCAGGCCTTGTCCCAGGCATCCCGGGTCATGCGCGCGACCGGCTGGCCCGCTTCGGTTTCGAAGCGCCAGTTGGCCAGCTCCAGCCACACCACTTGCGGGCTGCGGTTATGGATGCCGACCGTGACGAAGCAGGTCGCGGTGATGCGATCGATGGCGGCCTGCGGCAGGCCGCGCGCGGAATAGAAGGCAGCCAGCTGCTCCGGCTGGCGCACCGAGACGGAAAATTCCAGCGCGTCGCTCGCGACGCGTTCGCGCGCGGCGGACAGGAGTGGGGCGCACAGGCCAAGCAGAAGCAGACCACGCAGCAGAAGCGAACAGAGGACAGGCGGGCACATGGCGCCATGCTAGCCGCGTGCGCGGCCCGCTGCAATGCGGCGCGGGGCTTGCCTCAGTCGGCGCGGACGAGGGAGGCCGCCGGCAGCCCCAGGCGCGCGGCCAGCGGCGCGAAGTAGGGGCTGTCCACGGCTGCCGGGCCGCCCAGCCGGTACAGCGCACGGCTCACCCGGGCAAGCAGGCCGGCACTGTAGTCCGGCGTCACGGCGTGCGCCGCGGGCTCCATCAGCGCGCCCGCATAGGGATGCGCCAGGCCGGGATAGCCGGCGAGCAGGGCCTGATATTCGCGGCTCATCGCCGCGGCGGCGCCCTCCAGCTCGGCGAACGCCTGCGGGCTCATCGCCGCCTCCCCACGGATGCGGTCGGTGAGCGCGATCAGTTGCCGCGTGGTCAGGCCGCGGAGGGTTTCCGGACTGTGGTGCGCCAGGACGTAATCGAGAACGCCCGCGGTGTAATGCACCGCATCGCCGTTGAGCAGGTTGACGGTGCGGTAATCGCGCAGAGTGCGCAGCAATCCTGGCTCGCCGCCCTGGCGCAAATGCTGCAGCGCGGCATAGATGTCGGCGCCGGCCTCACCCCAGTAGGCGTAGTAAGCCGCGCCCTGGGCCAGAATCCGTTCCCCGATGTGTTCCAGGGAGTCGCGCCCGGCGTCGTAGCAGTGGAACAGCTCGTGGGCAAACACGTGTTCCAGCAATTGCGGCGGATCGAGCGGCGCCGCGCGCCCCTCCAGCAAGGGGCGGTAAACCCGTTCCGAAGCGAGGACGGTCCACACCCTGGCCGGCTCCTCGTGGCGGCTGTCGGCGACGACGCAGGCATGGCCGGACGTGGAGGTTTCGTCGCGGAACACCGGATAGGCGAAACCGGCCTCGAAGGTCTTCAGCTTGTAGACCACGCTCTGCACCGTGTCCCGGATCACTTCGCGCGGCACGTCGCGCGTGGCGAGAAACTGGCGCAGCGCCAGCAGCTGCTCCGGTGCGGGCGTGCCGGAATACATGACGAACAGGGGCAGATAGGGGTCGGCGCCGCCCGGCGCGGGCGCCCCCGGGTCGGCCTGCACGGCGCCGCACGCCAAGACGGCTGCCAGCGCGCTGGCAAACACCCAGGCGAGACGCGGCCCACGCCTGCGGCGCGGCGCCGTGTACTGAATCCTGTTTCTCCCGCTCATGCTTCCACCCTAGTCCTTTCTCACCAGACATATCGGCGGCAAACGCCGGTGCTTTAACCGAGGGGGGTGGCCGGGCAGCTCAGGCCGAGGCTCAGCAAGGACGACTAAGCCCCTATTTTGGCTTGCAAAATCCCGGCTGCTTGGCCTATCCTGTCTGCTCCAAATATCAGAGCCGCAGCGGCACCGCCGCGTCGCCTGCCGGGGGGAGAAACGTGTCAGCAAAACATCCGATCATCGCGGTCACGGGGTCCGCCGGCGCGGGCACCACGACGGTGCGTCACGCGTTCGCTGACATCTTCCGGCGCCAGGGAATCAAGCCCGCGCTGGTGAAGGGCGACAGCTTCTTCCGCTACGAAAAGGAGGAAATGGACCGCATCATCGCGCGCTCCGCCGCCGAGGGCCGGCCGGTCAGCCTGTTCGGGCCGGAATGCAATCTGTTCGACAAGCTGGAGGAGCTGTTCGCCTCCTACGCCAGGACCGGCGGAGGCAAGCTGCGCCAGTACGTGCGCGACGCCGATGATGCGCAGCGCTACGGCCAGCCCGTCGGCACCTTCACGCCCTGGCAGCCGGTGGAAAAAGGCACCGACCTGCTCTTTTACGAAGGCATGCACGGCGGCGTCGCCGCCCACACCTGGACGCGCCGCCGCTCCAGCCCGGAGCACCGGCCGGAGAACGTGCCGGAACGCCGCGGCAGAACGAAGACCGGCAACGGCGGCGTCAACGCGGCGCAGTACGTGGACCTGCTGATCGGCATCGTGCCCGCGGTGAACCTGGAGTGGATCCAGAAGATCCATCGCGATTGCTCCAAGACCGGCTGCACGGTGGAGGAAGTCACCGCGACCATCCTGCGCCGGCTGCGCGACTACACCCATTTCATCGTGCCCCAGTTCGGCATCACCGACATCAACATCCAGCGCATGCCCCTGGTGGACACCTCCGATCCGTTCATCGCGCGCGAGGTGCCCAGCGCCGACGAGAGCATCCTGGTGATCCATTTTCGCGACCCGCACCGCTTCGATTTTCCCGACCTGATGCGGCGCATCAGCGGCGCGTTCATGTCGCGCCGCAACACGATGGTTGTGCCCGGCGGCAAGCTGCGCCTTGCGCTCGACGTCATCTGCACGCCCCTGATCCGGGATCTGATCGAGAAGAAGCAGGCCCGGGGCGGCGCATGATCCCAGCCCGCGCGATCCTGGCCGCCACCATCCTGTTGGCGCTCTCCGGCTGCGAAGTGGCGGTGGTGGGCGCCGCCGTCTATTACGGCCAGGACGGGTTCCGCTGGGAAGTGGAAGACCACCACCTCGGCGCCGACCTCTACCGCATCACCGTGCGCCAGGGCAAACTGACCGGCGGCGGCCAGGGCGAGGCGGGGCCGATCTTCCGCCGGCGCGCCGAGGAAATCGCCGCGGTGCAGGGCTGCGCCGGCTACACCCTGCTCGAATACCAGCAGCGGCTCGAGAACGACGTGGTCGGCGTGCCGCAGCGCGTGACCGAAGGTCTGATCCGCTGCAATCCCGCCCCCGCGGCAAACTCCCAGGCGAAGCCGCAAACCTGAAATCCGATCCAACAGCAATGAGCGACCCGAGCAGCCTCTCCATCATCGATCCCAAGCAGGACCTCGGCCAGTACTATCTGGAGACCCGCACCGAGGTCGTGCAGATCCTGAAGAGCCTCAACAGCCACGCCGACTCCCTCGCGGTGTACTTCGACCAGGGGCGCAACTTCATTCTCACCGCCCTGCTCGAGGTGCGGCCCACCCAGGAAACCTTCGTGTTCGATGTGGGCAGCAACGAGGACATGAACAATCGCCTGCTGAAGAGCGAAAAGCTGATCTTCGTCGGCATCCAGGACGGGGTGCGCGTGCAATGGACCACCGGCCCGGTGGCCAGGACCCAGTATGGCGGCAGCCCGGCGTTTGTGGCATGGCTGCCGCAGAGCGTGCTGCGCCTGCAGCGCCGCGACTATTTCCGCGCCACCATTCCCCAGTCGCTCGGCGTGCGCTGCCATATTCCGGCGATGGATACCGGCCGCGAAGGCCTGCTCGTCCACGACATCAGCGTAGGCGGGCTGTGCGTGCTGGCCAACGACCAGTTGGCCAAGGCGCAGGTGCTGGACAAGTTCGACGGCTGCACCATCACCCTCGACGAGCAGCTGGGCGATCTCCGCGAGCAGCTCGAAGTCCGCCACGTCACGCCGATCAGCTTGCGCGGTGGCAAGACCCAGACCCGGGTGGGGCTGCGCCTGTCCGCCATCGGCGCGGCCGACCAGGCCCGCATCCAGCGCTTCCTGGTCAAGGTGGAACAGGCCAAGCGCGCGCTCGTCGACGATTAGCCGCGCCGGCCCGGGTTTCGCGCATGCCTGCCGATGACGCTGCCGCCGCCGACCTGAGCGGCAACCACAAGCTGATTCATCGTTTCACCGCCGAGTTCAGCGACCCGGCCACCGAGCGCCGTTTCCGTGCCGCGACCGCGCCCGGCATGCAGCACGATTTCCGCGCCGCCGTGGGACTGGGCGCGTTTTTCTTCATGGCCTTCGGCATCGCCGATTGGGCCGCCCTCGGACCCACGCCCGCTTTCTGGCTGCTGCTCCAGCTGCGGCTGCTGACCACCGCCGGCGCGGTCGTGCTCATCATGCTGACGCCGCGCTTCCCCGCGATGGTGACCTCGGGCTGGGGCGCGACGCTGATCGAAGTCCTGGCCCTGCTTGCCAACTTCGCCATCGTCATCCATCGCCCCGAGGATCTCGCGCCCCACGCCAGCGCGATCGCCGTCATCATCGTCGCCATCTACGTGTTCATCCCGAATCGGTTCCTGCTCGCGACCGCGGCGGCGTTTCTGGGCACCCTCTCCTTCATCGTCTATCTGTTCGGCTGGGCGCACCCCGACCACACCACCGCCATTTCCATCGTTTCGGTGCTGCTGCTCGTGAACAGCTTCGGACTGATCGCGGCCCACCGCTTCAGCCAGCTGCGGCGGCGCGAGTTCGCGGCGCTCGAAGCGGAACGGCGAAGCAAGGACGCGCTGCTGGAAGAGATCAGCCGGCGCGAGAGTCTCGAGACCGCGCTCACCGTGGAGAAAAACGTGGCCGAGCGCGCCCGCGACGCCGCGGAGGCGGCCAGCCGCGCCAAGTCGCGCTTCCTCGCCGCGGCCAGCCATGACCTGCGCCAGCCGATGCATGCGCTGAGCCTGTTTGCGGCGACGCTGGTGGAGCGCCTGCGCTATCCGGAGGTGCGCCAGATCGCGGACCAGATGCAGGCGTCGATCGTGTCGCTGACCAGCCTGTTCGATTCCCTGCTCGACATCTCGAAGCTCGATGCGGGCACGATCCAGACGCGCGTGGTCAGCTTCCGGCTGCAGGAACTGTTCGACAACGTGCGCCGGGATTTCAGCGGTCGCGCCACCAACAAGGGCCTGCGCTTCCGCGTGGTGCCGTCGGAGGCGGTGGTGCGCAGCGATCCGCTCCTGCTCGAACGCATCGTGCGCAACCTGGCGGCCAATGCCGTGAACTACACGAAGCAGGGCGGCATCGTGATCGGCGCGCGCCGCCGCGGCAAGCAGATGCGCATCGAGGTCTGGGACAGCGGGCCGGGCATCCCCGCCGAGGAGCAGCAGCGCATTTTCGAGGAGTTCTACCAGATCGCGAACCCGGAACGGGACCGCAGCAAGGGGCTCGGGCTGGGGCTGGCGATCGTGAAGCGCCTGGCCGAGCTGCTCAATCATCCGATCGAGGTGCGTTCCGAAGCCGGGCGCGGAGCGGTGTTCACGGTGACGGTGCCGCGCGGGGTGCTGCGCGAGGAGCATCCGGTGGACGCGGCAAGCCTGCCGGCGGATACGCTGCGCGGCTCCGCCGAACGCGTGGTGGTGCTGATCGAGGACGAGCGCATCATTCGCGAGGCGACGCAGACGCTGCTGTCAGACTGGGGCTGCAAGGTCATCGCCAGCGCCTCCGCCAGCGACGCGCGCAGCCAGCTGGACCAGATGGGCCGCCAGCCCGACCTGATCATCGCCGACTACCGCCTCGCCGGGGGCATGACCGGCATCGACGCGATCCAGGCCATCCGCGGCGATGCCGGGGCCGGCATCCCCGCCGTGCTCATCACCGGCGATGCGGCCACCGACTACCTGAAGCAGGCGCAGGAACAGGGCTACCCGGTGCTGCACAAGCCGGTGGCGCCGGCCAAGCTGCGCGCGCTGATCGCCAGCATCCAGCCGCGCGGCTGAACCGGCCGCCCTAGACTTGCGGGTGCGCCCGCTCCAGCTTGGAGTGCAGCTTGTTCAGGGCGTGGATGTAGGCCTTGGCCGAAGCCACCACGATGTCGGTGTCCGCGCCCTGCCCGTTGACGATGCGCCCGCCCTTGGACAGGCGCACGGTCACTTCGCCCTGGGCATCGGTGCCGCTGGTGATGTTGTTCACCGAGTAGAGCAGCAGCTCGGCGCCGCTGTTGACCACGGATTCGATGGCGCGGAACGACGCATCCACCGGGCCGCCGCCGTCGGCTTCCGCCTGTTTCTCGGTGCCGTGCTCGGCCACCACCAGGCGCGCGTGCGGGATCTCGCCGGTCTCGGAACAGACCCTGAGCGACACCAGCTTGTAGGTCTCCTGCTCCAGGGCCTGGGCCTCGTCGCTCACCAGCGCGTGCAGGTCCTCGTCGAAGATCTCGTGCTTCTTGTCGGCGAGCTCCTTGAAGCGGGCGAAGGCCGCATTCAGCGCCTCCTCCGATTCGAGGTCGATGCCGAGTTCCTTGAGGCGGGTCTTGAAGGCATTGCGGCCGGAATGCTTGCCCAGCACCATCTTGTTGGCGCTCCAGCCCACATCCTCGGCACGCATGATTTCGTAGGTCTGGCGATGCTTGAGCACGCCGTCCTGATGAATGCCGGACTCATGGGCAAAGGCATTGGCGCCGACGATGGCCTTGTTCGGCTGCACGGCGAAGCCGGTGATGCCGGCCACCAGGCGCGAGGCCGGGACGATCTGGGTGGTGTCGATGCCGGTGTCGCAGGGGAAGATGTCCTGCCGCGTGCGCACCGCCATCACCACTTCCTCCAGCGAGGCATTGCCGGCGCGCTCGCCGAGGCCGTTGACGGTGCACTCGACCTGGCGCGCGCCGTTCATCACCGCGGACAGCGAGTTGGCGACCGCCAGCCCGAGGTCGTTGTGGCAATGCACGGAGAAGATGGCCTGGTCCGAATTCGGCACCCGCTCGCGCAGGTTGCGGATCAGCTCGCCGAACTGGTGCGGCAGGTTGTAGCCGACGGTGTCCGGGATGTTCACCGTCTTGGCGCCGGCGGCGATGACCGCCTCCAGCACGCGGCAGAGGAAGTCCAGCTCGGAGCGGCCGGCGTCCTCGGGGGAGAATTCCACGTTGTCGGTCCACTTGCGCGCCCACTGCACGGCCTTCACCGCCTGCTCCACCACCTGGTCCGGCGTCATGCGCAGCTTCTTTTCCATGTGGATCGGGCTGGTGGCGATGACGGTGTGGATGCGCCCCGAGCTGGCGCCCCGGATCGCCTCGCCGGCGCGGTCGATGTCGCGCTCCAGGGCGCGGGCCAGGCCGCACACCGTGCTGTCCTTGATGGTGTCGGCCACCGCCTTCACCGCCTCGAAGTCGCCGTTGGAAGCGGCCGGAAAGCCGGCTTCGATGACATCGACGCGCATGCGCTCCAATTGCTTGGCGATGCGCACCTTCTCTTCCTTGGTCATGGACGCACCCGGGCTCTGCTCGCCGTCGCGCAAGGTGGTGTCGAAAATGATCAATCTGTCCTGGGACATGGTTGGCTCCATGAATCGCTGCCCGGCACCCGGCGCAGCGCGAAAAAGCTAATAAAACCGGCAGTTTAGCCGATTCACCAGATACAACGAAAGGGGGGAGGGTGGAGTATTTAGCGCGCGAGGCGCAGCAGCAGGCTGGCCAGCAGGACGTTGGCCAGGAAGGACACGAACCGATTGCGAATGAAATTCGACATGGCTCCGAATATAGCGGCTTTGCCCGGCCGGCGCAAGCCTCGGGCGCCGGACTGTGCTACGCTGGCCGCGGACGCGGTGCGCAGCGCTGTCGTGCCATCATCTCAACCAAGGAGACAGCAATGAAGAATCTGATTGGGCCGATCGGCACCCTTGCGGGCGCGCTCGGGGTACTGGTGTGCGCCGCGTCGGGCATCGCCCGGGTCAGCGGCCATTATCATCTGGCCGGCTTCGAGGCGATGACCCTGTTCAACGGCGGCGTGGGCCTGATGGTCGCGGGCTGCCTGTTCAAGCTGCACGCGCTCGAGCGCTAGGGAGGCTCTGCAAAAGGTCGCGAGCAAGCCCGGCTGGCCGCCGAGAAGCGCACCTGTACAAGGGAGTACAGCGAGCATCGCAGGCGGCCAGACGGGCTGCGCAGTACTTTTGCAGAGGTTCCCTAGGAAGAGTGCGAGCCGGTCCGGGTGGGCGGGCCGCGCCGCTTGCGGCTCAGCGCCATCAGGGCCATCACATAGCCCGACAGGGCGTAGGCGACGAAAAAGGTGAACAGCACCTGGGGCGGCTTGTAGGTCAGCAGCGCGAAGCCGATGATGATGAGCAGCAGCGCAACGAACGGAACGCTCTTGCGCATGTTGATTTCCTTGAAGCTGTAGTAGCGGACGTTGGAGACCATGGTCAGGCCGGCGAAGATGGTCAGCGCCCAGGCGGCCCAGACCACGTCCCGACCCACGATTTCATAGTCGGTCATCACCCACACCAGCCCCGCCACCAGCGCCGCCGCGGACGGACTCGGCAGGCCCTGGAAGTAGCGCTTGTCCGCCACGTCCAGCTTGGTGTTGAAGCGCGCCAGCCGCAGCGCGGCGCCGGCGCAGAAGATGAAGGCCGCGATCCAGCCCAGCTTGCCCAGATCCTTGAGTGCCCACACGTAGACGACCAATGCCGGCGCCACCCCGAAGGACACCATGTCGGACAGGCTGTCGTATTCGGCGCCGAAGGGGCTTTGCGTCTTGGTCATGCGCGCCACCCGGCCGTCGAGGCCATCGAGGATCATGGCGATGAAAATCGCCACCGCCGCATGCTCGAAGCGGCCGTTCATGGCCTGCACGATGGCGTAGAAGCCGGCGAACAGGGCCGAGGTCGTGAACAGGTTGGGCAGCAGAAAGATGCCCTTCCGCCGCAGGCTGGGGTCGATCAAGGGACGTTGCGAACGTTGCATAGGGCCCCGATTAAATCACAATGCCCATGGCTTGGCCATGCCGACGGGATGACTACGCCGACAGGTGGGCCAGCACGGTCTGCCCGGCATAAACCTTGTCGCCGAGCGCCACCCTGGCCGCGCTGCCCGGCGGCAGATAGACGTCCAGCCGCGAGCCGAAGCGGATGAAGCCGTAGCGCTCGCCGACATTCAGGTGGTCGCCGACTTTCGCGTAGCAGAGAATGCGGCGCGCCACGAGGCCGGCAATCTGCACGACGGTGATTTCCGCGCCGGTATCGGTCTTCATCAGCATGGCGTTGCGTTCGTTTTCCAACGAGGCCTTGGACAGCGCGGCATTCACGAAGGCACCGGGGAAGTAGCGAATTTCGCTGACCGTGCCGTTCACCGGGCTGCGCTGGGAATGCACGTTGAACACGTTCATGAAAACGCTGATCTTCAGTGCCGGCACGGCCCGATACGGATCGGTGGTTTCCTCGACCACGATCACGCGGCCGTCGGCGGGCGCGATCACGTCATGGGGATCCTCGCTGTCCAGGGTGCGCTGCGGGTCGCGAAAAAACTGCAGCACGAACAGCGCGAACAGCCATATCGGGAACGCCGCCCACTTGCCCACGAAATAATGGACCAGCGCTGCGACGATGATGGATGCGGCCAGGAACGGCCAGCCCTCGCGGGCGATGACGGGGTGGGGATATCGAGGCATGGGACTCAAACAGGGCGGGACAAAATCGTTCGGGGCTCATGACGAGCCCCGAACGCTGATTCCCAGGCCTTAATTCTTGGAGGTATCCACCAGCTTGTTCTTGGAGATCCACGGCATCATGGCACGCAGCTTGGCGCCCACGACCTCGATCGGATGCTCCGCGTTCTGGCGGCGGCGCGCGGTCATTTCCGGATAGCCCATGCGGCCTTCGATGACGAAGCTCTTGGCGTACTGGCCGTTCTGGATGTTCGCCAGGGCTTCACGCATGGCCTGCCTGGACTGCTCGTTGATGACCTTGGGGCCGGTCACGTACTCGCCGTACTCCGCGTTGTTGGAGATGGAATAGTTCATGTTGGCGATGCCGCCCTCGTACATCAGGTCCACGATCAGCTTCAGCTCGTGCAGGCACTCGAAGTAGGCCATCTCGGGCGCGTAGCCCGCTTCCACCAGGGTGTCGAAGCCGGCCTTCACCAGCTCCACCGCACCGCCGCACAGCACGGCCTGCTCGCCGAACAGGTCGGTCTCGCACTCCTCGCGGAAGGAGGTCTCGATCACGCCGCCCTTGGTGCCGCCGTTGGCCGCGGCGTAGGACAGGGCGATGTCGCGCGCCTTCTTGGACACGTTCTGGTGCACCGCGATCAGCGACGGCACGCCGCCGCCCTGCTTGTAGGTGGAGCGCACCAAGTGGCCGGGGCCCTTGGGCGCGACCATGATCACGTCCAGGTCCGCGCGCGGCTGGATCTGGCCGTAGTGCACGTTGAAGCCGTGGGCAAAGGCCAGCGCCGCGCCCTTCTTGATGTTGGGTTCGATCTCGTTGGCGTAGACCATGGGCTGCTGCTCGTCCGGCACCAGGATCATGACCACGTCCGCATCCTTCACCGCGGCGCCCACTTCCTTCACGGTCAGGCCGGATTTCTTGGCCTTGTCCCAGGAGGCGCCGCCCTTGCGCAGGCCGACGGTGACCTTCACGCCGGAGTCCTGCAGGTTGAGGGCGTGGGCGTGGCCCTGGGAGCCGTAGCCGACGATGGCGACCTTCTTCTTGCGGATGATGGAGAGGTCGGCGTCCTTGTCGTAATACACTTTCATGGTTTTTTCCTTTCAATAAAACTTAGCCACGGAGAGCACAGAGTTCACAGGGAAGATCCAGGACCACCCTCTGTGATCTCTGTGCCCTCTGTGGCAAGAACTCAAATCTTCAAAACTCTCGCGCCGCGCCCGATGCCGCAGGCGCCGGTGCGCACCGTTTCCAGGATCAGGCTTTGGTCCAGCGCCTCCAGGAAGGCATCGAGCTTGGTGCCGTTGCCGGTGAGCTCGATGGTGTAGGTGTCGTCGGCAACGTCGATGATGCGGCCGCGGAAGATGTCCGACATGCGCTTCATCTCCTCGCGCCCCTCGCCCTCGGCCTTGACCTTCACCAGCATCAGCTCGCGCTCGATGTGGGCGCCCTCGTTGAGGTCGAGCACCTTGACCACATCGATCAGCTTGTTGAGCTGCTTGATGATCTGCTCGATCACTTCCTCCGAGCCGCTGGTGACGATGGTCATGCGCGACAGGGAGGCGTCCTCGGTCGGCGCCACGGTCAGCGATTCGATGTTGTAGCCGCGCGCGGAAAACAGGCCGGCGACGCGGGACAGCGCGCCGGCTTCATTCTCGATCAGGATGGAAATAATGTGCCGCATGATGGTTCTTTATAGGTCTTCGGCCAGGATCATTTCGGACAGCCCCTTGCCGCCGGGCACCATGGGGTACACGTTCTCGGTCTGGTCGGTGAGGAAGTCCATGAACACCAGCTGGTCCTTGAGCTTGAACGCTTCCTTGAGGGCGCCTTCCACGTCCGACGGCTTCTCGATGCGCATGCCGACGTGGCCGTAGGCTTCCGCCAGTTTCACGAAGTCCGGCAGCGCGTCCATGTAGGACTCGGAGTAGCGGTTGCCGTGGAAGAACTGCTGCCACTGGCGCACCATGCCCATGTAGCGGTTGTTGAGGTTGATCACCTTGACCGGCAGGTGATACTGCTTGCAGGTGGACAGCTCCTGGATGTTCATCTGGATGCTGGCCTCGCCGGTGATGCAGGCAACGTTGGCCTTGGGGAAGGCCAGCTTCACGCCCATGGCCGAGGGCAGGCCGAAGCCCATGGTGCCCAGGCCGCCGGAGTTGATCCAGCGCCGCGGCTTGTCGAACTTGTAGTACTGCGCCGCCCACATCTGGTGCTGGCCCACGTCGGAGGTCACGTAGGCATCCCCGCCGGTGACCTCCCATAGCTTCTCGACCACGTACTGCGGTTTGATGACCTCATCGCTCCAGTGGTACTTCATGCAGTTGAGGCCGCGCCACTCCTCGATCTGCGCCCACCAGGCCGCCAGGGCCTCCTGATCCGGCGTGCGGCCTTCGTGTTCCATCAGGCGGATCATCTCGTTGAGCACATCGCCCACCTGACCGACGATGGGCACATCCACCTTGACGTTCTTGGAGATCGACGCCGGATCGGCGTCCACG
>CAYUJV010000093.1:0-11944 GCA_964445085.1 uncultured Burkholderiales bacterium
AGGCCCGCAACGGCCGCCGTCACCGCCGCACCGGCGATTGCCGCCGGCGTCAAGCCCGTGCCCCGCACCCCCGGCCGCAAGGCCTCGCCCTATGCGCGCAAGGTCGCCGGGGCGCTCGGCGTGGACATCGCCACCGTCGCCGGCAGCGGCCCGGAGGGCGTGATCACCGCCGCCGACGTGCAGCGCGCGCGTCCCTCGATGAAGGAAGTGGCCGCCAGCCTGCCCCAGGTGGACGTGCCGGGCGAAGGCCGGCCCATGACCTCGATGGAAAAGGCCGTGTCGCACGCGATGACCGCGTCGCTCACGCTGCCCACCTTCAACGCCACCATGAACATCGACACCAGCAAGCTCACCGCCGCCGCCAAGGCGCGCGGCGTGTCAGTCACCGTGGCCATCGCCAAGGCCTGCTCGGTGGCGATGCAGAACTGGCCGCGCATGAACTGGGCCTACCAGCCCATGGACAAGCTGGTGGAGCGCTCCAACCACGACTTCGGCATCGCGGTGAAAAGCGACGACGGCGGCCTGGTGGTGCCCATCCTCGCCGGCATCGAATCGAAGAGCCTGGAAGCCTTGCAGGAAGCGTGGACCGAGCTCGTGCCGCGCGCCCGCATACGCAAGCTGGCGCCCAAGGAATTCGCCAATCCGACCTTCACCATTTCGAACATGGGCATGTTCGGCATCACCCATTTCACCGCCATCCCCACCCCGGGCATCGCGGCGATCCTGGCGATTGCCGCCAACACGCCCCAGGGCACGCCCTTCACTATCACCGCCGACCATCGGGTGCTGAACGGCGCCGACGTGGCCGGCTACCTGGTGGACCTGAAGAACACCATCGAGAATCCGGAAACCTGGCTCGCCGGCGCCGGCGCGGAAGCGCCGCCGGCCCAGCCCATCCCGGAAGGCAGCTGGGACACGCAGGTGCTGGTCATCGGCGGCGGCCCCGGCGGCGAGGACTGCGCGCGCGACCTGGCCGACCACGGCATCAAGGTCGTGATGGTCAACAGCGCGCCCCTTCCCGGCGGCGAATGCCTGTGGCGCGGCTGCATCCCATCGAAGGCATGGCGGCATGCGGCCGACATCATCCGCGACCGCGCCCACGATGCCGACAAGGGTGTCACCGGCACCGACAAACCGAAGATGGTGTGGGAGACCCTGGAGGCCCATCGCAAGAACGTGCTGCAAACCCGCGGCGAGCTCGCGCTGAAGACCGACAAGGGCGTGAAGATCGACGTGCGCGAAGGTTTTGCATCCTTCATCGACGCCCACACCGCCGAGATCAGGCCGGCGCAGGGTGAACCGTACCGGATCACCTTCGGCGCCGCGGTCATCGCCACCGGCGCCCCGCCCTTCGTGCCGCCCATCCCGGGCGCGCAGGAAGGCCTGGAGTCCGGCGGCGTCATCACCTCCGACACCGTGTGGAACATGCCCAAGCCGCCCAAGAAACTGGGCATCATCGGCGGCGGCGTGATCGGCGTCGAGATGGCGCAGATCTGGAAGGACTTTGGCGCCGACGTGCTGATGCTCGAGCACAAGGACCGCATCCTGGCCGAGATCGAGGAGGAAATCGCCAAGCAGCTCACCGCCATCCTCACCACGGAATTCCAGGTGGTCACCTCCGCCCGCATCGCCGAGATTTCCGGCAAGCCGGGCAGCATGGTGATCAAGTATGCCGACGCCGAGGGCAAGGCGCAGGAATACGCCTGCGACTATGTGCTGATGGCCACCGGCAAGCGCCCGGACACCGGCAAGCTGAATCTGGATAAGGCCGGCGTGGCGTTGGATGGGGCGGCGATCAAGACCGATGCGTCCTGCCGCACCAATGTCCCGCACATCTACGCCGTGGGCGACGTGATCGGCGGCTACATGCTGGCCCACACCGCGGCAACCCAGGGCCGCGTCGCCGCGCACAACCTCACCGGCCACCCCGCGAAGTACAACCAGGACCTGGATTGCGGCGTGACCTTCTCGCGTCCGGAAGCGGGCTTCGTCGGCTTGTCCGTCGCACAGGCGAAAGCCAAAGGCATCGATGCCGTGGAAGCCAAGATTCCCATGAACATCGACGCCAAGGCCATGATCGCCCTGGAAACCCACGGGATGATCAAGCTGGTGGCCGACAAGGCCACGCAGAAGATCATCGGCGTGCACTTCCTCGCCGACCACACCGACACGCTCATCGGCGCGGCGGTGATGATGGTGTCCGGCGGCATGACGCTGGCCCAGGTGGCGGAAGCGATCTTCCCGCATCCGACGCAGACGGAGCTGTTCGGCGAACTGGCGCGGCGCTTGCTGGCGAGGTTGCGCAGGACGGCGAAGGCGAAGGCCTGATGCAAAAAAACGGCGGGTGATCCCCGCCGTTTTTCATTCTGTCCGCAAGCGCCCCCTTAGACGAGGTTCGTGACCGCCCAGCCGCTCAACTCGCGCATCGGGCCCGCGGATAGTAAACGACGTGGAAATCGCTCGCCTCACCCACCGTCCACAGCTCCGTGGACTCAATCACGTCGCGGTGCTCCGGGTGAACGTAAATGATGAAAACCTCCCGCGGCTGCTGCCGCAGGCTCGCCGCCAGCCGATCAACCACCGCCTTGAGCACGCTCGGCCCGAAGGGATTGTAGAAGTAGCATACCAGCGGCGTGGGTGGCGGCACATACAAGGCCGCGTCCGCACGCACGCACTCCACTCCTCCCGCCCGCACTGCTTCCGCCGGAAGTTTCTGAAGATTCGAGTTGGCCACCTCGCACAGCTCATGCGAAAACTCCACACCGATCACCGCGCGAAATGGTTGTTCCGCGGCCAACATCACCACCCTGCCCTTGCCGGCGCCATAATCGACGAACGTGAACAACTCCGGGCGTATGGGCAATCGGGAGATGATCTTTGCGGTGAAATCGGCGGGCGACGGCTGGTAGCGCACGGCGTGCCGTGCGTTTTCGGATTGGATGTCCAGGGAGCCAACCTCTCGCACGGCCTCGGTATCGGTACCGCGGATTCGATCGTACTCCGACGCTCCCAGCGAAGACGCCCGGAACAAACGTCCGCTGCCGAGTTCCTTGGCATAGTGCGACAGGTTCTTCCCGATCAGCGGCCCCAGCCCCGACAACCCGTGCCGCTTCAACGCTGACCCGATACGGCGAACCATGAAGACTCCGTGGCGCATGCTGTTCGACCTCCTGAGCGATTCTTCGCTGGAACGACGCACCCATTATGCTCTTGTACTACGCCGAGCCGCAAGCCGGCGGCCCGGGGTCACTGCAGATCCGGCGGAACCAGCCCGAAAGCGCAGGAGCGATTTCAGCCTCGCGGACTCGCGCCCACCTTCTCTAGGAGCCACGTCCGAAACGCCTGCACCTTTCCCAGCGTCGCGCGATTTTCCGGCACCACCACATGGTAACCAAGGGTGGTGGGAATCGCGTGGTCGAGGACGCGCTGCAGCCGTCCCGCATTCAAGTCGTCCGCGACCAGGCTGTTCCACGCCAATGTCACACCCAACCCGCTGACCGCTGCCTGGATCACCAGGCTGGCATCGCCGAAGCTCTGAATGCGTAATGGTTTCTCGCCCGTAACGCCCACGCTGGCAAGCCAGGTCTTCCAGTCCGGGAACATGCCTTCGCCGACATGCCATTCGTCCTCGAGCAGATTGCAGCGCAGGAGATCCTTGGGTTCCCTAATTGCCGCAGCCAGTTTTGGTGCGGTCACCACCACGATCGACTCCGCCATCAACCGCTCCACGCGCAACCCCGGATAGTCGCCGTTGCCGAAGCGGATGGCGAGGTCCACGTCCTCCAGCGTGAAATCCACCAGCCGCTTCGTCGCCATCAGGCGCAGTTCCACGTCGCCATGCCGCGCATGAAAGTCATCCAGCCGGGGAATCAGCCAGCGCGCCGCGAACACCGGCGGTGCGGACACCACCAGCGGGCCGGCGTCGTTGCCGGCGCGCACGCGGGCCATGGCGCGCTCCAGCTGGTCGAAGGCCTCGGTGACCAGCGGCAGCACGGCGCCGGCCGATTCGTTCAGTTCCAGCGTCTTGCCGCGATTGAACAGGGTGACGCCCAGGTAGTCCTCCAGCGATTTGATCTGCTGGCTGATGGCGGCGGGGGTGACGTGCAGTTCCTCCGCCGCGCGCGCGAACGAGCCCTGGCGCGCCGCGGCTTCGAACACGCGCAGGGCATTGAGCGGGGGGAGTCGGCGGGCCATTAAGTTTTCCTTAACGTTTGACCAACAAAGTCTAGCTTGTCCGCCGTTACACTGCCAATTACAGTCCGCTGACGATAGTTTTCCTGATTGGATCAAGCATGAACACGAACACGGTTTACCTGCTGGTGGGCATCTCGGCCTTCTTCTGGGGCAGCAATTTCGTGCTGGCGGGGCCGATCCTCGCGGACCTGCCGCCGCTGTGGGCCGCGGCGGTGCGCTTCGTGCTCGGCGCGGCGCTGATGCTCGCCCTCGCCCGCGCGCGGCGCGAGGACCTGTTCGGACTGCTGCGGCGGCACGCCGGGGCCTACCTGCTGCTCGGGGCGGTGGGGATCACGGCGTTCAACCTGCTGTTCTTCCACGCCCTGCAAACCACCAGCGCCGACAACGGGGCGCTGATCATGGCGACCAACCCGCTGCTGACGACGCTGCTGGCGAGCGCCTTTCTCGGCGAGCGGCCCAGCGCGCGCCATCTGCTCGCGCTGCCGGCGGCGCTGGCGGGCGTGGCCATCGTGATTACTCAGGGGGATTTGGGCCGGCTCGCTGCACTCCAGGTGACGCACGGCGACCTGCTCATGCTCGGCGCCGATCTGTCGTGGGCGCTGTACAACGTCCTCAGCCGCCGCTACATGCCGCCGGGCACTCCGGTCGCCAACACGGCCTGGGCGATGACCGCAGGCGCGGTGCTGCTGCTGGGCGCGGCCCTGTTCAGCGGCGCGCCGCTGCAGCCGCTCGGCCTCAGGGCCGGCGCCGCGATGGCGGTGATGGCGGTGGGCGGGACAGTGCTGGCGTACCTGTTCTACATGATCGGCATCGAGCATCTCGGCGCCGCGCGCACCGCGATCTTTCTCAACCTGGTGCCGGTGTCGGCGATGCTGGTGGCGGCACTGGCGGGCACGCCGCCGACGGCGGCGCAGCTCGCGGGCGGGATGCTGGTGCTGGGCGGGGTGACGATCGCGATGCTGCCGCGCCGCGCACTGGCGGCGTGAAGCCTCAGAACGCCGCCCAGCCGAAGAAGTACAAGGTGTTGTTGTCGCTGGCGTTGCGGCCGGTGAAGGTGCCGGACGCATCGTAGTTGCTCGAGGAGCCGTTGAACTTGTTGTAGCCGGTGTACTGGAAGCCGAGCTTCACCCGGTCCACGGGCAGGTAGTCGAACTCCAGGATGTAGCCGCGGGTGTCGGGCACCGGATTGGTGTTGGCGGCGTAGAGCTGGGCATCGCGACTGCCGCTGCTGGAGAACAGCGCGAACGAGGCGCCGTACTTTTGGCGGTACATGTAGCCGCCCTTGAGCTGCGCCCACCGCAGGGTGTTGGACGCGTTGTCATAGCCCAGGCCCGGGCCGACCAGCGCCGAGTCGTATTTCTGCTTCTCGTGGATGTAGGTGCCCTGGGCCGACCAGGCATGCGGGCCGAGGGCGTACTGGTATTGCGCGTCGAGCGCGAGATCGCGGTAGCGGATCAGCGGGCTGCCGCCGTCGAAGCCGTTGGAGTACTGATCGGCGTTCATGCCGAAGGTGCCGACCTCCCACGAGTGCGGCCCGCTGTCGCCGTGCCAGGCGAGGCGCCAGTAGGGGCTGACGCCCTTCAGCACGTAGGGGCTGGAGCCGTTGGCATAGCTGTCCGGATTGTAGGTGCCGGCGCGCAGGAAGGAGAGCACGCCGTTGGCGGTCTTGTAGCCGCTGAGCTCGGCGTAGAGCGCATTGTTCCAGTCGGCATAGGCGCCGAGGCCGGCAACCTGCTGCGCGTAGGCGCCCATCACCACCGGCTGCGCGCCGTAGCCCTGGAACGCCCCGCCCGGCCCGACGTAGGGGAAGCCCCAGGCCGGCGTGGTGTTGAACACGTCCTGCACGCTCGGATTGTTGTTGAGGGTGATGCCGTACAGCAGGTCCTTGCCGCCGGCGCCGATGCGCTGCGCATAGCGCAGGTCGGTGTTGTCCAGCGCACTGTGATGGGCGACGCCGTCGTAGGTCCACTGCAGCATGGCACCCAGGTGATCGGTGATGCGGCCGCCGGTGAACAGCGAGACCTGCTGCAGCTGCGTCGCGCCGTCATGGGCCAAGTCGCTCGCCGGGTCGGCCGAGCCATTCTGGTTGCGCAGGCGGGTGCTGCCGACCAGCGCCATGCCGGACAGCGGAAGCGTCTGGCGCTGGCCCAGGGTGTAGCCCATGAGCTTGAATTCCCGGCCCACGGATGTGAGCTCCAGATAGTTGCCGCCGGCGTGGCAGCTGGCGCAGGCCATGCCCGTCTGCCGCTGGAACAGGGGCACGGCGCCCGCCGTCTGGCTGGCGAGGATCATCACGGCGAGCACCGCCGACGCAAGTAACTCATTCAAGGAGATGCAGGAGCGCATGCGACCCTCCGATGGCTGCAATGAGTTGATCGACCAATGTGCGGCGAAAACGTTCACGCGCGAGCGCGGACCCGTCGTCGTTTAGGAAACCTCTGCAAAAGGTCGCGAGCAAGCCCGGCTGGCCGCCGAGAAGCGCACCTGTACAAGGGAGTACAGCGAGCATCGCAGGCGGGCAGACGGGCTGCGCAGTACTTTTGCAGAGGTTCCTTAACACTAGCACAGGGAAATTGCTGCCCTGCTCACGGGCAACACGCAAGCCGGATGCGGAAACGGACTTGCCGGCGATATGCTTGGCGGACCGCTCGCGCAAGCCATAGCGGCAGGGAGCCCCTGCCGCTTCTTAACGCTTCTTTGACACGCGCGCTGCCATCAGGACTCGGGCTTGCCGTCCGGCTGGCGCGCCTTCAGCTTGCGCCACAGGGAGGCGCGGTTGATGCCGAGGATCTGCGCCGCCGCCGTCTGGTTGCCCTTCACTTCCTCCAGCACGCGCCGGATGTATTCCTGTTCCTGCTCCTCGAGCGTGGGCAGGCGCCCGTCGACCCTGCGGAAGTGGAAGGCGCCCGCCTTCTGCATCGCCTCCGGCAGGTGGGCCAGCTCGATGGTGTCGCCCTGGGCCATGGCGGTGCCGCGCTCGATCAAATTTTCCAGCTCGCGCACGTTGCCGGGGAACGGGTATTCCATCAGCGTCGCCATCACATCCTCGGCGATCTTCGTCACCGGCTTCTTCATGCGGCCCGCGAACTTGAGCAGGAAATGCTGGGCGAGCAGCGGAATGTCGCCGCGCCGCTGCGCCAGCGGCGGAATGTGCAGGTTCACCACGTTCAGGCGGAAATACAGATCCTCGCGGAAGCTGCCGTCGCGCACCGCCGCGTCCACGTCGCGGTTGGTGGCGGCGAGCACGCGCACGTCACATTTCACCGCGCGCGTGCCGCCGACGCGCAGCACTTCCTTCTCCTGCAGTACCCGCAGCAGCTTCACCTGCATCGACGGCGCCATCTCGGTCACCTCGTCCAGGAACAGCGTGCCGCCGGCGCTCACCTCGATCAGCCCCTTCTTCAGCGCGGTCGCGCCGGTGAACGCGCCCTTCTCGTGCCCGAATAGTTCGTTCGCCAGCAGCTGTTCGGAAAACGCGCCGCAGTTGATGGCGGTGTAGGGACCGTCGCGGCGCGTGCTGTGCTGGTGCAGGTATTTGGCGAACAGCTCCTTGCCGGTGCCGCTCTCGCCGGTGATGAGCACACTGCAGTCGGTGGGCGCGATCTGGCGCGCGAGATCGAGCAGGCGCTGCATCTCGACGTCCTGGGTGATGATGCCGTCGCCGTCGCGGTAGCGCTCGATCTCGCGCTGCAGCGCATCGTTCTCGCGGCGCAGGCGGACCTTCTCCACGGCCTCCGCCACCACCTTGCGCACCTCGTCCAGGCGGAAGGGCTTGGCGATGTAATAGAAGGCGCCATGCTTGAGCGCCTGCACCGCCGACTCCGCGGTGGCATAGCCGGTGATGAAGATCACCTCCGCCTCCGGCTGCAGCGCGCGGCTTTTCTTCAGCACGTCCATGCCGTCCACGCCTTCCATGCGCAGGTCGGTGAGCACCACGTCGAACGGCTGCTTCTCCAGCCGTTTCACCGCCTCGGCGCCGCTCTGCACGGCCACCACCAGATAGCCCTGCTTTTCCATCACGTGCTGGAGGTTGCGCAGCGCGATCTCCTCGTCGTCCACGATCAGCAGCCTTGCTTCCATCATTGCGCTCCCGTTGTGGTCGCAGGCGTCGCTTCATGGGGCAGGCGGATGCGGAAGGTCGCACCCTGCCCCGGCGTGCTCTGCACGGAAATGCAGCCGCCGTGCTCGTCGATGATCTCGTACACCACGAACAGCCCCAGCCCCATGCCGTGGCCCACGTCCTTGGTGGTGAAGAAGGGATCGAAGATGCGCGGCAGGATTTCCGGTGCGATGCCCGGGCCGTTGTCGGCCACGCTGATTTCCACCATCTCGCCCTCGCTGTCGCAGCCGGAGCCGAGGGCCGTTCCTTCCGGCGGGCCGCTCGCGCGCAGGACTTGCGCGCTGATGACAATCCGGCCGTCCGGCCCCAACCCCTCCAGCGCGTTGCGGATCAGGTTCACGAACACCTGCTGCAGGCGCTGGGCATCCGCCGTCACGCTCAGCGCCTCGGGGATGGCGAGCTGCACCACGGACTTGGCGGAGACCTCGCCCCGCACGAACCCGACAGTCTGCTGCACCAGCGGCCGCAGCGGCACCGGCGCCTTGCTGAACGCCTTCTCGCGCGAGAAGTCCAGCAGCGAGCGCACGATGTGGCGCGCACGCTCGGTCTGCTGGTCGATCTGCTCCAGGTACCGCCGCTGCGTCGCGGGATCGCTCTCCCCCAGTTCCTCCTGCAAGATCTGACACGAGGTGGAAATGTTGGACAGCGGATTGTTGAGTTCGTGGGCCACGCCCGAGAGCATCGTTCCGAGCGACGCCAGCCGCTCCGAGCGCATGAGCGACTTCTGCCGCAGGTCCAGCTCCTTCAGCATGTGGTTGAAGGCGGCGATGATGGACAGAATCTCGCGGTCGTCGGACGGCGCTGCCAGGCGCTCGCGCCGGTTGGCGCTGATGGCCTCCACGCTTGCTTCCATTTCCTTGAGCGGCCGCACCACCCGCTGCGACAGCGCCCGGCCGATGGCCACGATCAGCAGCGCCATGGCCAGGATGACCCCCAGCAGCAGCGTGCGGAAGGACGCGAGGGTGGCCTTGATCTGGCGCCGCTCGGTGGTGGCCATGTCTTCCGCGATGGCCACCACCTCCTTGCCCAAGGCGCGCACCTGGGGCTCGATCGCTTCCATCTGGCGCGGATCGGCCTCGGCGGCGGCAAAGGCATACATGTGGCGCTGGTAGTCCTCGAGCAGCGCCTCCAGCTGATCGAGCCGCACGGCGGGAACGATGGCGAGGAAATCGGACCGGTGCGCCCGCAGCAGCTCGCGGGCGGCATCGATGTAGCGGGCATTGTCCTGGCGGTCGGCCGCCTGATGGTGCAGGAAGTAGTTGCGCTCGAAGCGGCGGATTTCCAGCGCCGTGTCGAACAGGTCGGTGGCGCGCTGCCCGAGCACCACGCGCTCTTCCAGGGTGCGCAGCTCACCCACGAAGAACAGCGAGGCGACGAGGATGATGGCGGCCACGGCGTAGTAGCCGAGCGTGATCTTTCCGCGCAGGGAATGCCGGAGCAGGGGCAGAGCGGTCATGGCGTCCCTCCAGGCGGCCAGAAGCCGATTTGATAGTTGCATTTTGCAACACGCCGCGGAAAACCGCAACACTCCGCCGACGCCGAGAATTACTCCTTTTATTACAACAGGTTACCGGATTGATCGGGCCCCATGCGTTGCGCAACGCAACGCCAACTTCCACACCGTGACGCCCAGGAATAAAACTTTTTTATTTATAAACAACGCTCTGTTGGGCTGGCACGAATGGTGCAATAAAAATGTCATCCCAACCCACCATGTGAACGAGCAGAACATGAACGCAATCTTCAAGACCGGGAAAAAGATCCTCAACGCCCTGGCTTTCGCCAACGCCGGAAACATGGGCGAATTCAACGCGCTGCTGCGCGAAATGGAGCCGCAGAACGCCCCCAGGGCGGATCGCGCCCGGCTCAAGCTGGTTTCCGTCAACGCCGAGCGCCCCGTCGTGGCGACCCCGGTCGCCGGTGCCCGGCAGGCGGTGTGAACACGCCCGCCAAGCCCGCCACCCCGACTCAGGTGAACCGACCAGGAACCCGCTAGATGGACGCACTCGCAGGAATGGATATCGACCTCGTGGCCTTCGCGATCAGCGCCGCGATCGTCTCCGCCTATTACTATTTCCTCCGGCGCAAGGTCCGCGCCAATCCGACCTACACCATCCACGGCGTGAACGCGCTGGCGCGCCGGCTGTGGGTGGAGAACATCATGCGCAACCCCGCCAAGGACATCATGGCGGTGCAGTCGCTGCGCAATTTCATCATGGCGCCGTCGCTCATGGCTTCCACCGCGGCGCTGCTCATCATCGGCACGCTCACCCTCTCCGGCCAGGCGGAAAACATCTCCCACAGCTGGCATGTGCTGAGCATCGGCGGCTCCCACTCGACCCAGCTCTGGATCCTGAAGGTCATGCTGCTGCTGGTGGACTTCATCGTCGCCTTCTTCGCCTTTGCCATGTCCGTGCGCCTGGCGAATCACGTGCTGTTCATGGTCAACGTGCCGGAGCACGACGCCCACCACAACCTGTCGCCCAAGGCCGTTGCGCGCCGCCTGCACCGCGCCGGCAATATGTTCGCCATCGGCATGCGCGCCTTCTTCTTCGCCATCCCGCTGGTGTTCTGGCTGTTCGGGCCCTATTTCCTCCTGATCGCCTCGGTCGGACTGGTGATGACGCTCTACCGCCTGGACCGCAGCGAATCGGAAGAAGAGATCGAGGCGGAATGCCTGCCCGAGCCGCGCAACGCGCCGGTCATCTCCATGCAGCAGGCGAAGCTGGCCAAATAATCCCCAAGCAACAATAAAATAAAAGTAGTCCCCATCCCGGGCCGCGCATGCGGCCCTTGTTTTTTCTGCGGCCGGGCTCACCTTGCAGGCAGCGCGCCGCTGGCCTGGGTGGAGGAGTAAAATGGCGCCACAACCCCAGGGGCCGCGGATGCGGCCCCCTTCATTTGTTTGATCCTCAAGGTAAAGACTCAGCATGGCCCAATACGTAATGTCGATGCTCCGCGTGAGCAAGATCGTCCCGCCCAAGCGGCAGATCATCAAGGACATCTCCCTGTCCTTCTTCCCCGGCGCCAAGATCGGCCTGCTCGGCCTGAATGGCTCCGGCAAGTCCACCGTGCTGCGCATCATGGCCGGCGCGGACAAGGAGTACGACGGCGAGGTGCAGTGGCAGCCGGGCATCTCCATCGGCTACCTGCCGCAGGAGCCACAGCTCGACGGCGACAAGACCGTGCGCGAGGAGGTCGAGGCCGGGCTGGGCGCGGTGATGGAGGCCAAGGCCAGGCTCGACGCCATCTATGCCGCCTATGCCGAGCCGGATGCCGACTTCGAGAAGCTGGCGGAGGAGCAGGCCAGATACGAGGCCATCATCGCCGCCTCCGGCACCGACGCCGAAACCCAGCTGGAGATCGCGGCCGACGCATTGCGGCTGCCAGCCTGGGAGGCGCGCATCGGCCATCTCTCCGGCGGCGAGAAGCGGCGCGTGGCGCTGTGCAAGCTGCTGCTGTCCAAGCCCGACATGCTGCTGCTGGACGAGCCCACCAACCATCTGGATGCGGAGTCGGTGGAATGGCTGGAGCAGTTCCTCACCCGCTTCCCGGGCACGGTGGTGGCGGTGACCCACGACCGCTACTTCCTCGACAACGCCGCCGAGTGGATCCTCGAGCTCGACCGCG
>CAYUJV010000094.1:0-11267 GCA_964445085.1 uncultured Burkholderiales bacterium
AGTACAGCGTGCGCGATTTCGTCAACGCCGCGGCGGACGAACTGGGCATGAAGATTCGCTGGGAAGGCTCCGGCGTGGACGAGAAGGGCTACTGGATATCCCCCTCCCCCCTCGCGGGGGAGGGCAGGGGAGAGGGGGAACGTGTCATCGTCGCCGTCGACCCCCGCTACTTCCGCCCCACCGAAGTCGAGACCCTGCTCGGCGACCCGGGCAAGGCCAAGGCCAAGCTCGGCTGGGCGCCCAGGGTCTCCTTCGCCGAGCTGGTGGCGGAGATGGTGCGCGAAGACCTGAAGGCCGCGGAGCGGGACGAATTGGTCAAGCGCCACGGCTTCTCCACATACACCTATAACGAGTAAGGCTGGATGGAAAAGAACGCCAAGATCTACGTAGCCGGGCATCGCGGGCTGGTCGGCTCGGCGATCATGCGTCGCCTCGCGGCGGGTGGCTACACCAATATCATCACCCGCACCCACGCCGAACTGGATTTGACTGACCAGGCCGCAGTGCGGAATTTCTACGCCGCCGAGAAGCCCGATTACGTCTTCCTCGCCGCGGCCAGGGTCGGCGGGATCCACGCAAACAACACCTACCCGGCCGACTTCATCTACCAGAACCTCATGATCGAGTCCAACCTGATCCATGAGGCCCACCGCAACAAGGCGAAAAAGCTGTTGTTCCTGGGGTCGAGCTGCATCTACCCGAAGTTCGCGCCGCAGCCAATGAAGGAGGAACACCTGCTCACCGGCGCCCTGGAGCCGACCAACGAACCCTATGCGGTGGCCAAGATCGCCGGCATCAAGATGTGTAGCGCCTACAATCGCCAGTACGGCACCAACTTCATCAGCGTCATGCCGACGAATCTGTACGGCCCGGGCGACAACTACGACCTGGAAAACTCCCACGTCCTGCCCGCGCTGATCCGCAAGATGCACGAAGCCAGGACCACGGGCGCAGCGGAAGCCGTTGTTTGGGGAACCGGCACCCCGCGCCGCGAATTCCTGTACAGCGACGATCTCGCCGATGCCTGCGTGTTCCTGATGGAAAAGCATGACGCGGCAAACATCGGCGAATTCGTGAACATCGGCGTCGGCCATGACGTGACCATCCGCGAGGTCGCGCAGACCGTCGCCGACGTCGTCGGCTTCACCGGCAAGCTGATCTTCGATACTTCCAAGCCCGATGGCACGCCGCAAAAGCTGCTGGATGTCGGACGCCTCAGCGCCCTCGGCTGGTCTGCCAAGACCGATCTGCGCACCGGCCTCGCCTTGGCTTACCAGGACTTCCTGTCCCGCTTCTGAACGGCCACCCTGCCAATCCCATTGGTGCCCCGCACCCCTTTCAGGGTGCGGGCCGCCGGCATTAGATTCGGCCCAGGGTGGCCTTTACCTCGTCCGCGTTCTGGAACGGAATTTTCGCTTGGAGCGACGACTGGAGCAGGCGCTTCGCCGACGCCGTATCCCCTTGCTTCAGCATCGTCATGCCCAGATGGTATTGGAACACGCCGACATCCGGCGCTTTCTGGTTGGCCTTTTCGATCAGCGGCTTTGCCCGGTCATACTGTCCGAGCTTGAAGTACACCCATCCCAGCGTATCCAGGTAAATCGGATTCTCCGTGTTTTCGAAGCGAGAGGCGTAGCTCAGTGCCTTCTCCAGAGATTTCTGATCCCCCTTCGCCTCGCTCAACAGGGCGGCTGCATTGTTGGCCGCCACGAGATTGCCAGGGTCGCGGGCGAGCACTGCCTCGTATTGCTCGATGGCCTTGTCTGGCTGATTCTGGCGCTGGAACACCTCCGCCAGCGCGACCGAAAGCCCTGCATTCGGCCCGACGGCGGCCAGTCCCTGTTGCAGCGATTGCGCCGCCCCCGGGGCATCGTTGCGCGCGACCGCCAGATTGGCGAGGGCAAGATACGCTTCAGGCACACGGGGATTGGCCTGAATGAGTTTCCGCACGACAGCCTCCGACTCCGGATACTGCTTCTGGTTGCCGTACACCTCGGCGAGGAGCAGCTGCAGGCCCGCACTTTCCGGTGCCGCCTGCAACGCCTGGTTGATGCGGGTAATGGCCTGCTCGGACCGGCCCTGGGCAAGCTTGAGTCGGACCAGGGCCCTTAACGGTTCGATTGCAGCCGGAGCGTGGCTCAGGGCGGCTTCGTACTCCTTGGCGGCCTCGTCCGTCTTCTTTTGCGCCTCGTACACGAGTCCCTGCCGGTAATACGGCAGTGGCTGGCTGGGCGCCGCGGCCTTGACCTTGGCGAGGTAGTCGGTTGCCAGCGACCAGTCCTTCATCCCCGCCGCCACTTCGGCCTTCGCCTCCATTGCCTGCAGGTTCTTGGGATCTTTCTCCAGGATGGCGTCGAGATCCTTCATGGCGCCCTTGAAGTCTTGCTGCGATGCAAGGAAATCGGCTCGGGCAAACCGGATGAGCGCGTGGTTCGGATACTGGTTAAGGGCCGAATCGTACACCTCCCGCGCGAGTTTTGGCTCGCCGTTGGCCATGTGCGCGCGCGCCAGCAGCGAAATCAGCTCCGCGGAGTCTGGCTGGTCCTTCAGCACCGTGCGCAGGTCCACGACCGCCGCCTTCGCGTCGCCACGCGACAGTTCCAGCTTGGCGCGCATGACCAATGCGTCGTTGTCCCGGGGGTTCTCCTTCAGCACCTCGGCGATGAGCTTGTCCGCATTGCCCACCTCCCCGCGGGCCAGATCCAGGCGGGCCAGCGCATTGCGCGCCCGGAGGCCGTCGGGCCCGGTCTTGTCGCGGTCTATGATCTCCTTATAAACCCGCGTCGCATCGTCCGATTTACCCATCGCCTCATTCAGCTTTGCGAGTCCAAAGCGCAGTTTGTAGGCCTTGGGCTTCGCCTGCGTCCAGGCCACCAGCTCCTTCTCGGCCGCCTCCCCGCTGCGATTCGAGGCCAGGAAATCGGCGAGCAACAGATAACGCTGCTCGTCATCCGGATCGGCTTGGATCGCGTCGCGCAGCACCTTCTCCGCCTTGTCGAGCTGCTTGGTCTGCGTATAGAAGCGCGCGACCTGGACACGGTAGTCCAGCTTCTTCGGCTCGATCGCGATGATGTCCAGCAGGAGCTTCTCCGCCTTCGCATAGTCCTGCTGCTTGATGGCGATATTGGCCAGATCACCACGCAGGCCGACATTCCTGGGGTTGGCCTGGATCGCCCTTTCCAGCAGATCGGTGGCCTTGGCTTGATCGCCACGCAGCATGTACAGGCCGCTCAGCAGGCTGACCGCTTCGGTCTGGGACAGGTCGGCTGTAACCCCGCTCACCTCGCGGATGGCACCCTCCACATCCCCCTTGCGTGCCATGACAGCCGCCTTCAAGGTTTTGCCGCCGGCATCGCCGGGCTGCCTGGTCAGGATATCATTGGCGCTCTCCTCGGCCTTGTTCAAATCCCCCGCCATCAGATACACGCGGCCGATCTTCGCGCGGGCGGCCAGATGGTTCGGATCAAGCTCCACGGCCTTGGAATAGTAGCCAAAGGCTCGCTGCCAGTTCTGCTGCTTTTCCTCCACCTCGGCGAAGCGGTAGTAGGCCTCCGCACTCTTCGGGTCGATCTGCAACACGTTCTTGAACTCTACCCGCGCCTTGTCGTAGTCGCCCTGGTCATAGAATTCCGCCCCCTTCTTCATGTGTTCGGCAAGGCGCTGCTCCTTCCCGCCGCACCCGCCAAGGGCCAACGGCAAGGCCAAGGCCGCGACCAGGGCAACCACCAACGGTTTCCGTTTCATCTTCATCATCTCCACATTCCTCTCGTTATCCATTGCACATTCGTATTACCCAAAGCAAGACCCCCGCACGGCGCAACACTGCCGCGCCGCCCACCAACCTCTCGGCATCTCCGACGACTCACCTGCGAGTTGAGCTAAACGACCACGCGCACCGCAAGAATGCCCAAGGTGATGCAGGTGAGCCAGCGCATCATATCAATCTGGCGACCCATGTTTTCCAACACGAGTTCCAGCCCGTAGAACAGCACCACGAGTTTCACGGTTCCATTCGCCACCGCAGCGTCGCGAAACTGCGGATCAGGAAGGCTCGGCACGACGACGGCGATGAAGATCACGAGAAAATCCAGGGGGCTGACCCGGAACCGCTCCACCGGAGAGAATCGAAAAGCGATAGCCACGGCCGCGGCAAGCAGGACGAACCCCGCCGTGGCAAGATGGCCCAAGCCCGCCAAGTGCCCCGGTGCCGTCTGGTCCAGATAGACGGCGAATGCGGCCGTAACATAGGCCACCCCCCGGTCGGCAAAGCTGAACGGTCGGCCGCGGCAAAAGAAGAACAGCGCCAGCATGAGTCCGAGGAGAACCCAGGCGGAAAGCCCGATGTCTTCCGGAACGCGCTCCGCGAACACCGCAGCGCCAAGAAAATACACGGACACTGCAAACAGCGCATAGACGAAGCTGGCCTTGAGCAGGCGTTGATCCTTACGCAACCAGTCAATCGCGCGCGTGATCCTCGAGTCGCCCCTCGTTTGCGTGCGTGCTTGCACCCCAACACCCGTCCCTGCGTATCTCAAGTAACCGGCAAGCGCCAGGCACATGGCGGCATAGGTGGCGACAATCAGCCAATCCGACTGGTAGCGCATGAAGTACGCACCCAGGACGAGTGCGGACTGCAACAGGTAGATCGCCACCACCGCATCGTAATGGCTCAGGCCGATGCCCAGCAGTTTGTGGTGGATATGGTTCTTGTCCGGCGAAAAGGGAGAGCGCCCCTCGTAGATCCGCTGGCCCATCACCATCAGGGTGTCGAAGATCGGCAGACCAAGAAGCATGATGGCCACCGCAGGGCTGAGTGCAGGGTTCACCCGCTGGGTGAGGAGAATCGCAAATACGCCGGCGGAAAAGCCAAGGAACTGGCTTCCCGCGTCTCCCATGAAAATCCGTGCCGGATGGGTGTTGTAACGCAGAAATCCCAGGATCCCCCCCATTACGGCCAGTGTCATCAGCACAAGCCCGATGCCATCGGCCATGTATGCCATGATCGCGATGACGCCAAGACTCAGCATGGTCGTACCGCCCGCCAGGCCGTCGAGGCCGTCCGCCAGATTGATGGCGTTGGTAATCCCCAGCAGCGCAAAGATGGTGAGCGGGATCGCCACCACATCGCTGACCGGTTCTATTCCCATGAACGGCACGTAACGTATGACGACGCCGCCATAGAGCACGACGATCAGCACTGCCGCGATCTGGCCGAGAAACTTGAGCCGGTAGTCGAGATTGCTCCGGTCATCCCAGACCCCGAAGGCGAGGATGATCAGCGCCCCTGCCAGATAGCCAAGAAAATGCGTTCCCGGCTTGACCCACAGCACCATCGGCAGCAGCGCGCCGGCCGCCATGGCGATGCCGCCGATGCGCGGGATCGCGCCCGCATGCACCTTGCGCGCATCCGGCACGTCCACGATGTTCATGCGCGCCGCCAGGCGCGTCAGGGGCGGGATCAGCACCATCGTGACGACGACGGCGATGATGAAACCGAAATAAAAGGTCACGGCCCCGACCTATTCCGGAATGAAGGGCGGCAGCCTGGGGGCCACCGCCTGGGTGAACTCGACCAACTGCTGGTCCGCTGCTTCCAGGCTTTCGCCCGGCTTGACATAGGCTGTCAGCCGCACCAGTGCCCCATCCGAACGGTTGCGGGTCAAGGCATCCCAGAAGAGGAACCACTTGACCAGATATTCGTTGGTAATGACACGGCCCCGCTGCTGGAACCAGTAATAGACGAGCTGCTTTTCCTCCCCCTTCTGGATGACGGTGCGGTTTACCGTGATCGGGTGCCCCGCGACACTGGTTCCCGCAATCACCCGTTGCGTCAGGCTCGTGATCTCCCACCCGCCGCCGGGAATGCACGAGCGCGGCGAATGCGCCGACTCGCCCTTGCGCTGCGACCCGTAGTAGGCGACGTAAAAGTTGACGCTCTGCTGCCGATCGTTGGTGTAATCCGCCATGACGTAATCATCGAATTTCAGCGCGTCGATGTAGATCCGGTCCATGACCTCGGCGCGCCCCCTCCACTGCCCAAAATTCATAGGGAATTCGGAAAACTCCAGACGCTGCGGGACAATCTCGGCGCGCTTGGGCAGGGCCGTTTGGAGCGCGCCCACGACCAGCAGCGCGGCCATGGCCGCCACGAACGACTTCGCCAAGGGGTGATGCCGCACCGCCGCCTCTTTTGGCGCGGGCCCGGGCAGGTCGAGTGCAAACGCCTCGCGCAATGGCCGCTTATCCGGGCCGATCTTCGCCAGTAGCCACATCTCCAGTACCAGGAACGCGGTGCAGCCCATGAATACGGCCCAGCCTTCGAAATCGTGAAGAAAACCCTCGGCCATGGAGCGGCCCCAGTACTCGACCATGATGCCAATCATGCCGATGCGGATGCTGTTCATGATCACCGTGATCGGGATCGTGGACAGAAACAGCACGATCCGCTTCCATGCCGCTCCCCGAAAAAGATACGCGGCCAGGAACCCGAGCGTGAGCAGCGGAAACAGATAGCGGAGTCCGCTGCAGGCCTCGACCACCTGCAACTGCATGCTGCCGAGGTCGATCACGTTGCCCTCGAGCGCCACACTGATGCCGAAGGCCCGGATCACCGCGACGCCCAGGCCGGAGGACAACAACTGCAGCTGCGCCGAAAGTCCCTGGTACAGGAAATTCGGCAGCGGGATCATGAAAATCAGCAACGCGAACGCCGCCCATATCGGCCTGAAGCCGCGCCACCCCACCACGGAAAGCGCAAGCCCGGTCAGCACGATCAGAAACGCGTATTGCTCGACAATAAAGAGCGTGCTCAGTTCCCCCAGGAAGAACAGGGCAAGCCCGATCAGCGTCAACCCAGTCCCGAACCAGGACCCGCCCAAGGGCTCGCGCCCCAGTGCATCCTTGTTCTGCCAGATCAGGAAAAGAGAAATGAACGGCAGGATGTAGCCATAGCTGTATTCCTCCTTGGCTCCCCACACGTCCACCATGTATCCAAGACTGTCGCGAAACAGGAACAGGGTAAACAGCACCGCGCCGAGGATGGCAATCAGCGCCGGCCCGGAAAAGCGCCAGAGAACTTGTTTGTGTTGTTCGGTCATACCCGTTCCGTCCATTGTTTAGAGCCACAATGTGCCATCAGCTGTTTCCCTCGCCAAATCCGAACACATGCCGCCAGATGACCATTCCCACGAACTTCGGGGAGGACACGAAGTTGCGGCGCCACATCCGCCTGGGTTCGCTGACGAGGCGATACACCCATTCCAGGCCCAGCCGGCACAGCCACTCCGGCGCGCGCGGATAGGTCCCGGCATAGAAATCGAACACCGCGCCGATGGAGCCGATCACCGGCGCGGCAAGCGCGCCGCGGTTCGCCTCCACCCATTTCTCCTGCTTGGGTGCGGTCATGCCGACCCACAACACATCGGGCGCGGCAGCGTTGATCTGCGCCACCATGGCCGCGTTCTCCTCCTCCGACCACGCCCGGTAGGGTGGCGACAGGGCACCGCAGAGCGTGAGCTCCGGATACTCGCGCCCGAAGCGCTCGGCAATAAGAGCGAGCACCTTCGGCGAGGAGCCGAAAAAGAACACGCGGCCGTGGCCGCGGCGGCGCAGCTGTTCGAGCACCGCGAAAAAATAGTCCGCGCCGGTGATGCGCGGTCCGATGGGAATGCGGGCGGCCCGCGCCATCAGCACGATGCCCACTCCGTCCGCCACTGTCAGGTCGGCCCGGCGCAGCGCCTGCCGAAACTCGGCATCCGACTGCGCCGTCACCAGCGAATGCGGATTGGCGCAGGCGAACACCACTGGCCCGCGCCGGCGCTCAACGGCATCCAGCGCCTGCCGCGCGGCCATGTCCAGCGGCGTGCGATCGATGGGCACGCCCAGCATGATTGCAGCATCCCGCGTAGTCATCGTCCGCCTCCCTCCGTCAAGAAATCCTCCCGCGCCTCGGCATAAATCTGCCGCAACTGTGCCAGATTGCGCTCCGCCGTGTAATTGGCGTCGTAGGCCTGGCGTGCCCGCGCCCGCATGACCTGCAGCCGCTGCGGAGCGGCAATCAGGTCCGCCGCGCGCTGCGCCAGGCTGTCAGCGTTGCCTGCCTCGAATTTCAAACCCGTCACGCCTTCCTCCACAATCTCGTCCAGGCTGCCGATGCGCGAGGCCAGAACCGGCGTGCCGCAGGCATAAGCCTCCAGAACGGTCATCGGGAATCCCTCATAGCACTCCGAGGGCACGATCTGGATTACGGCAGACCGGATCAGCGCCAAGACTTCCTCCCGGCGGCGAAACCCCAGGAATTCCACGGCCGAGCCATCCTGTTTCGCCTGCGCCTCCAACTGGCTGCGCAGGGGGCCATCGCCCGCCACCTTCAGCGGCAGGCCGCGCACCCATTTCCATGCGCGCACCAGGGTATGAATTCCTTTCTCCTCGGACAACCGGCCGATGAACACCGCGTATCCGCCATCGCCGCTGCCGGGCGTTGGCGCGTCGGCAAGGAAATTCGGCTTCACCGCGATGCGCTCCTGCGGCAGCCCCCCTTGGGCCAGCTTGATTGCCGCAAAGCGCGTCAGCGCCACGTAGCGGTTCACCATCCGGCGATAAGTGCCGCGCCGGCGGTTGCTTGCCAGCATCCACACCAGGGCCGCGGTCGCCGGCAGCGAACCGCGATAACAGCGGTGCCGCAGCGCCGGCAGCAGGCTGTGGCCCACGCAGTCCTCGCACGGCTCGCCGTTTCGCATCAACAGCGCCCCCGGGCAGATCAGCCGGTAGTTGTGCAAGGTCTGCACCACGGGCACCCCTTCGTCCTGGCAGGCCGCATAGGCACTGGGCGATATGACCGGAAACGTATTGTGAAAATGGGCCACATCCGGCCGCGTCTGCGCGATCACCTTGCGCAGTTCCGCGTAAGCCCGCTCCGACCACGCCGTATCCAGGGCGATGCGCACGCGCTTGCCAAGAGAGGAGTCATCGATGTCGTCGTTGAAGCGCTCGAACGGAATCACCTCCACTCCGCTGCGTTCCAGCAGCGCGCGCTCGGCGCGGAAAACCGCATCCTCGCCGCTGGGGGCGCTGGATCGATAGAAATCGTGGCCGAGCAACACGCGCATGGCCTCACCTCGGCCCCAGACATTGCTCGATGCCGCGCGCAAAATTCTCCACCATGTTCTCCATGGTGTACTTCGCCGCGCTGCGCTCGCAGCCGGCCACCAGGCGCGCGAGCGCCGTGCCGTCCCGCAGGTAGTCTGCCACCGCGCCGGCATAGGCATCCACGTCGTGGGCGGTCATCATGCCGTTCACGCCTGGCTCCAGATAAGCGATCTCGGGGCTGTGCAGCGGCAAATCGGTGGTGAACAGCGGCACCCCCGCGACGAAGCTGTCCACCACCGCCAGGCCGACCAGGCCCGGCATCAGCAGTACCTTGCTCATGTGGTAATAGGGGGCCAGGTCGCGCCCGAATTTCGCGCCCACGTAGTGCATCCAGTCATGGCGCCCGGCGGCCGCCTCCACCACCCCACGCTCCGGTCCGTCGCCCACGAACACCACCGAGAACTCCGGCACACGGCGCCTGATCTCCTCGCATGCGGCGATGAGGAAGGGCAGTTTCTTGAAGTCGTACATCCCGCCGCAGTAGAGCCCCACCGCGTTGCCCGCGATGCCGTGGCGCGCCCGCGCCGCTCCCACCTCCGCCGCCGTGCAGGCCTTGAGATGGGCGCCGAGCTCCGACGTGTCGATGGCATTCTGCACCTTCGTGATGCGCTCCCGCGGAAAGCCGCCCGCCGCCACCACGTCGGCGCTGAGGCCCGTGTAGGCGAACCACCAGTCCACCTGGCCCAGCGTCGCACGCTTGATGCGCTCCGACCAGTCTTGGCGATCATCCGATTGCATGTTCCGGCCGTGGCCCCAGAATGCGAGCCGCGTGCCGCGCAGCCGACGCATCGCCAGCAGTGGATAGTTCGCCAGCAGCCGGCTCGACTGCTCCACCACCACCAGGTCGGCACCCCGCGCCAGACCCAGGCAGGGCTGCCACACCAGCTCGCGCCCGGCCACCTGCCAGTACCGGTTCTCGATGCGCCGCGCCCAGGTCTCCTGCAGGGAAACCGTGCGCGGCACCGTCCCTGGCCGCTCCTGGCCATAAACCAGATTGAGATTGATGCCCACTCCGCGCAGCCGCCCGTGCAGGCGACGGAAGAACGGAATGCGATAGTGCGGCAACACCCGCTGGATGATGGCGACCTGGCTCATCGTCAGCGCGCGCCCCCCTGGCTCCGCATCATGCGCCCAGTCCTTCGACCCGGCGCGTCTGATCGACCCCGACTGCGAGGAACAGCGCCACCCCGGCCACCAGCAGCCCGAGCAGCACCGCGAGCCCGCCCACCACCACCATCAGCAGCCGTACCTGGCCGTGGGCGCGGACGGCCTCGGCGGCCGTCGCGGCCCGGCGCGCGTCCTGCGCAGCGGAGAGCTGGCCCAGGACCTGCAGCCGTTGCTTCGTCAGCGGCGCAAGTTCGTTGAGGAGGCGCGCAGCGGCCGCGTCGCGCTCGCCCTTCAGGGCCAGTTGCGCCACTTCATCGAGCACGGCGCGACCCTGGGCGCGCAAGGTGCGCGCCTGTTCCACAAGCGGATGAAACTGGTCGTCGGCAAACAGCTGGTCCACCATCTGCTCGGATTCGTCATAACGTCGGCGCGCATCCTGCAGCTTGTCGAGCTCTGCCTTCAGCGCAGCGGGATCGCGGACAAGGGCCACGTTGCGGATACGGATCTGCGACTCCCGGATCAGGTCCTGCTGCATCTGCAGGACCTGGTCCCCGGTCTGCAATCGCCCGCTCAGGTACTCCAGCCGCGTCTGCGCCTCTTGTATCCGTGCGAGGCTGAACAAGACCCCCACGATGAGGGTAACCACCAGTGCCGCGCAGCCGACGGCGGCGACCAACGTGAACTTGAATCTCCCGAGCAGCATGACTGACTCCATCCTCCGTTACGCCCGGATCGCGGGCAGCACCGCGTCCATGGTCTTGTCGCTGTGTAAACGAATCATCTTGGCGCCTCACAGAACCACGCCGTAGGCGCGCGCCCACAGCTCCAGGTTCAGCACCCGCCAGAAGGGGAACATCGGGTGCGCCTTGGGTGCCGCGAAAACCTGCCGCAGCCTGGCCGCATTCCAGATCGTGCGGGAACCGAAGGCCGCTGAATCCAGGATGTCCTGCACGTAGGCGCGGAACGAAGCATCCCCCAGCCAGTTCGCGAATGGCGTAGCGAACCCAATCTTG
>CAYUJV010000095.1:0-2197 GCA_964445085.1 uncultured Burkholderiales bacterium
ATCGAGCTCAAGCGCGGCGAGATGCCCGAGGTGGTGCTGAACAACCTGTACAAGCTGACGCAGATGCAGGACACCTTCGGCATGAACATGGTGGCCCTGGTGGACGGCCAGCCGCGCCTGCTGAACCTGAAGCAGATGCTCGACGCCTTCCTGCGCCACCGGCGCGAGGTGGTGACGCGGCGCACGATCTTCGAACTGCGCAAGGCGCGCGAGCGGGGCCATGTGCTCGAAGGCCTGGCGGTGGCGCTGTCCAACGTGGACGAGATCATCGCCCTGATCAAGGCCTCCGAGACGCCGGCCGTCGCCAAGGAACGGCTGATGGAGAAGACCTGGCGCTCCAAGCTGGTGGAAGACATGCTGGCGCGCGCGGCCGAGGACGCCACCCGCCCGGAGGGCCTGCTCCCCGAATTCGGTCTGAGCAAGCAGGGCTACAAGTTGTCCGACGCCCAGGCCCAGGCGATTCTCGAGCTGCGCCTGCAGCGCCTGACCGGCCTGGAGCAGGACAAGATCGTGGCCGAGTACAAGGAAGTGATCGACAAGATCGCCGACTACCTGGACATCCTAGCCAAGCCGGCGCGCATCACCCAGATCATCAAGGACGAGCTGGGGCAGATCAAGGCGCAGTTCGGCGACAAGCGCCGGAGCGAGATCGTCGTGTACGCCCAGGATCTGTCGATGGAGGACCTGATCGCGCCCGAGGACGTGGTGGTGACCCTGTCCCATACCGGCTACATCAAGGCCCAGCCCATCGCCGACTACCGCGCGCAGAAGCGCGGCGGGCGCGGCAAACAGGCAGCGGCCACCAAGGAAGACGATTTCATCGAGAAGCTGTTCATCGCCAACACCCACGATTACATCCTGTGCTTCTCCAACCGCGGCCGGGTGTACTGGCTCAAGGTGTACAGCGTGCCCCAGGGCAGCCGCACCTCCCGCGGCAAGCCGATCGTGAACCTGGTGCCGCTGATGGAGCACGAGAAGATCACCGCGATCCTGCCGGTGAAGGAATTCGACGACAACCACTTCGTCTTCATGACCACCGCCATGGGCACCGTGAAGAAGACGCCGCTTTCCGATTTCTCGCGCCCGCGCAGCAGCGGCATCATCGCAGTGAACCTGGACGACGGCGACTTCCTGATCGGCGTCGACATCACCGACGGCAAGCACGACGTGATGCTGTTCTCCGACGGCGGCAAGGCGGTGCGCTTCGACGAGAACGACGTGCGTCCGATGGGGCGCAGCGCCCACGGCGTGCGCGGCATGAAGCTCGCGCCGGGGCAGAAGGTGATTTCGATGCTGGTGGCCGGAAGCGAGACGCAGTCGGTGCTGACCGCCACCGAGAACGGCTACGGCAAGCGCACGCCGATCGCCGAATACACCCGCCATGGCCGCGGCACCCAGGGCATGATCGCGATCCAGACCACCGAGCGCAACGGCAAGGTGGTGGCGGCGGCGCTGGTGGACGAAAGCGACGAGATCATGCTCATCACCACCGGCGGCGTGCTGATCCGCACCCGGGTCAAGGAGATCCGGGAAATGGGCCGCGCCACCCAGGGCGTCACCCTGATCAACCTCGACGAGGGCGAGAAGCTGGTGAGCGTGGAGCGTGTGCTGGAGCAGGATGAGGACGAATAAACTCAACCACAGAGGCACAGAGACACAGAGAAGACCGCGAGGTTTCTCATTCAAAAGTCTCTGTGCCTCTGTGTCTCTGTGGTGAAGAAAGGAAGGGGAAATGGAGAGGATCTACAACTTCAGCGCTGGCCCGGCGGTATTGCCGCGAGAAGTGCTGGAACAGGCGCGCGACGAGCTGGTGAACTGGCAGGGCTGCGGCATGTCGGTGATGGAGATGAGCCATCGCGGCAAGGAGTACATGGGGATCCAGGCCCAGGCCGAGGCCGACCTGCGCGAGCTGATGGCGATTCCGGCAAATTACAAGGTGCTGTTCCTGCAGGGCGGCGCCTCCAGCCAGTTTGCCATGGTGCCGATGAACCTGCTGCGTGGCAAAGCGGGCGCCGACTACCTGAACACCGGCGAGTGGTCGAAGAAGGCGATCAAGGAAGCGAAGAAGTACTGCACGGTCAACGTGGTCGCCTCCTCCGAGGATCGCAATTTTTCCTACGCGCCGACCCAGGACCAGTGGACGCTCGATCCGAACGCAGCCTACGTCCACTACACCCCGAACGAGACCATCGGCGGC
>CAYUJV010000095.1:2277-10905 GCA_964445085.1 uncultured Burkholderiales bacterium
CGTGTCGAAATTCGGCCTGATCTATGCCGGCGCGCAGAAGAACATCGGCCCCTCCGGGTTGACGGTGGTGATCGTGCGCGAAGACCTGATGGGCCAGACCGTGGCCGGGACGCCGACCATGATGGATTACAAGATCCACGCCGATGCCGACTCCATGTACAACACGCCGCCGACCTACGGCATCTACATCGCCGGCCTCGTGTTCAAGTGGCTCAAGCACAAGGGCGGCCTCGCCACCATGGAGCAGGTCAACATCGCCAAGGCGAACCTGCTCTACGACTACCTAGACACCACGTCCTTCTACCACTGCCCGACCGCCCGGGAAAACCGCTCGCGCATGAACATTCCCTTCACCCTGAAGGATGCGGCGCTGGACGAGGCCTTTCTCAAGGGGGCAAAGGAACGCGGCCTGGTGCAGCTCAAGGGCCATCGCTCGGTGGGCGGCATGCGTGCCTCCATCTACAACGCCATGCCGATCGAGGGCGTGAAGGCGCTGGTGGAGTACATGAAAGCGTTCGAGGCGAAAAATGGCTGAGAAGTACAAGATCCAGACGCTCAACAACATTTCGCCGCTGGGCCTGTCCCGACTGCCGTCCGAGCACTACATCATCGGCAACGAGGTCAGCGACCCGGATGCGATCCTGGTGCGCTCGGCCAAGATGCACGACATGGTCATCCCGGCGAGCGTGAAGGCCATCGCCCGCGCCGGCGCCGGCACCAACAACGTGCCGGTGGCCAAGATGAGCGAGCGCGGCGTGCCGGTGTTCAATGCGCCCGGCGCCAACGCCAACGCGGTGAAGGAGCTGGTCATCGCCGGCATGCTGATCGCGGCGCGCAATCTGATGCCGGCGTGGAAATTCGCCGACGGCCTGAGCGGCGCGGACGCCGAGATCTCCAAGGCGGTGGAGGCGGGCAAGAAGAATTTCGCCGGCATCGAATTGCCCAACCGCACCCTGGGCATCATTGGCCTGGGCGCCATCGGCTCGCTCGTGGCGGATGCGGGCATCCGCCTGGGCATGAATGTCATCGGCTTCGACCCGGAGATCACGGTGGAAGCCGCCTGGCGCCTGCCGTCCAACGTGAAGAAGGCGGCCAGCGTGGAGGAGGTGGTGAAGAACAGCGACTTCATCTCCCTGCACGTGCCGCTGCTGGACAAGACCCGCAACATGATCGACGCCGCGCGCATCGCGCTGATGAAGCCGGGCACCGTGCTGCTGAATTTCGCGCGCGAGGGCATCGTCGATGACAAGGCCGTGGTCGAGGGCATCGCCGCGGGCAAGCTGCGCGGCTACGTGTGCGACTTTCCCGCCAATGCGCTCAAGAACAACCCCAAGGTCGTGGCATTGCCGCACCTGGGCGCCTCCACCGAGGAGGCGGAAGAGAACTGCGCCGTCATGGTGGCCGAGCAGGTGCGCGACTACCTGGAGCACGGCAACATTCTCAATTCGGTGAATTTCCCGAACGTGTCCATGCCGCGCGAGTCGGCCTACCGCATCGCCATCGCCAACGCCAACGTGCCGAACATGGTGGGGCAGATTTCCACCGCCATGGCCGACGCCGGGCTGAACATCCACAACATGGTGAACAAGTCCAAGGGCGAGATGGCCTACACCCTGGTGGACGTGGACAGCGAGCCGCCGCGGGCGGTGATCGACCGCATCGCCGCGATCAAGGGCGTGCTGATGGTCCGGTTCATTCCCGCCAGATAACAAGGCGGAACATGTCCGACGCGCTGCAACAGATTCGGCAACGGATCGACGCCATCGATGACGAGCTGCTCAAGCTCATCAGCGAGCGCGCGCGGCTGGCGCAGGAAGTCGGCCGCATCAAGGAAGGCAACATCTACCGCCCGGAGCGGGAGGCCCAGGTGCTGCGCCGGATCAAGGACGCCAACCCCGGCCCGCTGTCCGGCGAGACTGCGGCACGGCTGTTCCGCGAGATCATGTCGGCCTGCCTCGCGCTGGAGCAGCCTTTGAAGGTGGCCTATCTCGGCCCGCAGGGCACCTTCAGCCAGGCGGCGGCGATCAAGCACTTCGGCCACGCGGCGGAGACGGTGGACTGCGGCTCCATCGACGACGTGTTCCGCAAGGCGGAGGCGGGCATGACGGACTACGCCGTGGTGCCCGTGGAGAACTCCACCGAGGGCGCGGTGGGGCGCACGCTGGACCTGCTGCTCAACACGCCGCTCAAGATCTGCGGCGAGACCGTGGTGCGCGTGCATCACTGCCTGCTGCGCAAGGGCGAAGGTCGCGACGGGATCGGCAAGGTGTATTCGCACCCGCAGTCCCTGGCCCAGTGCCACGAGTGGCTGAACCAGAACCTGCCGGGCGTGCCGCGGGTGCCGGTGGCGAGCAATGCCGAGGCGGCGCGGCTGGCCGCGGCGGATGCAGGTGCGGCTGCCATCGCCGGCGAGACGGCGGCGGAGATCTACGGCCTGAACGTGCTGGCGCGCAACATCGAGGACGAGCCCAACAACACCACGCGCTTCCTGGTGCTGGGCAGCCACGACGCCGCTCCCTCCGGCCGCGACAAGACCTCGCTGGTGATGAGCGCGCCCAACCGTCCGGGCGCCATGCACGAGCTGCTCGGCCCGTTTGCGCGCAACGGCGTGTCCATGACCAAGCTGGAGTCGCGCCCGTCGGGAACGAATCTGTGGGATTACGTGTTCTATGTGGACGTGGAAGGCCATCGTGAAGATGCGGCGGTCGCCAAGTCGCTCGCGGAGCTGGCGAACATCGCGCCGCTGCTGAAGGTGCTGGGTTCGTACCCGGTGGCGGTTTTGTGAATGAAAAGCTGAATCGCAAAGGACGCGAAGGTACGCAAAGGAAGTTCAAGAGCTTTACTTCGCGTGCCTTTGCGCCCTTCGCGGTTCAAGATTTCGGCCCATGTTTGGGCAGGTAAAGAACTGACAATGGAACTCTGTGACCTCGCGCCCGGCTACGTCCGGGCGATTGCGCCTTATCCGCCCGGCAAGCCGATCGGCGAGCTGGCGCGGGAGATGGGGCTCGATGAAGCCGACATCGTCAAGCTCGCCTCCAACGAGAATCCCCTGGGGCCGAGCCCGCTCGCCCTCGAGGCGGTGAAGCGCTGCCTGCCGGACCTGGCGCGCTATCCGGATGGCGCCGGATTCGAGCTGAAGGCGGCGCTGGCGGCCAGGTACGGCGTGGCGACGAACCAGATCGTGCTGGGCAACGGCTCCAACGACGTGCTGGAGTTTGCGGCGCGCGCGTTCCTCGCGCCCGGCGCCTCGGCGGTGTTCTCCCAGCACGCCTTCGCGGTGTATCCGCTGGTGGTGCAGGCGGTGGGCGCCCGCGCGATCGAAGTGCCGGCGAAAGACTTCGGCAACGACCCCAGGGCGCTGCTCGAAGCCATCGAGGACGACACGCGCCTGGTGTTCCTGGCCAATCCGAACAATCCGACCGGCACGCTGCTGCCGCCGGGCGAGCTGCTGCACTTCATCGAGCAGGTGCCGCGGGAAGTGCTGGTGGTGCTGGACGAGGCGTACTATGAATATCTGGCGCCGGAGGTCGCGCCACCCAGCGTTGCGTGGCTTGCGCGCTTTCCGAACCTGCTCATCGCGCGTACCTTCTCCAAGGCCTACGGCCTGGCAGGGCTGCGTGTGGGCTTCGCGCTGTGCCATCCGGAGGTGGCCGACATGCTCAACCGCGTGCGCCAGCCGTTCAACGTCAGCACCGTGGCGCAGGCGGCGGCGGTCGCGGCCTTGGGCGACACGGCGCACCTGACCCGGAGCGTGGCGCTGAACTTTGCCGGCATGGCGCAGATCACCGCCGGCCTGAAGCGGCTGAAACTGGATTACATTCCCTCCTTCGGGAATTTTCTGAGCTTCCGCATCGGCAACGCCACCGCCATGTATCAACGCCTGCTCAAGCGCGGCGTGATCGTGCGGCCGGTGGCCAATTACGCCCTGCCCGAATATCTGCGGGTCAGCATCGGCCTGGAAGCGGAAAACGCGAAATTTTTGACGGCGCTGGAAGGCGCCATGAAGGAAAGCTAAGGAATCGACATGATCATCGTAATGGAAAACGGCGCGACCGACGCGCAAATCGAAGGCGTGGTGCGCAAGATCAAGGAATACGGCTGCGACGCCAATGTCTCGCGCGGCACCGAGCGCACCGTGATCGGCGCCATCGGCGACGAGCGCAAGATCGACCAGGAGGCCATCGATGCCCTGCCCGGCGTCGAGCACTCCATGCACATCGTGAAGCCCTACAAGATCGTGGCGCGCGAATGGCACAAGGAGAACACCGTCATCGACATCAAGGGCGTGCCCCTGGGCGGCAAGCAGATCCAGATCATCAGCGGCCCGTGCTCGGTGGAAACCCAGGAACAGATGGAGACCTCGGCCAAGTTCGTGAAGGAGGCTGGCTGTCGGTTGATGCGCGGCGGCGCCTTCAAGCCACGCACCAGCCCCTACACCTTCCAGGGCAAGGGCGTGGAGGGCCTGGACCTGTTCCGCAAGGCCGCCGACAAGTACGGCCTGCCCATCGTCACCGAGCTGATGGACGTGCGCATGCTGGACACCTTCCTCGAGTACGACGTGGACGTGATCCAGATCGGCACCCGCAACATGCAGAACTTCGACCTGCTGAAGGAAGTGGGCCGCATCAACAAGCCGGTGATCCTCAAGCGCGGCATGGCGGCGACGATTTCCGAGTGGCTGATGGCGGCCGAGTACATCGCCGCCGGCGGCAACCACAACATCATCTTCTGCGAGCGCGGCATCCGCACCTACGAGACCTACTACCGCAACGTGCTGGACGTGACCGCGGTGCCGGTGCTGAAGAAGGAAACCCACCTGCCGGTGATCATCGATCCGTCCCACGCCGGCGGCAAGGCGTGGATGGTGCCGGCCCTGTCGCGCGCGGCCATCGCCGCCGGCGCCGACGGCCTGCTGGTGGAATCCCATCCGCGCCCGTGCGAGGCCTGGTGCGACGCCGACCAGGCGCTGAGCCCGGACGAGCTGAAGTCGCTCATGGGCGAACTGGGCGGCATCGCCACGGTGCTGGGCCGGAGTATTTAGGGCAAAAGCATTTACCACAGAGACATAGAGGCACAGAGGAATTCAAAAAATGCTCTTCTCTGTGTCTCTGTGGTGAAAAATTTCATGATCAATAAACTCGTCATTTTCGGTGTCGGCCTGATCGGCGGCTCCTTCGCCATGGCCCTGCGCCAGGCGGATTTCGCGCGCAGGATCGTCGGCTTCGGACGCAGCATGGAGAACATGAGCGCCGCGCTGGGGACCTATGTGATCGACGAGATCGGCATGGACGTGTCCACGGTCAAAGATGCCGACCTGGTGTTGCTTGCCGTGCCGGTGGGGCAGATGGGCGAGATCATGGCTGCCATCGCGCCGCATCTTGGCGCGCATACGGTGGTGACCGATGCCGGCAGCACCAAGCAGGACGTGGAGGCGCTGGCGCGCAGACATTTGCACCGTCACCTGTCGCGCTTCGTGCCGGGCCACCCGATTGCCGGCGCGGAGAAGAGCGGCGTGAAAGCGGCGCGGGAGGATCTGTTCCGTGACCGCACCGTGGTGCTGACGCCCCTGGCCGAGACCGACCCGGCGGCGAAGGAGCTGGTCGCGAGCCTGTGGGCCGGTTGCGGCGCGAAGGTGGCGGAGATGACGCCGCAGCAGCACGATGCCCTGTTCGCCGCCGTGAGCCATCTGCCCCATGTGCTGGCGTTCGCGCTGGTGGATTACGTCGCCAGCCAGCCAAACGCCGAACAGCTGTTCGGCTTCGCCGCCAGCGGCTTTCGCGATTTCAGCCGCATCGCCGGCAGTTCCCCTGAAATGTGGCGCGACATCTGCCTTGCCAATCGCGATGCCTTGCTGGCGCAGATTGGCGGCTATGAGGCCGAGCTGGCGCGCATCAAGGCCCTGATCGAGAACGGGGATGGCGCGGCGCTGGCGGAATTGTTCGGGCGCGCGCGCGATGCGCGGCAGAGACATTTGAAAGGTTCTTGAACCGCAATGGACGCGAAGGTGCGCGAAGGAAAGCACGAACTAGATTTTCCTTGGCGCACCTTCGCGTCCTTTGCGGTCCAAGCTCTTGCTTTGGACTGTTCATGGAATTCCTAGACCTCCAACCCATCACCCGCATGGCCGGCACGGTCGTGCTGCCAGGCTCGAAAAGCATTTCCAACCGCACGCTGCTGCTGGCGGCGCTCGCCGAGGGTGTGACCGAGGTCAAGGGCCTCCTCGCCTCCGACGACACCGGCCACATGCTCGCGGCGCTGGCGGCGCTGGGCGTGCGCTGCGAGCAGCAGGGCGACTCCCGTGACTATCGCGTCGCGGGCGTCGGCGGCGTGTTTCCGGTGAAGCAGGCCGATCTGTTCCTTGGCAACGCCGGCACGGCCTTCCGTCCGCTGACGGCGGCGCTGGCCCTGTCCCAGGGCGAGTACCGGCTTTCCGGCGTGCCGCGCATGCACGAGCGGCCCATCGGCGACCTGGTGGATGCGCTGCGCCAGCTCGGCGCGGATATCCGCTATCTCGGCAGCGAAGGCTTCCCGCCGCTGGCCATTAGGCCGGCCACCATCCAGGCCGGCGGCCGGGTGCAGATCCGCGGCAATGTCTCCAGCCAGTTTCTCACCGCGCTGCTCATGGCGCTGCCGCTGACCGGCGTGACCACCACCGTGGAAGTCGTGGGGGAGCTGATCTCCAAGCCCTACATCGAAATCACCCTCAACCTCATGCGCCGCTTCGGCGTGGAGGTGGAGCGGCACGGCTGGCAGGAATTCGTGGTGCACGGCGGCCAGCGTTACCGCAGCCCGGGCGTGATTCACGTCGAGGGCGACGCGTCGAGCGCGTCCTACTTTCTCGCCGCCGGCGCCATCGGCGGCGGGCCGGTGCGGGTGGAAGGGGTGGGCAGGACCAGCATCCAGGGCGACATCCGCTTCGCCGAGACGCTGGAATCGATGGGCGCGACCATCGCCATGGGCGACAACTGGATCGAGGCCTCGGGTTCCGGCAAATTGAAAGCGATCGATGCCGACCTCAACCACATCCCCGATGCCGCCATGACCATTGCCGTGGCGGCGCTGTTCGCCGACGGCACCACCACCATCCGCAACATCGCCAGCTGGCGGGTGAAGGAAACCGACCGCATCGCCGCCATGGCGACTGAGTTGCGCAAGGTCGGCGCGACGGTGGAGGAAGGCCCGGACTACATCCGGGTGACGCCGCCCGCGGCGCTGCGGCCCAACGCCGCGATCGATACCTACGACGACCACCGCATGGCCATGTGCTTCTCCCTCGTGGCCCTGGGTGGCGTGCCGGTGCGCATCAACGATCCGAAGTGCGTGGCCAAGACCTTCCCGGAGTATTTCGACGTGTTCCGGAAGCTGGCCGCGCCGGACATCCCGGTGATCGCCATCGACGGTCCTTCGGCCTCGGGCAAGGGCACGGTGGCGCAGCGCGTGGCGGAGCGGCTGGGCTTCCATTACCTGGACAGCGGCGCGCTGTATCGTCTGGTGGCCTTGGCGGCGCTCAAGGCTGGGGTGTCGTGGGAGGACGAGGCGGCCTTGGGCGAGCTCGCCCGGCAGCTCGACGTGCGCTTCGAGAAATCCGACATTTTCCTTTCCGATGAGCTGGTTACAGACGCGATCCGGACCGAGGAATGCAGCCGGGGCGCCTCGGCGGTGGCCAAGTGGCCCGCCGTGCGCGCCGCCCTGCTGGAACGGCAACGGGCCTTTCGCCGCGCGCCCGGCCTGGTGGCCGACGGCCGGGACATGGGGTCCGTGGTGTTCCCGGACGCCCGTACCAAGATCTTCCTCACCGCGAGTCCCGAGGTGCGCGCCGAGCGCCGGTATAAGCAGTTGATGGAAAAAGGAATGTCTGCTAATATCCAAACTCTTTTGCAGGACATTCGGGAACGCGACCAGCGCGACAGTCAGCGCAGCGCGGCCCCCCTGCAGAAGTGCGCGGATGCGAGCCTGCTCGATACCAGTTCCCTGACCATCGACCAGGCGGTCGATGCGGTGCTGAAACAGTATCGGGCCTAGCGTCCGCGTCGGGTATCACCGACCGGTTCCAGGATGCAAGCCGTCGATTGATCATCGGACGGCTTTCTTTATCTTCCGCGTTCGTTCGCGGTCCGGTCAGTGGTGTTGTGCTAACGAACCCGCCTTTCATCAACACGAGGCGGCTTTTTTAGGTACTGATCATGATGGCTACTCCCCAAGTGTCTGCCGGCAAGGAAAGCTTTGCCGCCCTGTTCGAAGAATCCCTCGCCCGCCAGGAAATGCGCGTGGGCGAACTCATCACCGCCGAGGTGGTCGAGGTTGCCGGCGACGAAGTGATCGTCAATGCCGGCCTGAAATCCGAAAGCGTGATTCCCGCCGCCGAGTTCCGCAACGACCGCGGCGAACTCGAGGTCAAGCCCGGCGACTTCGTCACCGTCGCCATCGAATCCCTGGAGGATGGCTACGGCTCCACCCGCCTGTCGCGGGAGAAGGCCAAGCGCATCGCCGCCTGGCACGACCTGGAGCAGGCCATGGAAAACAACGCCCTGGTCACCGGCGTGGTCAGCGGCAAGGTCAAGGGCGGCCTGACCGTCATGGTCAACGGCACCCGCGCCCTCGTGCCGGGCTCCCCGGTGGACACCCGCC
>CAYUJV010000095.1:10966-11117 GCA_964445085.1 uncultured Burkholderiales bacterium
AAGCGCAACAACGTCGTCGTGTCGCGCAAGGCCGTGCTGGAAGCGACCCTGGGCGCCGAGCGCCAGGCCCTGCTGGAAAACCTCAAGGAAGGCGCCATCGTCAAGGGCATCGTCAAGAACATCACCGACTACGGCGCGTTCGTGGACCTGG
>CAYUJV010000096.1:0-11047 GCA_964445085.1 uncultured Burkholderiales bacterium
TGTCGATGGCATACTGGATGGCCTTGCGGATCAGCCGCTCGCTGCCTTCGACCGACACCGGCTTGATGCCGATGGCGGAGCTCGCGGGGAAGCGGATCTTCTTGCCGGCGCCCATTTCCTTGGACAGGAACTCGATCACCTTCTTCACCGCCTCGGTGCCGGCCTCCCATTCGATGCCGGCATAGATGTCCTCGGTATTCTCGCGGAAGATGACCATGTCCACCTTCTCCGGCGCCTTCACCGGGCTGGGCACGCCCTGGAAATAGCGCACCGGGCGCAGGCAGACATAGAGATCGAGCAGCTGGCGCAGCGCCACGTTGAGCGAGCGGATGCCGCCGGAAGTCGGGGTGGTGAGCGGGCCCTTGATCGACACCACGTAGTCGCGCGCGGCCTGCACCGTCTCGTCCGGCAACCAGGTGTCACCGCCGTAGAGCCTGTTGGCCTTCTCGCCGGCGAACACCTCCATCCACTCGATGGCGCGCTTGCCGCCGTAGGCCTTGGCGACCGCGGCATCCACCACCGCCTTCATCACCGGGGTGATGTCCACGCCGGTGCCGTCGCCCTCGATGAAGGGGATGATGGGCCGGTCCGGCACGTTGAGGGAATAGTCGGCGTTGACGCTGATCTTCTGGCCCTGGGCCGGGACTTTGATGTGGCTCATGCTGTTTTACCCGAATAAAAAATGGACAGGATTGAGCGGATTGCTCACGATTACGCAATCCGCTCAATCCTGCCGACTCAAGAACGATGTCCCACCTGATCCTGCTCAACAAGCCTTACGGCGTGATCTGCCAGTTCAGCGCGGACGACAGGCATCCCACGCTCAAGGACTACCTGCCGGTGCCCGGCGTCTATCCCGCCGGGCGCCTCGACACCGACAGCGAGGGGCTGGTTATTTTAACCGATGACGGCGCGCTCCAGCATCGCATCTCGGACCCGCGCCACAAGCTGCCCAAGACCTACTGGGTGCAGGTGGAAGGCATCCCGGACGAAGCGGCGCTGGACAGGCTGCGCCAGGGCGTCGATCTGGGCGAGTTCACCACCCTGCCCGCACTGGCGCAGCAAATCGACGAGCCGCCGGGCCTGTGGCCGCGCACGCCGCCGGTGCGCTTCCGCAAGGCGATTCCCACCAGCTGGATTGCCCTCACCCTGCGCGAGGGCAAGAACCGCCAGGTGCGGCGCATGACGGCGGCGGTGGGCCATCCCACCCTGCGCCTCATCCGCTGGGCGGTGGGGCCGTGGACGCTGGAGGGCCTGGCGCCCGGACAATGGCGCGATGTCGAACCGACGGTTCTCGCGGCCGCGCCACCGCGCCGCGTGCGGCAGGCCGCCATTAGAAACCCGGTTAGAAACCCGGCACGCAAGCCGGTAAAATAGCCGCTTCCCATCGGGGCCATGACCCATGCCTGAGTGGCATCAACTGTTCAAGATCACCGTCGCGCTCCTCGCCATCGTCAATCCCTTCGGCGGCATTCCGATTTTCATCAGCGCCACCCAGGGCTGGAGCGCGCGCGACCGCAAACGCACTGCGCGCACCGTGGCGCTCACGGTGCTGGTGGTGCTGGCCCTGGCGGCCTTCACCGGCGACCAGCTGCTGCAGTTCTTCAACGTCAGCATCGGCTCCTTCCTGGTCGGCGGCGGCGTGCTGATTCTCCTGCTGGCGATCTCCATGCTACAAGCCAAGGAAAGCCCGATCCGGCAGACCCAGGAAGAGGCGGACGAAGTCGCCGACCGGCAGGCGGTCGGCGTCGTGCCCCTGGGCATTCCCCTGCTGGCGGGCCCCGGCGCCATCTCCAGCGTGATCATCGCGGCCCACCAGTTCCGCCAGGGCGACTTCCTGGGCCATGTGCTGCTGCTGATTCCCATCATCGCCGTCACCCTGGTGGTGTGGGGCGTGTTCCTGCTCGGCGGACGCATCTCGCGCCGCCTGGGCCGCACCGGCCTCAATATCGTCACGCGCCTGATGGGCCTGATTCTGGCGGCGATGGCGGTCGAGTTCATCGCCCGCGGACTCGTCGAACTGTTCCCCAAACTTGCCTAGGCCATCCCATGATCTGGAAACCCAACGTCACCGTCGCCGCCATCGTCGAACAGGAGGGCCGCTTCCTGCTGGTGGAGGAAGAGGCCGGCGGCGAGATCGTGCTCAACCAGCCGGCAGGCCACTGGGAGCAGGACGAGTCGCTGGTCCAGGGCGCCGCGCGCGAAGCCCTGGAGGAGACCGGCTACGACGTGCGCCCCACCGCGCTGGTGGGGATCTACCGCTGGCCGCACCCGAAACGCGAAATCACCTACCTGCGCTTCGCCTTTGCCGGCGAGATCACCGGCTTCGATCCGCAGCGCAAGCTGGACGAAGGCATCCTGCGCGCGGTCTGGCTCACGCCCGAGGAACTGCGCAGGGACGCCGCGCGCCACCGCAGCCCGCTGGTGCTGCGCTGCGTCGAGGACTATCTGGCCGGCAAGCGCTATCCGCTCGACCTGCTAACCCATTTCGACTGACATGCGCGTCCTGCTGTTCCTGCTGCTCGCCGTGCTGGCGTCGGCGGCCCGCGCCGACGACGAGGTCACCATCTGCTACAACTGGGGCTGTCATACCCACGCCCGGGTGGTGTTCGACGTCAACGACCTGCTGCGCGTCGGCGCGCTGTTCGACGACGTGAACACGCCGGCGCTGGAACGCGCCTCCATCCAGCTCGCCATCGGCATGATGGAGCGCATCGCCGGCGAGCAGACGCCGACCCGCAACGACCGCGGCGGCAACATCAACGACGACGGCGTGGACGGACGCATGGACTGCATCGACCACTCCCACAACACCACCGCCTACCTGCGGCTGCTGGAGCGGCGCGGACTGCTCAAGTTCCACCGCGTGCTCGACCCGGTGGAGCGCGCGCCGTGGCTGCTCGACGTGCACTGGGCGGCGCGCATCGAGGAGCTGGACAGCGGCCAGCAATACGTCGTCGATTCCTGGTTCTTCGACAACGGCCAGCCGGCGGCCATCTTCACCCTGCAGGACTGGAAACACGGGGCGAGCCCCCATGGCTGAGCGCATCGTCGTGGGCATGTCCGGCGGCGTGGATTCGTCGGTCGCCGCCCTGCTGCTGAAGCGGCAGGGCTATGACGTGGTCGGCCTGTTCATGCGCAACTGGGAGGACGACGCGGAATGCCCGGCCAAGCAGGACTTCCTCGACGTGCTGGCGGTGGCCGACGTCATCGGCATCGAGGTCGAGGCGGTCAACTTCGCCCGGGAATACAAGGAGCGGGTGTTCAGCTATTTTCTGCGCGAATACCAGGCGGGGCGCACGCCCAACCCGGCCGGGCGGTGCACCGCCGAGATCAAGTTCAAGGCCTTCCTCGACCATGCCCTGAGCCTGGGCGCGACGAAGATCGCCACCGGCCACTACGCCGCGCTGCGCGAGCGCGCCGGCCGCCACGAGCTGGTGAAGGCGAAGGATGCCTCGAAGGACCAAACCTACTTTCTTTATCGCCTCAACCAGGCGCAGCTGGCGAAGAGCCTGTTTCCGCTGGGCGGCCTGCTCAAGACCGAGGTGCGGGAGATCGCGCGCAATGCCGGCCTGCCCACCCACGCCAAGAAGGACAGCACCGGCATCTGCTTCATCGGCGAGCGCGACTTCCGCGAATTCCTCTCGCGCTACCTGCCCAGGCAGCCGGGTGACATGGAGACGCCGGACGGCCGCCTCGTCGGCAGGCACGACGGCCTGATGTACTACACTCTCGGCCAGCGCCAGGGACTGGGCATCGGCGGCCAGGGCGAGCCCTGGTACGTGGCGGGCAAGGATCTGGAGCGCAACGTGCTCATCGTCGTCCAGGGCCATGACCACCCGCTGCTGCTGAAAAACACCCTCACCGCCCGCGACCTGAGCTGGATCGCCGGCACGCCGCCGGATGCCGCAGGCCGCTATGGCGCCAAAACCCGCTACCGCCAGCAGGATGCCGCCTGCCGCGTCGCGCAACTCGCCGGCGATCGGCTCGATCTGCATTTCGATGCGCCCCAGTGGGCGGTGACGCCGGGGCAGTCGGTGGTGCTGTACGACGGCGATGTCTGCCTCGGGGGCGGCATCATCCAGTAGCATGGCGCCGATCAACACCGAGCCCGAGTGCTGGAACTGCCGGCATTTCGTGCGCGGCGAGGCACGCAAGCTGTGCACCCTGCACCAGGTCATCCTGCCCACCGAGAAGGGGCCGCACCTGATCTGCACGGCCTGGGCCCACGGCGCCGACGCCGCCCGCACCGTCACCTGGTGGCGGCGCCGCCATCTGCACGACGACGCCACCCTCTATCGCTACGTGCTCTACAGCAACGAGCCGCCGCAGCCGCTGGCGCGCTTCAGCAGCCTGCCACGCGCTTCCTAGCGCACAGCCGCTGCATCATCGCCGGCTTGGGCAGGGCTGCGTAGCCCTGCTCGAAACCGAGCACCTCCATGCCCGCGAAGGCCTCCAGCAGCTCGCTCCGCCGCAGCAGGAAGTCGGGATTGGACGGGCGGCCGTAGCGTTCGTTGCCTGCCATGAAGGTCTCGTAGATCAGCATGCCGCCCGGCGCCAGCGCCTCGATCAGCCGCGGAAACAGGGGACGGTGCAGATAGTTGGTGACGACGATGGCGTCGAAGGTTTCGCGCCGATAGGGCCAGGGTCCCGCCTCCAGGTCCGCCTCGCGGATCCGGATGCCCGGGCCGGCCAGTGCGCTCAGGGCGGCCACATCGCGATCCACGGCTTCCACCCGGTGGCCGTAGGTCGCCAGGTGGCGGGCATGGCGCCCGTGCCCGGCCGCGAGGTCGAGCACGCGGCACTCGGGCGGCAATTCGCGCGCCCAGCGCGCCACCCAGGGCGAGGCCGCCTCCGTCCCGCCCGCCGCGGATGCGATCCGCGCCGTCAGCGGTCGAGGCTTCGCGTCGCTCACCGGTGACTGCCCCGCTCAGTCGGCGACGGACAGGCTGTCCGCAGCGCGCCGCTGCGACTTGGACGCGTAGCAGGCCATGTCGGCGCGGTGGACCAGCTGCGCGCCATCGCCGGCCTCTGGGTCCACCGCGATCAGCCCCGCGCTGAGGCCGACCGACAGCGCATGGGGGCCCCAGGGCAGAGAAAAGGCCTCGACGCCCTGTTGCAGCCCCGCGACGATCCGCTCGCCCTCAGCGAGGTCGCAGTGGGGCAGCAGCAGGCCGAACTCGTCGCCGCCGAGGCGGGCCAGGGTATCGCCCTCACGGATGCGGCCCTCCATCAGCCGCGCCACCGCCACCAGCAGCTGGTCGCCGGCCTCGTGGCCGTGGCAGTCGTTCACCTGCTTGAAGCGGTCCAGGTCGAGGTAGGCGAGCATGTGTTGCGCGCCCTCCTCGCGCGCGCTGCGCATGAGCGCGGCGAGCTTGGTCTCGAAAACGCGCCGGTTGGGCAGGCCGGTCAGCGCGTCATGGGCTGCGGCCCAGGCGAGCCGTTCGGCGGCGTCCTCGGCGCGGCGCTTCTGCTCCACGAGCAAGGCCTCGTTGCGCGCCGAGCGCCGCGTCACGTACACGGCCGTGGCACCGGTCACCCCGAGCGTCGCCAGCGTGAGCAGCAGCATCAGCCCAAAGGTCTCGCGGTAGCGCCGATTGGCCTCGGCGAGCCTGCGCTGGGTTTCCGCACGTTCGATCCCCAGCATCGTGTCCAAGCGGTCGAGCAGCCGCGCCTCCAGGGGAATGATCTTCTGCTGGATGAGCAGACTGGCCGCGGCATGGCGACCGGCAAAGATCAGCTCCACGGCCTGCCCGTGCAGCGCCTCGTCGGTGATGATGAGCATGCGCGTCTCCTCCCACACGGCCCGCTCCGCCGGCGTGGGTGCAAGGGAGAGAAAGGTGTCGCGCGCCTGGACGAAGCGCACCGCGTCCGCTCCGTAGCGCATCCACTCCGCATCGCGCTCGAACGGGTCGGTCAGGAAGAACATGCTCTGCAGCCCCACCAGGCGGTCCCGCGCCACCATGCGCATCGCGTACACCGCCTCCGCGCGGCGAAACGTGCGGTTGGCGAGTTCGTCCAGTTGCCCGTTGATCTCGCTCAGCCGCGTGAGGCCGATGCCGAGCATCGCGACCATGAAAACGCCAACGCCGGCAAAGCCGGCGATGATGATGTGTCTGCTGGAGAGCCTGCCAGGCATGGGCGGGCTCAGGCCTTGGGCACCGTCTCCCGGAATGGGTCCATGGCGAACAGTTTGTCCGCCAGCTTGGCCAGGTTCGGATGGGCTTCGCGCCAGTTGATCTCGGGGAAGCGGAAGTCGAGGTAGCCCAGGGCGCAGCCGACGGCGATGTCGGCCAGGTTCATGGTCTCGCCGGTGCAGAATTTCTTCTCGCCCAGTTCCTCCGACATCTCCTCCAGGCCGCGGAACACCTTCTGCTCCTGGCGCGCCATCCAGTTGGCGTTCTGGTGCTCGGGCGCGCGCTGGGTGCGCTCGAGGAAGATCAACGCCGCCGCATCCACGATGCCGTCGGCCAGCGCCTCCCAGCGCTTGACCGCGATGCGCTGGCGGTTGCCTTCCGGGATCAGGCGCGACACCGGCGTCACGGTGTCCAGGTACTCGACGATCACGCGCGAATCGAACAGCGTGCTGCCGTCGTCCATCACCAGCACCGGCACCTTGCCGAGAGGGTTGGCGTCCGGCACTTTCGTCTCCGGGCTCCACGGCACATCGACGGCGAACTCGAGGTCGATATGTTTTTCCATGGCGACGATGCGCACCTTGCGTACGAAGGGGCTGGTGAGAGAGCCGATCAGTTTCATCAGGATTCCTCTAAATTCCATTCTAACCACAGAGACACAGAGGCACAGAGAAAACCTCCACTCGAATTCCTCTGTGTCTCTGTGCCTCTGTGGTGAAGCGTGTTATGCCTGCGCCACCGGGATGACCTTCCCCGGTCTTATGTATTGATCCATCTGATGGAAGTTCAGATAGCGATAGATGTTCTCCGAAAGTGGCGCGATCCTGTCCTTAACGATAGCAAGATATTCCTCCACCGTCGGCATGCGGCCCAGCTTGGCGCACACCGCCGCCAGTTCGGCCGAGCCCAAGTATACGCGGGCGCCCTTGCCCATGCGATTGTCGAAGTTGCGCGTGCTGGTGGAGAACACCGTGGCATTGTCCGCCACCCGCGCCTGGTTGCCCATGCACAGGGAGCAGCCGGGCATTTCCATGCGCGCGCCGGCGCGGCCGAAGATGCCGTACACGCCCTCCTCGCGCAGCTCCGCCTCGTCCATTCTGGTCGGCGGCGCGACCCACAGGCGGGTCGGAATCAGGCCCGCGTCTTCCAGCACCTTCGACGCCGCGCGATAGTGGCCGATATTGGTCATGCAGCTGCCGATGAACACCTCGTCGATCTTGTCGCCGACCACGGCGGACAGGGGCTTGATGTCGTCCGGGTCGTTGGGGCAGGCGACCAGCGGCTCCTTGATTTCATTCAGGTCGATCTCCAGCACGTAGGCGTACTCGGCATCCGCATCCGGCTCCAGCAGCTCCGGCTTGGCGAGCCAGGCCTTCATGGCGTCGATGCGCCGCTGCAGGGTGCGCGCGTCCTGGTAGCCCCGGTCGATCAGATGCTCCAGCAGCACGATGTTCGAGTTCAGATACTCGATGACCGGCTCCTTGTTCAGGCGCACGGTGCAGCCATTGGCGGAACGCTCGGCGGAGGCGTCGGCGAACTCGAAGGCCTGCTCCACCTTCAGGTCGGGCAGGCCCTCGATCTCGAGGATCCGGCCGTTGAACACATTCTTCTTGCCCTGCTTGCCCACGGTCAGCTCGCCCTTCTGGATGGCGGCGTAGGGAATCGCGTTCACCAGGTCGCGCAGGGTGATGCCGGGCTGCATCTCGCCCTTGAAGCGCACCAGCACCGACTCCGGCATGTCCAGCGGCATCACGCCCATGGCGGCGGCAAAGGCCACCAGGCCGGAACCGGCGGGGAAGGAAATGCCGATCGGGAAGCGCGTGTGCGAATCGCCGCCGGTGCCCACGGTGTCCGGCAGCAGCATGCGGTTGAGCCAGGAGTGGATCACGCCGTCGCCCGGCTTGAGCGAGACGCCGCCGCGGGAGGAGATGAAATCCGGCAGGGTGTGCTGCAGCTTGATGTCCACCGGCTTCGGATAGGCGGCGGTGTGGCAGAAGCTCTGCATCACCAGGTCGGCGGAGAAGCCGAGGCAGGCCAGCTCCTTCAGTTCGTCGCGGGTCATGGCGCCGGTGGTGTCCTGGGAACCGACGGTGGTCATCTTCGGCTCGCAGTAGGTGCCGGGGCGCACCCCCGGAACATTGCAGGCGCGGCCGACGATCTTCTGCGCGAGGGTGTAGCCCTTGCCGGTGTCTTTCGGCGCCACCGGCTTGATGAACAGCTCCGAGGGCGGCAGCCCCAGTGCCTCGCGCGCCTTGTTGGTCAGCCCGCGCCCGATGATGAGCGGGATGCGTCCGCCAGCGCGCATCTCGTCCGGCATGGTCAGCGGCTCGAGTTTGAAGGTCGCAATCACTTCACCGGCGGCGTTCGCAACGATGCCCTTGAACGGATGAATGGTGATCACATCGCCGGTGTTCATCTTCGACACGTCACACTGGATGGGCAGCGCGCCGGAGTCCTCGGCGGTGTTGAAGAAAATCGGCGCGATCTTGCCGCCCAGGACGATGCCGCCGGTGCGCTTGTTGGGCAGATGCGGGATGTCCTGCCCCATGTGCCACTGCACCGAGTTGATGGCGGACTTGCGCGAGGAGCCGGTGCCCACCACGTCGCCCACGTAGGCCAGGGGCAGGCCTTGCTGCTTGAGCTTGTCGATGGTGGCCAGCCCGTCCGGCATCTTGTTCACCAGCATCGCCTTGGCGTGCAACGGAATGTCCGGGCGCGACCAGGCGTCCTGCGCCGGCGACAGGTCGTCGGTGTTGGTCTCGCCCGGCACCTTGAACACCACGCAGCGGATGGCCTCGGCCAGCGCCGGCCTGGAAGTGAACCACTCCGCCTCGGCCCAGGATTCGAGCAGGGTTTTCGCATGAGGATTGCCGGCCCGGAATTTCTCCACCACGTCGTGGAAGGCGTCGAAGATCAGGGTGGTGTGGGACAGCGCCTGCACCGCATCCGGGGCGAGCGTGGCGTCGTCCAGCAGTTCGATGAGCGTGTGCACGTTGTAGCCGCCGAGCATGGTGCCCAGCACCTGCACCGCGTGCTGCCTGCACACCAGCGGCGTTTCCACCTTGCCGCGGGCCACGTCGGCGAGGAAGGCGGCCTTCACGTAGGCGGCCTGGTCCACGCCGGGCGGGACGCGGTTTTCCAGCAGATCGATCAGGAAGTCGTCCTCGCCTTGCGGCGGATGCTTGATGAGTTCCACCAGGGCGGCGACTTGTTCGGCATTCAGGGGCAGCGGCGGCAGTCCTTGGGATGCGCGCTCGGCAACGTGGGCGCGGTAGGCTTCGAGCATGGTTGAGATCGTTTCGTACAGCGAAAAGGAGGCGAAATTATACCATCCGCCAGCAGGCCGAATGACCCTGGCGCCGGCAAAGACATTCAGGGCGCGGCCATGGAAATCCCGTGCCGGACAAGGAATTCGCGGATCGCGGCCACGGCGGGCTCGGGGTGAGTCTGCAGCAGCATGTGCGGGGCCGTGATCCGGCGCAGTTCCAGATGGGGACACGCCGCCTGCACGGCCTGCAGGGCCGGCTCGCGCACCAGCCGGTCGCGGGTCGCCTGCAGGTAGAGCACCGGCACCCGCACCGCGCGCAAGGCGCCGCAGGCATCCGTGCGCAGGATCTCTTGCAGGCGCAGCGCAAAGACCTGCGCGCTCACCTGATCGACCGAGGCATACAAATCGTCGACCACGCCCGGCGGCGGGTGCGCTCCCAGCAGGAACCATTTCGCCAGGAACAGCGGCGGGCGCAGGTGGAACAGGGATCCCCCGAGGCCGCGCGCCGCCATGCGCAACGGGCCGCGCAGGGGCGAGCGGCAAAAGCTCGCGGCGAGCACCAGCGCCCGCAGGCCGGCGGGCCGCTCCGCCGCCAGGCGGATGGCAATGGGCCCCGCGAAGGACTCCGCCACGAGGATGTAGTCGGCCTCCTCCCGCAGCGCCTCGCGCACCCGATCGACCAGTGCAGCGTAGTTCAAGGGCACGTCGGTCGGGTAGGAAAGCGCGCGGCAGTCCACGCCGCGAGCCGCTTCGCGCAAGGTGCGAAAACGGCCGATGCCATCCAGGCCGGGGAGCAGAATCCAGCGCACGCCTATCCCTGTATCCCCATGCCTGCCGCCGCTCCTTTGTGCTGCAGCACGCTCCTGACCTGGGCACGCAGCACCGGAATCACTTCCTGCTCGAACCACGGGTTCTGCTTCAGCCACAACTGGTTGCGCGGGCTGGGATGGGGCAGCGGCAGGAACTCCGGCAGATACTCGCGGTAGGCCTGCACCGTCTCGCGCAGGCTCCTCTTGCGGCGGGGCCCGAGATAATAGGCCTGGGCATACTGACCGATGAGCAGGGTGAGGCGGATCTGCGGCATCAGCGCGCGCAGCCGCGGATGCCACAGCGGCGCGCACTCCGGCCGCGGCGACGCATCCCCGCGCGGCCCGGAGCCCGGATAGCACAGCCCGGCCGGCACGATGGCGATATGGCGCTGATCGTAGAACTGCTCCCGCGTCATCCCCAGCCACAGACGCAGGCGATCGCCCGAGGGATCGTTCCACGGAATGCCCGTCTCGTGCACCCGCCGCCCCGGCGCCTGGCCGACGATGAGCAGGCGCGCCGTGCCCGACGCGCGCAGCACCGGCCGCGGCCCCAGCGGCAGGTGCGCGTCGCACAGGCGGCACGCCTGGATTTCGGCAAGCAGCGCATCGAGCTTGGTCATGGCATCATTGTAGCGAGCCTGCCCGTCGTCAACGGCACCAACCGAGCAAGCGCACGCGGTCGGGCGATGCTATTGCCACGTTGGCCACATGCACCACGTCGAGGAGTTTCAATCCGCGCCCGACCGTAAGGTCGGGCGATGCCTAAATCTTTCTTCAACCACATGGACACAATCATCTTTCAATCCGCGCCCGACCGTAAGGTCGGGCGATGC
>CAYUJV010000097.1:0-10964 GCA_964445085.1 uncultured Burkholderiales bacterium
CCCACATCTGGTGCTGGCCCACGTCGGAGGTGACGTAGGCGTCGCCCTTGGTCACTTCCCACAGCTTTTCGATCACGAACTGCGGCTTGATGATCTTCGACGAGCGGTCGTACTTCATGCAGTTCTTGGAGCGCCACAGCTCGATCTGCGCCCACCAGGTCTTGAGCGCCGACTGGTCGAGCTTGGCCTTGGACGCAGTGAGCTGCTTGGCAATGTCGTCCAGCACGCCGCCGACATCGCCGACGATCGGCACGTCCACCTTCACCCGCTTGGAGATCGACGACGGATCGATGTCGATGTGGATGATCTGGCGCTTCTCCTGGTTGAAGTGCTCCGGATTGCCGATCACGCGATCGTCGAAGCGCGCGCCCACCGCCAGCAGCACGTCGCAGTGCTGCATGGCCATGTTCGCTTCATAGGTGCCGTGCATGCCCAGCATGCCCAGGAACTGGCGGTCGGTCTCGGGATAGCCGCCGAGGCCCATCAGCGTGCCGGTGCAGGGCACGCCCAGCGCCTTGACCAATTTCGTCAGCTTGTCCGCGGCATTGCCCAGCACCACGCCGCCGCCGAAATACACGAACGGGCGCTTGGCGGATTGCAGCAGCTGCACCGCCTTCTTGATCTGCATCGGGTGGCCCTTGGTCACCGGGCTGTAGGAGCGCAGGCTGACCTTCTTCGGGTACTCGAACTCGGTCTTGTGGATGGTGACGTCCTTCGGCACGTCCACCACCACCGGGCCCGGGCGTCCGGTCGCGGCGATGTGGAAGGCCTTCTTGATGGTCGGCGCCAGATCCTTGATGTCCTTCACCAGGAAGTTGTGCTTCACGCAGGGACGGGTGATGCCCACCATATCCACTTCCTGGAACGCATCCATGCCGATGGCCGCCGTGGGCACCTGGCCGCTGATGATGACCATGGGGATCGAATCCATGTAGGCGGTGGCGATGCCGGTCACGGCATTGGTCGCGCCCGGGCCGCTGGTCACCAGCGCCACGCCCACCTTGCCCGAGGCGCGGGCATAGCCGTCCGCCGCGTGGACCGCCGCCTGTTCGTGCCGCACGAGAACGTGCTTGACCTTGTTCTGTTTGAAGATCTCGTCGTAGATGAACAGCACTGCCCCGCCCGGATAGCCGAAGGCGTATTCCACGCCTTCTTCCTGCAGGCAGCGCACGACGATCTCGGCGCCGGTCAATTCCATATGTGAGAGCCTTGAATGCGGAAAATTCGGAAAAGAACGTGAAACACTAACGTTTGGGCGCTTTTTGGTCAAGAGGACGCCAGCGAAAAACGCCGATTTTCTGGTAGCTTACGTGGGGTTTGCGGCGCCGCCCCGGGCGCGGCGAAACCTTCCCGCCGCAAAGGGGGCCAATGTTCTTCAAGGGCGGGGCTTTTTTGCTACCATGGCGCCAACTTGAATTCCGCGAAAGTCCTGCCCTGGCCACCTACCAAGAACTCTCCGAGTTCCTGAAATCCGTCGAGCGCCGAGCCTTCAAACAGGCCTATTTCGCCGTTCACGACGACCATGTGGCGCTGGACGTGGTGCAGGACTCGATGCTCAAGCTGTCGGAAAAGTATGCCGATAAGCCGCTCGAGGAGCTGCCGATGCTGTTCCAGCGCATCCTGCAGAACGCCATCCGCGACCATTATCGGCGGCAGAAGGTGCGCAACATGTGGGTGACGCTGTTCTCGGCCCTTTCCCCGGCGAAGGAGGACGAGGAGGTCGACCCGCTCGATACCTTGGAAGCGGCCGACGGCACGAACCTCGCGGCCAACCCCGCGCAGCAGGCGGAAAGACTGCAAACCATTGGTTTGATTGAAGAAGAACTGAGGAAGCTGCCCCAGCGTCAACGCCAGGCCTTCCTGCTGCGTTACTGGGAAGGATTGGACGTCGCGCAGACCGCCGAGGTCATGGGCTGCTCCGAAGGCAGCGTGAAGACCCATTGCTCGCGCGCGACACACACACTCGCCGAAGCCTTGAAAGCAAGAGGAATCGAGCCATGAACGAACACGAATTCAGCAAGAAGATACGGGAACACCTGAACTACGGCGCGGGCCAGCTGCGGCCCGACATTCTGCGAACGCTCGAGGCGGCGCGCGGACAGGCGCTGGCCGCATTCCAGCCCGCCCATGAGCATGCCCTGGAACTCGCCGGCACCGGCGTCCACGTTCATCGCCGCCCCCACCACCCGCTGCGCTGGCTGTCGCTGGCCCTGCTGCTGGCGGTGCTCGCGGGCGGCATCTACTGGCAGCAGCAGATGTCCCAGGACGATGACGTGGATGCCGCCTTGCTCAGCGGAGACCTGCCGGTGGACGCCTATCTCGATCATGGATTCCAGGCATGGCTCGAGCGGTCCTCGCAGCACTGATCTTCCTGGCGGCGGCGCTGCCCGCCGGCCATGCCGCACCGACCAATCCCGGCGCCCCGGGCCCGACCCCCGCCCCGAGCGCACCGGTCAAGGGCGCCCCAGTCAAGGATGCCCCGGTCAAGGGCGCCAAGGGGTCAGGCTGGCAGCAGCTGACGCCGGCGCAGCAGGCGGTTCTTGCGCCGCTCGAAGCCGAGTGGGACAAGATGCCCGAGCGCCAGCGCCACAATCTGCTGAACGTCGCGAACAAATATCCCAAGATGACGCCAAAGGAACAGCAGCGGGTCAAGGAGCGGCTGACCGAGTGGGCCCGGCTGACGCCCCATGAGCGGGAGGTGGCACGGGAGCGCTACAAGAAGTTGAAGCGCCTGCCGCCGGACAAGCACCGCGAAGTCAAAAAGAAGTGGGAACAATACCAGGCGGGAAAAAAGCCGGCGCCGGGCGCGTGGCGCGCCACCGACCAGCCCCAGCCCTACGTGACGGACGACGGCGTGGCCGCGCCGCAGTGAGCAGGCCTATTCGTGCGAGATTTCCTCTAGCGCCCGCATGACCTGATTGATCGAAGCGTCCTTGTTTTCGATCATCGCCGCCACGTTGGCGACGCTGCATACGCTCATCTTGTCGCCCTTGACGATCCAGCCGCGGGCGGGGGTCCAGCCGTTCATCTGGGAGAACAGGGAGAACACGTCGCTGTTGCCGGAAATCATGCGCCGGTACCAGTGGGAAAAGTGGGCCAGCTTGTTCATCATCTCGTCCGGGATCATCCCGGCCGCGTCGACGACCGTGCCGTCATCCTGAAACCGGCACACCGCCACCACGCCATCCAAAACCAGCAATCGCTTCAGCATCCTGCGCGCCCCGTCAGGCCTTGCTCTGGGCGAGGGCGGCGAAGGCCTCCTCGTAGTCCGCATCGCGATTGCGCACCACGATGCCATGATTGCCGCCCACCACGGCCGACCAGTCCAGGCCCACCATCGAAAAGCCTTGCAGCGGCTCGAAGCCGGTCTGCCCGGTCAGCGCCTCCCAGCCCCGTGCCTCCAGGGTCGCGACTGCCATGTTGGCCACGCAGGTATGCGCGAGCAGGTCGAGCACCTGCGGCGTCAGCTCCGTTCCCTCCTTGACCTGGTGGGCAATCAGGTCGCCCTTGTCGGTGTATTGAAACGCGGCGAGGGCGCCGGGCACTTGCATCAGACGGTCGAGACTCATTGCAACTCCTAACAGGCTGGGTTCTTGATCGGACGTTCCGGACGGCGGCGGATCAATACAGTTTTTCGTTCACGTCGCCGCCGATCTTGGCGTACATGTAAACGAGCGGGTTTTCCTCGATGTCGCCGACCTTGGCGCGCATGATGGTCATCACGTCATTGAGCAGGCCGGGCGTATTTTGACAAAAGCAGAAGATGTTGCCGACGACGCACACCGACATGTCGCGGCCGCGGACGATCCACCCCTGCACCGGGGTGCAACCGCAGTCCTCGGCAAACGAGGAGAAGATTTCCGACTGCATGTTGATGCTGAGGGTATTGGAGCGGCAGAGGATCGACGCCATCCGCGCATGCTCCGAGGAGATGTTGCCTTCGTAGGAGTAGCGATCCCCCCGATACGCATATTCGCCGGCGGCGATCACACCCGGTATCTGCATCAGCTGCGATATAATCCGCATTGCAACCTCCCTTCCTCCGGCACCGTCCCCGCAAGGCAGTGCGTCTTGTGATCAGGCCCGGATGCGGAACGTCGAGCACCACATCCCTCGTGTGAACCAGTCCTTGAACCAATGATAGAGCTTACGCAAAAAAGTGCAACACCCGCCCCGGCCGTGCTGCGCCGCCTCGCCAGCATGGTCTACGAACTCCTGCTCGTGACGGCCGTCCTGTTCGTGGCCGCATTCATCTACATCCTGTTCCGCAACCCGCGCGTGCCTGGCGGCATGATCTTCTTCCAGCTCTACCTGCTGCTCGTGATCAGCGCCTACTTTCTCTGGTTCTGGACCCACGGCGGACGCACGCTCGCGATGAAGACGTGGCGGCTGCGGCTGGTGAGCGTCACCGGCAGCCGCGTGACCGCAGGGCAGGCGCTGCTGCGCCTGGTGGCCGCCGCCCTCGGCATCGGCTGCTTCGGCATCGGAATTCTCTGGGCGCTGTGGGACCCCGACCGGCAGTTCCTGCACGACCGCCTGGCGCGCACGCGCCTGATCAAGACCGACTAAGGAAGCTCTGCAAAAGGTCGCGAGCAAGCCCGGCTGGCCGCCGAGAAGCGCACCTGTACAAGGGAGTACAGCGAGCATCGCAGGTGGCCAGACGGGCTGCACAGTACTTTTGCAGAGCTTCCCTAACGCCGCTCCATCCACGCCATCATGCCGACGGCGAGCATGAGGAAGAACAGCGTGGGAAAGACAGCGGCAAAGAATGGCGGCCAGTCCTGCAGCAGGCCGAGGTTGACGAACACGCGGTTCAGCAGATGGAACGCCAGGCCGAGCATGATGCCGCCGAACACCTTGCCGCCGATGCCGCCGGCGCGCGGCTGGTACAGCGCGAAGGGGACGGCGAGCAGCATCATGACCAGCACCGCCATCGGATAGATGAACTTGCTCCACAACGCGATCTCGTAGCGCGAGGTCTGCTGCTTGTTCTCGGCCAGATGGCGGACGTAGAAGTACAGGTTCCAGGCGGACATCTGCTCCGGCACCACCAGCAGCACGCTCAGCATCTCCGGATTCAGCACCGAATTCCAGTACGCCTGGGCCACGCGCGTGACCCGCACCGAGGAGCCCTCGAAATGGGTCTGCTCCACGTCGGTCAGGCGCCAGCTGTTGTCCCTGACATGCTTGCCCTCGCTGGCGAAGCTGATGGTGCGGAGGTTGTAGCTGGGGTCGAACTCGTAGATCTTGATCCCGACCAGGGTCGAATCCGGCAGCACCTCGTGCACGTTGACGAAGCTGGAGCCATCCTTCATCCACAGGCCCGACTTGAATTCCTGCGCCACCACGGTGCTCATGGCGCGGGCCCGCAGCTGCGTCGCGACGCGCTCGCTGTAGGGGGCGACAAATTCGCCGACGACGAAATTCACCAGAACGAAGAGCAGGCCGATGCGCAGGAGCGACAGCGCCATCCGCGGCGTCGAGAAGCCGGACACCCGCATCACCGTCAGCTCGGAATTGTGCGCCAGCTGCACCAGGGCATACAGGCTGCCGATGAGGGCGGCGATCGGGAACAGCTCGTAGACGTGGCCGGGGATGGTCAGCAGCACATAGGCGAGCACCTGCACCAGGCCATACCCGCCCTTCCCGAGATCGCCGAGTTCGTGGATCAGATCGAAGAAGGCGAACAGCACGATCAGCGCCGAGAACACGAGCAGCGTCCCACCCAGAATCTCGTGGGCGAGGTAGCGATCGAGGACCTTCATCTGCGCTTCCAGGACAGGATCGACACGACCGAGAGGCGGCGATAGAAGAAGTAGGTGACCACCAGGGCCATCGCGAGATGCACGCTCCACAGGCCGACCCACGGCACGAGCTTGCCCTGCGCCACCCAGGCCTGGGCCACACTCAGCAGATTGCTGTAGATCATGTAGACGAAGATCGCCGCGATGAGGTGGAACGAACGGCTCGAACGCGGATTCACGTAGCTCATGGGAATCGCCAGCAGCGCCAGCAGCACGGCCCCGATCGGCAGGGCGGCGCGCCACTGCACCTCAGCCAGGCCGTCGGCGGTGGGGTGCGCCAGCAGCACCCAGGTCGGCAGGGCCTTGGTGCTGGTTTCGACGATCTTCGCCTCGTAGGGCTCGATCCGGAGGTAGTAGCGTTCGAACTGCATCACCTTGTAATCGAGCCTTCCGGCGGTCCCCTCGTAGCGGCGGCCGTTGTCCATGACCAGGAAGCGGTCGCTGTTGGGCGCCTCCCATTGCCGCCCCTCCTTGGCGACGATGACGCCGAGCTTGCCGTTCTGCTCCGAGCGCACGAAGATGTTGTTGACCGAGCTGCCCGTCAATCCCAGGCTCTCCACGAAGTACACCCGGTCGGCCTGCTTGCTCTCCTTGAACACGCCCGGGGTCACGGCTGCCATGTCCTCCCGGCTCTCGACCTGGGTGCGGTATTCCGCCATCTTCTGCACCGCCCACGGGCCGATGCCGAGGCTGACCAGGGCGATCAGCGCCCCCACCGGCAGCGCCACCGACAACATCGGGCGCAGCCAGGCCGTGGCGCCGAGGCCCACGCTCTGCCATACCACCAGTTCGTTATCGCGCGCCATGCGGGTGAGGGTGAGCAGTGCGGCCACGAACAGCGTCGCCGAGAGCAGCACCGGCAGGTAGTTCACGACGCTGAAACCGAGAATGACCATCACCGCCTCCGGTGCGAGCATGCCGCTCGCGGCGTGGCCGAGGTAGCGAATCCACAGGGTCGTGACCGAGATGGCGAGCAGCACCGCGAACACCGCCACCATGTTGATGACCAGCTCGTTGATGACGGCGCGGCGGTAGAGCATAAGGGGCTAGTTTTGACTTTTCGGGGGGAAAATGCGAATAATTCGGGGAAAGCGCGGCTTTAGGCAACAATTTGTCCGTTGAATCGGCCTCCCGCCCGCAGCGGCGGATGCCGGCCGAAACCCGAAACGAAGGAGTCCGAGGTGGAATTTAGCATAAAAAGCGGCAGCCCTGAAAAACAACGCTCTGCCTGCGTCGTCATCGGCGTCTACGAGGCACGCAAGCTGTCCCTGGCCGGGGAAATGATCGACCGCGTCTCCAACGGCTACCTGTCCGACATCATTCGCCGCGGCGACATGGACGGCAAGGCGGGTACCGCCCTCCTGCTCCACAATGTGCCCAACACCCTGTGCGACCGCGTGCTGCTGGTGGGCCTGGGCAAGGAGCGCGAGTTCCGCGAGAACGAATACCGCAAGGCGGTCCGCACCGCGATCAAGACCCTGAACGAAACCGGTTCGATGGAAGCGGTGGTCTACATCACCGAGCTCAACGTGCGCCGGCGCAGCGTCGAGTGGCGGGTGGAGCAGGCCGTGCTCGTGGCCATGGAAAGCGTCTATCGCTTCGACAAGATGAAGAGCAAGCAGGACGAGATCCGCCGCCCCCTGCGCAAGCTCACCCTGTCCGTGCAGCGCCGGAACGAGATCGCCTCCTGCGAGGAGGCCGCCCGCCGCGGCCAGGCCGTGGCCCAGGGCATGAACCTCGCCAAGGACCTGGGCAACCTCCCGGGCAACGTCTGCACCCCGACCTACCTCGCGGAACAGGCCAAGGGCCTGGCCAAGACCTACGGCATCAAGGTGGAAGTGCTGGAGCAGCCGGAACTGGAAAAACTCGGCATGGGCTCCTTCCTGTCCGTGGCCAAGGGCAGCCGCCAGCCGCCGAAGCTGATCGTGCTGCACTACGACGGCGGCGGCAAGCAGGCCAAGCCGCTCTGCCTCGTCGGCAAGGGCATCACCTTCGACGCGGGCGGGATCTCGCTCAAGCCGGCAGCCGAAATGGACGAGATGAAATACGACATGTGCGGCGCGGCCAGCGTGCTCGGCACCTTCAAGGCGCTCGCCTTGAGCCAGCTGCCGGTCAACGTGGTCGGCCTCATCCCCACCTGCGAGAACCTGCCGGACGGCGCGGCCAACAAGCCGGGCGACATCGTGACCAGCATGTCGGGGCAGACCATCGAGATCCTGAACACCGACGCCGAGGGCCGTCTGATCCTGTGCGACGCCCTGACCTATGCCGAGCGCTTCGAACCCGAGGCGGTGGTGGACATCGCCACACTCACCGGCGCCTGCGTCATCGCTCTCGGCCACCACGCCTCCGGCCTGTTCAGCACCAGCGACGCCCTGGCGCGCGAGCTGCAGCATGCCGGCGACGAGGCCTGGGACCGCGCCTGGCACATGCCGCTGTGGGACGACTATCAGGAGCAGCTGAAGAGCAACTTCGCCGACATGGCCAACATCGGCGGCCGCGCCGCGGGCTCCGTCACCGCCGCCTGCTTCCTGTCGCGCTTCGCCAAGAAATACGACTGGGCCCACCTGGACATCGCCGGCACCGCCTGGAAATCGGGTGCGGAAAAAGGCGCCACCGGCCGGCCCGTGCCGCTGCTGATGCACTGGCTCAGCAAGCGCGCGGCGGCCTGAGCCCGGGCGCGGACGGGGAACCGGACACGGCATGACCCGCATCGATTTCTACACCAGGGTCGACGACAAGTATCGCTTCGCCTGCAAGCTCTGCGCCAAGGCGGTCGCCAGCCGGATGCGGGTCAACGTGTTCACGCCCGACGAAGCGGCGACCGAGCGTCTGGACAAGCTGTTGTGGACCCTGCCCGCCACCGGCTTCGTGCCGCACTGCCGCGCGGACTATCCGCTGGCGGCGGAGACGCCGATCCTGATCCACCATGCCCCGGTGGACTTCCTCCACGACGACATCCTGCTCAACCTGAACGATGCCTGGCCGCCGTTCTTTGGCCGCTTCCATCGCCTGATCGAAATCGTCAGCACCGACGAAGCGGATGTGCAGCAGGCGCGGGAGCGCTTCCGCTTCTACCGCGATCGCGGTTACGAACTGACCACCCACGACATGAGCCAGGATCGCGGGTAGCCCGGGCCAGGACAAGCCATGATCGAACCTTCCCGCGAAGACGTGCTCGACAAGCTGGATGCGCTGCTCAAGCGCCACCAGCCGCCGCCGGATGCCGACATTCCCGTGTTGACGGACATCGTCGCGCCGCCGGACGTCGAACTCGACGCCATTCCGCTGCTGACGGAGGAAATCCCGCCTGCTGAACCGCCGTCATCGCCGGAGACCGAGCCCCCTCCTGCCTGGCCCGCGCTCGAACCGCTCGAACTCGAACTACCGCCGGAGACGGGCGCGCTCGCGGCTCCCGAAGCCGGTGCCACTCCCTCTGTGCTCGAATTCGACATGCCGCCGGGCGCACGCTACGTTTCCCTGGCGGCCGTCGCGGCCGAAACTGCGGCGGCAGCGGAAGCGGCGGTGCCCCCGCCTGTCCCTGCACACGCGGTCCCACCGGCGCCGGAGGCACCGCAGGCACCGGAGGCGCCGCAGCCGGGCGCGACGCCGCTGGCGTCCGCCCCGATCCATGCCCTCTCCGACGAGACGGTGCGCGCCATCGCCGACACCATCAAGGACGATGTCGCGAAGATTCTCGAGACCCAGCTGCAGCAGGTGCTCGCGCAGCAATTCCAGAGCGGCCTCCATCTCGCCCTCGACCGCGCACTGTCCAGCATGCTCGACCAGTTCGTGATTCACATCGAGGAAGTGGTGAAAATCTCCATCGCCAACGAGCTGACAAAGCAGCTCGCGGAACTGCACAAGCCCGACTCGCGCTGATGCCCGGCGCCGGGCCGTGGCGGGCCTTTCCGGTATAATCGCGGGTTTTCGCGTGCATTGAGCGTCGCCATGGAACTCGCCAAAAGCTTCGAACCCCACGACATCGAACAACGCTGGTACCGTACCTGGGAAGAGCGCGGCTACTTCGCCGCCACCCTCGATCCCGCACGCCCCGCCTACTGCATCATGCTCCCGCCGCCCAACGTCACCGGCACGCTGCACATGGGCCACGCCTTCCAGCACACCCTGATGGATGCGCTCATCCGCTACCACCGCATGAAGGGCGACAACACCCTGTGGCAACCGGGCACCGACCACGCCGGCATCGCCACCCAGATCGTGGTCGAGCGCCAGCTGGAACGGGAAGGCAAGACCCGCCACGATCTGGGCCGCGAAGACTTCGTCAAGCGCGTGTGGGAATGGAAGCAGGAATCCGGCTCCACCATCACGCGCCAGATGCGCCGCCTGGGCACCTCGCCCGACTGGTCGCGCGAGCGTTTCACCATGGACGAGGGCCTGTCCCGGGCGGTGACCGAAGTCTTCGTGCGCCTGTACGAGGAGGGCCTGATCTATCGCGGCAAGCGCCTGGTGAACTGGGACCCGGTGCTGATGACCGCGGTGTCCGATCTGGAAGTGATCTCCGAAGAGGAGGACGGCTTTCTCTGGCACATCCGCTATCCGCTCGAAGATGGCAGCGGCCATCTGGTCGTCGCCACCACCCGCCCGGAGACCATGCTCGGCGACGTCGCCGTGGCGGTGCACCCCGATGACGAGCGCTACAAGCACCTCATCGGCAGGCATGTGCGCCTGCCGCTCGCGGAGCGCTCCATCCCCATCATCGCCGACGCCTACGTCGATCCCGCCTTCGGCACCGGCTGCGTGAAGATCACGCCCGCCCACGACTTCAACGACTGGCAGGTGGGGCAACGCCACAAGCTGCTGCCCATCAGCATCTTCACCCTGGACGCCAAGATCAACGATCTCGCGCCGGCCGAGTACCAGGGCCTGGACCGCTACGACGCCCGCGCCCGCATCGTCGAGGACCTGCAGGCGCAGGGCCTGCTCGAGGACACCCGCAAGCACAAACTGATGGTGCCCAGAGGCGACCGCACCCACGCGGTGATCGAGCCCATGCTCACCGACCAGTGGTTCGTGAAGATGGAGGGGCTCGCGGCGCGGGGCCTGAAGGTGGTGGAAACCGGCGAGCTGAAGTTCGTGCCGGAGAACTGGACCACCACCTACCGCCAGTGGCTGGAGAACATCCAGGACTGGTGCATC
>CAYUJV010000098.1:0-10593 GCA_964445085.1 uncultured Burkholderiales bacterium
CAGCGGTAGAGCACTGCCTTCACACGGCAGGGGTCACTGGTTCGATCCCAGTACCGCCCACCACATTCCCTAGTACCAAAACGCCGTTCTTGCCCTGCCGTGTTCCGGCAGCAAGCTGCCTTTACCCCAGGAGTACTTCCTCGGGCCAACTTCCGTTGGCCCTCAGGGCGCACACGGCAGGGGTCACTGGTTCGATCCCAGTACCGCCCACCACATTCCCTAGTACCAAAACGCCGTTCTTGCCCTGCCGTGTTCCGGCAGCAAGCTGCCTTTACCCCAGGAGTACTTCCTCGGGCCAACTTCCGTTGGCCCTCAGGGCGCACACGGCAGGGGTCACTGGTTCGATCCCAGTACCGCCCACCACATTCCCGAGTGCACCAAAACGCCGTTCTTGCCCACTCCCGGCAGCAAGCGGTGCTGATCAGCCCTTCCTGGCGGCGGCGAACTGCGCCAGCGGCACGGGCACGTCGAGCCACTCGCCTTGCACGTAGTCCACGCCCACTTGGCGCAGCTGCTCGAGAATCGCTGCGCTTTCCACGCCTTCGGCAATGGTCTGCAGCCCCATGACGTGGCCGATATGGTGGATCGCCTCGACCATGGCGCGGTCCATGGCGTCGCTGCCCATGTCGCGCACGAAGGTGCCGTCGATCTTCAGGTAATCGACCGGCAGGTTTTTCAGGTAGCTGAACGAGGACAGCCCGCTGCCGAAATCGTCCAGCGAGAACAGGCAGCCCTTGTCCTTCATCGCGCCGATGAATTTCATCGCTTCCGAGAGGTTGGTGATCGCCGCGGTTTCGGTGATCTCGAAGCACACCCGCTGACAGGGCACGCGATTCAGCTCGAACTGGCGCTCGACGAATTCGAGGAACTGCTCGTCGCACAGCGACTGGCCGGACAGGTTGATGGTGCAGATGGACTTGGCCTCGGCCGAGGGGCCGCCATGCTGCGAGCAGAACGCCAGCGCGTTGCTGACCACCCAGCGGTCGATGGCCGGCATGAGGTTGTAGCGCTCCGCCGCCGGGATGAAGGCCATCGGCAGCAGCGGCTCGCCATCGTCGTCCAGCATGCGCAGCAGGACCTCGTAGTGAATGGCGCGGCTGCTGGTCAATTGCGTCGGATGGATCGCCTGCACGTAGAGCCGGAAGCGGTTCTCCTCCATGGCGCGACTGATGCGGGTCACCCACTGCATCTCGCTGCGCCGGCGCATCAGCTCGCCGTCCTGCTCCTGGTAGACGTGCACGCGGTTGCGGCCGCGGTCCTTGGCCGCATAGCAGGCGGTGTCCGCCGCGCTCAGCAGCGTGGAGAGGTCGCCGCTTTCCCGGTTGAGCTCGACCAGGCCGATGCTGACGCCGACGCTGAAGGAGCGGTCCTGCCACGCGAAGCGGAAATCCTTCACCGTCTGGCGCAGCATCTCCGCGATGACCCCCGCCGCCTCCAGGTCGCAGTTCTCGAGCAGCACGCCGAACTCGTCGCCGCCGAGGCGGCCGAGGGTGTCGCGGTCGCGCAGCTTGGCCAGCAGCATGCCGGAGAGCTGGCGCAGCAGTTCGTCGCCCGCCACGTGGCCGCAGGTGTCGTTCACCACCTTGAACTGGTCGAGGTCGAGATAAGCCAGGGTGTGGGTATGCCCACCCTGGCGCGCGCTCTGCAGCGCCCGCTCCAGGCGCGCCTCGAACTCGCGCCGGTTGATGAGGCCGGTCAGGGTGTCGTGGCTCGCCTGGTGGGTGAGCTTGCTGGTGGCGTCGGCGATGCGCTGCTGCAGGTTCTCCTGCGAGGCCTGCAGCGCGCCGGCCATGGTGTTGATGCCGCGCTCCAAAATCTCCAGCTCGCCGCCGGATTCCTCCGGCACGCGCAGGTCGAGGCGGCCGCGGCCGATCTCCTCCACCGCCTTCGCCAGGCGCAGGATGGGCCGGGTGACGTTGCGGCTCATGCGCACCGCCAGCAGGGCGCTCAGCGCCAGGCCGACGAAGGTGATGATGAAGCCGTTACGCAGAAGCTCGTCCTTGCGCTTCTGGGTGGGGAGGCGGCTCATCTCGACCGTGACCCGGCCAATGACCCGATGCGCGGGCCTGGCCTGCCCGGGTTCGGCCGCGCCCCAGTCGTCCTCCACCGCGAGCTGGCTCAGATAGATGGGTGCGCTGAAATCGAGGGCATCGGTGGTGCCCGCGACCGCGACGTTCAGCCCCAGGCGCAGGTCCGTCACCGGCGGCAGGCGCACGCCCTTGCCGCTGCTGGCCAGGATGTCGCCGTTGATGTCGCTGATGGCCACCCAGTTGACGTCGGCCTCCTTGGCGGCGGCATCCGCGAGCACCTTCAACACGTCGAGGTTGCCGGCGAACACACCGTACTCGCTGGCCGGCGCAAGCTGGCGGGCAATGGCCAGGCCACGGCTTTGCAGCGACTGTTCGAGATCGGCGATGCGGCTGTTGATGAAATGCGCGCCCAGCACGGCGGCGATCAGCGCCGCGGGGATCAGCGCCACGGCCAGCACTTTCCATTGGATGCTGCGGTGCTTCATTCGCGCCCTCCCGTCGCCTTCAGGCGCTCCAGCAGCACGCTCTCGGGCTCCACGGCAATGCCCATGGAGCGTGCAACCTGGAGGTTCACGCCGACCGAGAAATATTTTGGATACTGCGGTGCCGGCAGGCTCACCCCGCTGTTGTGGGGCAGCTGCAGCAGCAGCTCCGCCGCCTGCTGGCCGATCTGCGCCGGCGTGGAATACACTGCCAGCAGCGCGCCGGCGTTGACGTAGGCCTGCGAGTAGCCCACCAGCGGATTCTGCGCCCGGTAGCTGGTGAGCAGGATGCTCTGCGCCGTGGCCTTGTTGAACACGACGGGGTCGGGCACCGCCAGCAGGACCTCGGATTCGCCCAGGACGCGCTTGAGTGCGGGCAGCAGATCGTCGGTATCGGCGATGCGTTCGCTCACCAGGCTCAGTCCCCGTTCGCGGGCTGCATTCTGCAACGCGCGCAGTTCGCCAGCAGACTCGGGCCCGAGCACGACGCCCACCTTCTTGCGTCCCGGCAGCGCCTCGGCGATCAAGGCGAAGCGCCGCGACAGGGGCTGGTCCAGATAGATCGCGGAAAAAGCGGCCTGGCGGCCGTTGGCGAGCTTCTTGAGGTTGGCGTAGGCTGCCTTGGGAACCAGTGTGGCCAGCACGGGAACAGTGATGCCGGACTGCAAGGCCACTTCGGCGGCGTGCACGCCGACCGGAATCACCACATCCACCTCGGGTTTGATGGCCGCGCCATCGGCCGCCAGCTTCGCGGCCGTCAGCACCGAAATCCGGACGCCGTGCCCGGACGCATCCAGGGTGCTGCGGAAGCGCTGAACGAATTCCTGGTAGGGCGCGCCGTCGTCGCTGAGGATGAGTGCAACCGCGTCCACCGCCGCATGCACCGACAGCATCCAGCCGAGCAAGACGAAAAAGAGAACGCCTCGCAGCAATCGCATGACAGGTGGATGGGGTGGCATGGCTACCGTCGGCTAGAACCCGAGCGAAAACTGCACGAAAGCGCGCGTGTCGAACAGGTTTCTGCGATACGGATCGGTATTGTCCCGGGCCAGTTCATAATAGGGATTGAACAGGTTCTGGACGATCAATGCGACCTCGGCCTGCTTGGCCCCCATGGACATCTTCTTTGCCAACCGCGCGTCCCAGCGTCTGTAAGCCGGGAGCAGGTCCTCGCCCCCCACCGGAACCATCGTGCCGTAAGCGTAATACCCGATGCTTAGCTCCACGCCGGCCCCCAAGTCCTGCATGAGGAGTGCCCCCACCATATGGGACGGGTTGGATTGGAGGACATGCTCCGCATCCGCCGGATTCATGGCCCGCGTGACGAGCGTCTTGCTGTAGGTATGGGCGACACTCACCCGCGTGCCCCCGAATTTCCAGCGCAGCTGGGTCTGAATGCCGCGAACGCTGGCATCCACGCTGTTGGCAAAACTGAAATAGTCCTGGGGCACGTTGACGGGCGTGATCAACCCCGGAACCTTCATCGGGTTGATGATGTTGCTAACGTCGTCCTCATATGCCCTTACATCGAGCGTCAGCCCTTGCGCCGGCCACGCCCCGAGGTATGCGATCTCACGGCTGGTGATGCGCTCCGGCGCGAGATTGCCGGGCCCCTTGAAGCGCGGTACCGTCAGCACGCCCAGTGCGGAATTGAGCACCAGATTGTAGTTGGCATAGTCCTCCAGCACGGTGGGTGTCCGCAGGGCGCTCGACATCCCGACACGCACGGCATGATGCGGCGTGATGTGGTAACTGACCGCCGCACGGGGAGACAGGTCCGTGCCCGTGATGTCATTGTGTTCCCACATCGCACCGGCATTGACCACCCAATCCGGACGGGGTCTCCATTCCATGTTGGCGAAGATTCGCTGCAGGCGACTGAGCCTGTCATCCGATGTGTTGAGGTAAAGCGGCGAGCGGATGCGGTCCAGGCGAGCCGATGCCCCCCATGCCACGCGCACGGTCTGGAACAGCGACTGGTTGCGCTGGAATTCCAGCTCGAAGCGTTCCGAGTCCTGGTTGTTATCCAGCCTGCTTGCATAGATCGGGACACCGCTCTCCACATACGGCCAGGAGAGGACAGCTTCGCGGCTGCTGTTGAGCGTGTGATAGAACTGCACCCACAGCTCATCGTCCGGTTTATAGGTCCGCTGCCACCGGAGCTGCTGGTATTCGCTCCGGAGCGCCTGGTCATGAGGTGGGCTGAGAGGCGCACCAAAGTATCCTTGACCGAAGGTTCCATCCGACAGCCCGGCCTGGACCTGAAGCGAATCATGCACATTCAGCCGGTAGTCACCACGCGCGGAAACAAAATCCAGGCGCTGGTCATCGTTCCGTGCTTCGAAGCCGTGATCCTGCTTATGGCTGAATGTCAGCCGGAAATCCCATCCTTGCGCACTGCCCGCGTAGCGCGCGACACCGTCCGCCGTGGCATTGCCGCCCAGTCGCCCCCCCACCATCGCACCGGCGTCCTGCGACGGGTGCCGGGTGATGATGTTGATGACACCCAGAAAGGAATTTGCCCCATAGGAGGCCGCGTTCGGACCGCGCGTGACCTCGATGCGCTCGATATCCTCGATTGCGAGCGGCAAGGCCGCCCACGGCACTTGGCCCCACATGGGGTTATACATCGACATCCCGTCCACCAATACCTGCAGCCGCCCGAAGTAACGGCCGCTCAGGCTTCCCGTCACCACCTGTTCGTTGCCCGTCGCATGGCCGACGTAAAAGCCAGGCACTAGGCGGAAGATGTCGGCCAAATCCCGGAACCCGGACGCGCGGATCATCTCCCGATCGATCACCGTTACCGCGCTCGGTGCGTCCTCCACCGGCTGCGACAGCCGCGACACCGACAATACTACTGGCATTTCACCCAGGAACTCCTCCTCCGACAGTGATGCATCCGGTGCTGCCTGCACTGCCCCGATCACACCCGACAGCCAAAGTGCCGCCGAGACTTTTCTGCGCTTGCTGCGCCAGTCGATCTTCTTCATGCCTACTCCCTGCGCCTGCCTTGCTTTGCGGCTCCTGTGGCCGCTCTCATCAATCGGCAAGGGCTGTGTGCCGGAAGCACGCGCCCTTGCTCTCCGTATCCAACTTGTGGTTCACCTCAAAATCCGGCGCGCCACGTCGCGAACACACGCTGCTCGATCCTGTTTTGGTCGTTGTAGTCCAGATAGCGACCTGTGACATTCTGGGCAACCAGCGCGATTTCGGAAATCCTGCCCGCGAGTTTGAATTGCTTGGCCAGCCGGAGATCAACGCGATTGTGCCCCGGCAGGGCGGTACTGTCCCCAATCGCCTCCATCTGGTCGACGTGGTAGAAGCTTGCGCTTGCCTCGATCTTCCCTGGAAATTTGTGGGAAGCCAGCAGACCGTAGATGTGGTTCGGCGTGGCGTTCACATAGAGTTCGTTCGGGGAGCTCGTCCTGCGATAGGCGTGGCTGAGCCATAGCCGACTGTTCTCGCCGCGCCAGCCGATCTGGGTCTCGACACCCTCCGTCTCGGCCTCGGCCAGGTTTCCGTAGACGTAGTATTTCTGATCGAAGGGTACCGCACCACCCGGCCCAAGGTTGAAGTGCTGGGTGTAGCGCGTGACATCGATGATGTCCGTGAGCTGCTCCCTGTAGACCCGCACGTCGAGCTCCAAACCCAGCCGCGGCCATTCGCCGATATAGGCAATCTCCCGCGACAGGATATGTTCGGCATGAAGGTTCCCCGGCCCGAAGTAGTAGGGGAAGGCCACCGTGCCGGACCCGAAAATGGGAAGGTTCAGATAGTACTTGCCGTCGTTCTCAAGAATGGTGGGTGTCCGCTGCGCCTTCGACACGCCGATGCGGACGGTTTGTCCCGGCGCGAAGTGGTAGCTGACCGCACCCCGCGGCGAAATTTCTCCGCCGGTGATGCTGTTGCGCTCCGCCATCGCGCCCACATTCACGAGCAGCGCGGGCGTCGCGCGCCATTCAAGATTCCCGAACAACCGGTACAGGTCGGAGTCGAAGCTGGCGTCGGTGGACAGGTACAGCGGGGCGCGGACCCGATCCAGCCGCGTGCTTGCGCCCCAGCTCAGGCGCAGCGCGGACCCCCATGCCTGGTTACGCTGGAACTCCAGGTCATACCGCTCCGCCGTCGTGTTCAGGCTCAGCGTCGTCGGCAACGCAAGCCCGTACGGCAGCGTGGTTGCCGACTCGCGCGACGCGCTCCTGGTGTAGTAGAACTGTAATGACACCTCATCGTCGGTGCCCGACACCCGCTGCCATTTGATTTGCGCGAACGAATCCGTGAGGTACTGGGTATGCGGGGGATTCAGTTCCGCATCGGCCCAGCCTTTCCCCTGCCGGCCGTCGCTGTATCCGAACTGGAACTGCAGGGCATCGGTCTGACTGAGGCGATAGTCACCGCGGCCAGAGAGCATCGCAATGCGCTTGTAATCGTGCAGGTCAGGCAGGCCGTCGTCCGCCTGGTAGCCCAAAGTCAGGCGGTAGTCGAGTTCGCCGGCCCGCCCGCCGTAGCGAACCATGCCGTCCGCAATGCCATTGTCACCGGCTCGCACCAGGGCGGCCGCTCCCCGGTCCTCCTGCGCATGCCGAGTGATGATGTTGATCACGGAGAGGAAGGAATTGGCGCCATAGGACGCGGAATTCGGCCCGCGCGTCACCTCGATGCGTTCGATATCGTCGATCTGCAGGGGGATGCTGGTCCAGGGCACCTGGCCGAACAAGGGCGTATAGACCGAACGGCCGTCGACCAGCACCTGGATGCGACCGTAGTAGCGCGCCGTGACGCCACGGCTGATCACCGGCTCGTTGCCCAGGTAGAACCCCGTGTAGAAACCCGGCACGAAGCGCAGCAAATCGGGAATTTCCCGTGCGCCCGAGGTCCGTATCATGTCCCGATCAATGATCGTCACCGCGCTCGGCGCTTCCGACACCGGCTGCGACAGCCGCGACACTGACAGCACGACCGGCATGTCGCCCAGGAATTCCTCCTCCGACAGGGATGCATCGGGCACCGCCTGCGCCATGCCCATGACTCCGGAGGCGCACACCGCCGCGACGGCCCTTCTGCGCGTTGCGCGCCACTCCATGTTCTTCCCCCCTACTTCCTGCTCGTGCAACCTGTTGCGACTCAGGCGCCGCGATCTTTAGTCGGCATTTTGGCGCCACAGGCACGCGCCCTTGCTCTCTTTGTCCAGGTCCGCGAGCAGCGCCTCGTGCGCCGCCAGCTCCTCGTCCGTCGCCCGCAGCACCAGCAGCGGCGCGCCGCTGTTGCCGAAGCGCGCGGTGTCCAGCTGGCCTGCCGGCGCTTCCAGCTCGATCATCAGGCTGTCCTGGCCGCGGGTGAGCGCCAGGTACACGTCCGCCAGCAGCTCCGCGTCCAGCAGCGCGCCGTGCAGGGTGCGGCCGGAGTTGTCCACGCCGTAGCGCTTGCACAGGGCGTCGAGGTTGTTCTTCTGCCCCGGGTGCATCTCGCGCGCCATCCTCAGCGTGTCCACCACGCCGCTGCAATAGGCTTCGAGCTTGTTCAGGCCGAGCATGGCCAGCTCGTGATTGAGGAAGCCGACGTCGAAAGGCGCGTTGTGGATGATCAGCTCGGCGCCGTCGATGAAGGCGAGAAAGTCTTCCGCGATGTCGGCAAAGCGCGGCTTGTCGGCGAGGAATTCGAGCGTCAGGCCGTGCACCTGCTGCGCGCCCTCGTCGATGTCGCGCTCCGGGTTCAGGTAGCGATGGAAGTGGTTGTTGGTGAGCCGCCGGTTGAGCAGCTCCACCGCTGCCACCTCGATGATGCGGTGGCCGAGGGATGGCTCCAGGCCGGTGGTTTCGGTGTCGAGGATGATCTGTCGCATTTGCCTTCCCTACTGAATTTGCGCGCAGCCCTTGTTGGCAAGCGCATCCGCCCGTTCGTTACCATCGTGCCCGGCGTGGCCCTTGACCCAGATCCAGTGGATGTCGTGCTTCGCCGCCAGCGTGTCCAGCTCGCGCCAGAGGTCTTCGTTCTTGACCGGCTTCTTGTCCGCCGTCTTCCAGCCGCGCTTCTTCCAGTTGGCGATCCATTCGGTGATGCCCTTCTGCACGTACTGGGAGTCGGTGTGCAGCTTGACCTTGCACGGATGCTTAAGCGCTTCCAGCGCGCGAATGACCGCAGTCAGCTCCATGCGGTTGTTGGTGGTGGCCGGCTCGCCGCCGCACAGTTCGCGTTCGCGATCGCCGTAGCGCAGCAGCGCCCCCCAGCCGCCGGGGCCCGGGTTGCCCTTGCAGGCGCCGTCGGTATAGACATCGACCACCTTGAGTTCAGACAAGCGGCTCTCGCTCTTTATTCTTGTGCAGGTTGGCCACCTGCTTTTGCGCGGCTGCGGCCAGGCGTCGCTTCGCGGCCAGCCGTTCGTTCCAGTTCGGCAGGATGAGGCGCATGCCATGCACGCGCTTCTTCGCCAGCAGGAAGTAGACGCCGCCACCCAGCGGCCACCAGCGGTCGCCGGCGTCCTCCATGAAGCGGAAACGCTCCAGCCACCGGGCGCTGGCGAAGGGTGGCGCGTAACAGCACAGCCGCCCGCGCGTCACCTCGAAATTGAGGAGGGAGAGCCAGTCCTTGGCCCGCGGCAGGGAAATGAAGTTGCCGCTCCAGGGATAACTGCCGCTGTCGCGGTTGAAAAAGCGCTTCACGCCCCACAGGCTCAAGGGGTTGAAGCCGCTGATGATGACGTGCCCCTCCGGCATCAGCACCCGCTCGACCTCGCGCAGGATCTGGTGCGGGTCGGGGGCAAACTCCAGCACGTGCGGCAGGAGCAGGAGATCGATGCTTTGGGTCGCGACTGGCAGCTGCCGGAAATCGGCCCGGATGCGCGCGTTCGGGCCGGGATCCAGGGACGCGCGCAGGGGGATGCGGTTGGCGCGCAGGAAGTCGAACTCGGTCAGGCCCAGCTGCAGGGCGTTGAAGCCAAACAGGTCGCTCACCGTCTCGTCGAACCAGGCCTGCTCCCGCGCCAGCAGATGCTGCCCGAGCGGCGTGTCGAACCATGCGGCTTGGTCAAGCGTTGACATCGGGCCCGTTCACGCCAAATATGGAATGATGCTTCAAGTGATTCCCCTGCCCGCCTTCCGGGACAACTATATCTGGCTGCTGCACGATGGCCGCTGCGCCGCGGTGGTCGACCCGGGCGACGCCGGGCCGGTTTTCAACCATCTGGCGCTGCACGGCCTGGCGCTCGTCGCCATTCTCGTCACCCACCACCACGGCGACCACGTCGGCGGCGTGCGCGAGCTGCTGGAAAAATTCGACGTGCCGGTATTCGGTCCCCGCCGGGAACCCATTCCCGGTCTCACCCACCCGGTGGAGGAAGGCTCGATCGTGCGCATCCCGACGCTGGAAGTGGATTTCCAAGTGCTGGACGTGCCCGGCCATACCCGTGGCCACGTCGCGTATTATGGCGCAAACGGCCTGTTCTGTGGCGACACGCTCTTCGCCTGCGGCTGCGGCCGGCTGTTCGAAGGAACGGCGGAACAGATGCATCGCTCGCTGCAAAAACTCGTCGGTCTCCCGCCCGAAACCCGCGTCTACTGCGCCCACGAATACACGCTCTCGAACATCCGCTTCGCCAAGGCGGTGGAGCCCGCCAACGCGGATCTGCTCGCGCGCGAGGGCGAGGTCCTGGCGCAGCTCGCTCAGCATCGGCCCACGCTGCCTTCGACCATCGAACTGGAGCGTCGCACCAACCCGTTTCTCCGCACCGGCGAGCCGGGGCCGCGCCAGGCCGCCGCGGCCCATGCCGGCCATGCCCTGGGCACCGAGGTCGAGGTGTTCGCCGTCCTGCGGGAGTGGAAGAACGCCTTCTAGCGCCTGCCCGGGCATGACAGTTTGTTGTCTTGACCCTGCCGGCAAGCGCGGTTACCATGCCCCATTCTCGTTAAAAAACAATCACAAGCGTTCATCTTCATGGCGTTTCCGCACTTCCGCCTGGGCCTGCTCGCAGGCCTGCTGGTCGCCGCCGGCCTGGCCACGCCCGGCCTGTCCGTCGCCGACGACAGCGCGCAGCCGGTCCTGCTCGCCGGTCCCGCTGCCGCCGGCCCGTGACGCTCTTCCGA
>CAYUJV010000099.1:0-10530 GCA_964445085.1 uncultured Burkholderiales bacterium
AGTCCATGGTCTCGCGGTCGCGGATCTCGCCGATCAGGATGACGTCCGGCGCCTGGCGCAGGGTATTCTTCAGGGCCGAGAACCAGTCGTCGGTATCCACGCCCACTTCGCGCTGGGTGACGATGCACTTGTTGTGGTCGTGCACGTACTCGATCGGGTCCTCGATGGTGATGATGTGGCCCTGGCTGTTCTCGTTGCGGTAGCCCACCATTGCCGCGAGCGAGGTGGATTTGCCGGAGCCGGTGCCACCGACGAAGATGACCAGGCCGCGCTTGGTCATGGACACGTCCTTCAGCACTTCCGGCAGGCCCAGCTCCTCGAATTTCGGAATCACCGAGTTGATGGTCCGCAGCACCAGCCCCGTGCGGCCCTGCTGCACGAAGGCATTGACGCGGAAGCGGCCGATGTCGGGCGGCGCGATGGCGAAGTTGCATTCCTTGGTGGATTCGAACTCGTAGGCCTGCTTGTCGTTCATGATGGCGCGCGCCAGCTCCACCGTGTGCTGCGGGGTGAGCGTCTGGTTCGACACCGGCGTCACGCGGCCGTCCACTTTCAGCGCGGGCGGAAAGCCGGCGGTGATGAACAGGTCGGACGCCTTCTTGCTCACCATCAGGCGCAGCAGGTCGTGCATGAATTTCTGGGCTTGTTCGCGCTCCATCAGAGCCTCCTACTCGATACGTTCAAAATTGGCGCATGAACCGCCAGAAAAGCTTTTTTTGCCACAGAGGACACAGAGGGCACAGAGAAAACCAGGCATCCAACCTCTGTGCCCTCTGTGTCCTCTGTGGCAAGGTCTTTTGCCTCTGCGGCCCCTCGATCAGAGCTTGGCGTCCTTGCGCGCGGCGCGCTGGGCTTCGGACTCGGCCACCACGTTGCGGCGCACCAGGTCGGACAGGCATTGCTCCATGGTCTGCATGCCCACGTTCTGGCCGGTCTGGATCGACGAGTACATCTGCGCCACCTTGTTCTCGCGGATCAGGTTGCGGATGGCCGGCGTGCCGATCATGATCTCGTGCGCCGCCACGCGGCCGCTGCCGTCCTTGGTCTTGAGCAGGGTCTGGGCGATGACCGCGCGCAGGGATTCGGACAGCATCGCGCGCACCATGTCCTTTTCCGCCGCCGGGAACACGTCGATCACGCGGTCCACGGTCTTCGGTGCGGAACTGGTGTGCAGGGTGCCGAACACCAGATGGCCGGTCTCGGCCGCGGTCAGCGCCAGGCGGATGGTTTCCAGGTCGCGCAACTCGCCCACCAGCACCACGTCCGGATCCTCGCGCAGGGCGGAACGCAGCGCGTTGTTGAACGACAGGGTGTGCGGGCCAACCTCGCGCTGGTTGATGAGGCACTTCTTCGATTCGTGCACGAACTCGATCGGGTCCTCGATGGTGAGGATGTGGCCGTATTCGTTCTCGTTGATCTCGTTGATCATCGCCGCCAGCGTGGTGGACTTGCCGGAGCCGGTCGGTCCGGTCACCAGCACGATGCCGTTGGGCTGGTGGCACAGGTCCTTGAAGATGGCCGGCGCATTCAGCTGCTCCAGCGTCAGCACCTTGGACGGAATGGTCCGGAACGCGGCGGCCGCGCCGCGCTGTTGCACGAAGGCATTGACGCGGAAGCGCGCAAGGTTGGGCACCTCGAAGGAAAAGTCGACCTCCAGGTTCTCCTCGTAGAACTTGCGCTGGCCGTCGTTCATGATGTCGTAGATCATGCCGTGGACACCCTTGTGGTCCAGCGGCTCGACATTGATGCGACGGATATCGCCGTTCACCCGGATCAGCGGCGGCAACCCGGACGACAAGTGCAGGTCGGAAGCCTTGTTCTTGACGGTGAAAGCGAGCAGGTCGGCGATTTCCATTTATAATCCTCGGCTGGTGCGTGACATCGAACGGCGGGGGCTCACCGGGCTTGTGGATCGGCCTCCCGGCCTTTATTTACGGCCACTTTCGCCGTTTCTTGAGTGCTCGGCGGACCATTATGACAACAATCTCAAACGCATTGCAAGCCGTGCACGCGCGCATCGCGCAGGCTGCGGCGCAGTGCGGACGCGACCCGCAAACCATCTGCCTGCTCGCCGTTTCCAAGACCTTCGGCCCCGACGTGATTCGCGCCGCCCACGCCTGTGGCCAGCGCGCCTTCGGCGAGAGCTATGCCCAGGAGGCGGTGCACAAGATCGAGGCCCTGCGCGATCTCGACATCGAATGGCACTTCATCGGCCCGATCCAGAGCAACAAGACCCGGCTGATCGCGGAGAACTTCTCCTGGGTGCACGGGGTGGAGCGGGAGAAGATCGCGCGCCGGCTGTCGGAGCAGCGGCCCAATGCCATGCCGCCGCTGAATGTCTGCCTTCAGGTGAATGTCAGCGGCGAGGCTTCGAAGAGCGGTGTCGCGCCGCCGGAGGTGGAAGCCCTGGCGCGCACGGTCGCGGCATTACCCAAAATTCATCTGCGCGGCTTGATGGCCATCCCGGAGCCGACGGAGGATGTGGCGCTGCAGCGCGCGCGCTTTCGCCAGGTGCGCGAACTGAAGGAGCGCCTGAGCGCCGCCGGCCTCGCGCTCGACACCCTGTCCATGGGCATGTCGGGCGACCTGGAAGCGGCGATCATGGAGGGCGCGACCATCGTGCGCGTGGGCAGTGCGATCTTCGGGGAACGGCCAGCGTTTCACCACAGAGACACAGAGGCACAGAGATAGTGAGAATAGCGAAGCTCAAGGCAAAGGCCCGACGGTGGCGCTCCCATGGGGGGTTGGTCTGGGTTTTTCTCCGTGTCTCTGTGCTTCTGTGGTGAAAGGATTCCAATCATGAACATCACCTTCATCGGCGGCGGCAACATGGCCAACGCCCTCATCGGCGGCATGCTCGGCCAGGGCTTTGCCAAGAGCGACATCCGCGTGGTCGAGCCCAATGCCGACGCCGGTGCGCGGCTGCGCGGGCAATACGACATCGAGGTGCATTCCGAGGCCGCGCCGGCGGCACTGGACTGCGACCTCATCGTGCTCGCGGTGAAGCCGCAGCAGCTGCGCGCGGTGGCCGCGGGCCTCGCCCCGCACCTGAAATCGCAGCTCGTGATCTCCATCGCCGCCGGCGTGCGGGCGGCGGACCTCGCCCGCTGGCTCGGCGACCACCCGCGCCTGGTGCGCGCCATGCCCAACACCCCGGCCATGGTGCTGGCCGGGGTCACCGGGCTCTACGCCCTGCCGGGCGTGAGCGCGGAGGAGCGCGAGCGGGCGGAACGCGTGCTGGCGGCGGTGGGCGCCGTGGTCTGGGTCGGCAGCGAAGCGGAAATGGACACCATCACCGCCGTTTCCGGCAGCGGGCCGGCCTACGTCTTCTATTTCATGGAGGGGCTGGAGGAGGCGGCCATCGCCCAGGGCCTCTCCGCCGCGCAGGCGCGGCAGCTGGCGCTGGCCACCTTCGCCGGTGCGGCCAAGCTCGCGGCCCAATCCGCGGAGGACGTGGCCACCCTGCGCGCCCGGGTCACCTCCAAGGGCGGCACCACCGAGCGCGCCATCCACACCATGGAGGCGGCCGGCCTCAAGCAGATCATCGTCGCGGCGGTGCGCGCGGCGGCCCAGCGCTCGCGCGAACTGGGCGACGAACTGGGGGCGGAGTGAGGGCAGACTCCGCCGCGCAAGGCCCGCTTGAGGCCGGGCCCCGCGCCTGCAACAATGTGAATCCCATGACTTTTTTGTCACCCGACTGAAATTCCACTGAAAAAATGCTGACCTCGGCCGTTATATTCTTGCTCGACACGATCGTGACCACGTTCCTGGCCGTGCTGCTGCTGCGCTTCTACCTGCAGCTGCTGCGCGTGCCCTACGGCAACCCGCTGACGCAGTTCGTGGTGACGCTCACCAATTTTCTGGTGCGCCCGCTGCGGCGGGTCATTCCGGGGCTGTGGGGGCTGGACCTGGCGACGCTGACCGGCGCCTGGCTGGTGCAGTGGCTGCTGCTGCTCGCGATCGACGGCTTGTCCGGCGTGCCGCTGTCGCGCGGCGGTCCGGTGATGTATGTGGGTTACGGCTTCTGGGCCCTGGTGGAATTGCTGCGCATGAGCCTGTATCTGCTCATGCTGGTGCAGGTGCTGCTGTTCGTGGTGAGCCTGGTGAACCCGTACAGCCCGTTCATGGGGGTGCTGAACTCCCTGTCCGGGCCGTTCACCCGGGTGGTGCGGCGCTTCGTGCCCCCGATCGCGAACGTGGACCTGTCGCCGATGGTGATCGTCATCGCCTGCCAGCTGCTGCTGATGCTGCCGGTGGCGTGGCTGGAGGGCCTGGCCCGGACCATCATCCACGCCGGCATGAGCGTCGGCATGGGGGCATGAGCGCGGGCTGGTACCGGCTCGACGCCGCGCGCGGCACGCTGACCCTGACGCTGCATGTGCAGCCGAACGCGTCGCGCACCAAAGTCGCGGGCCTGCACGGCGAGGCGCTGAAGGTGCTGGTCGCGGCGCCGGCGGTGGAGAACAAGGCGAACGCCCGGCTGCTGGCGTTTCTGAGCGAGGTATTCGAGGTGCCGGTGAGCCGGGTGACGCTCAAGCAGGGCGGCCACGGCAGAAGAAAAGTCATCGAAATTGCGGGCTCCGCGGTGGCGCCCGAGACACTGTTGGGCAAAACATGAGCACATTGCTTGAACGGCAGGTTGAGCAGTACCACCAGTGGCGCGACGACCTGGTCGCCGCCATCACCGCCTACCAGGATTGGCTGGAGGAGCGCGGCGACATCGAGGCGCAGCAGTCGCTCAAGCTGTTCGACCTGCTGGAAAGCCTGCGCCACGACCACATCACCCTGGCTTTCGTCGCCGAGTTCTCCCGCGGCAAGACCGAGCTCATCAACGCCCTATTCTTCGCCGATTTCAAGCAGCGCCTGCTGCCCTCCGACGCGGGCCGCACCACCATGTGCCCGAGCGAGCTGTTCCACGACCCGAGCGAGGCGCCCTACGTGCGCCTGCTGCCGATCGAGACCCGCTACCGCGAGGAAACCATCCGCCAGCTGAAGAAGAAGCCGGTGGAATGGGTCACCAGCCGCCTCGACCTGGATTCGCCCGAACAGATGATGGAAGCGCTGCAGGCGCTGACCGAGACCAAGCTCGTGTCCAAGGTCGAGGCGCGCACCATGGGCCTGTGGGACGACCAGGACCCGATGCAGCAGGACATGGTGCGCGAGGGCGACAAGGTCGAAATCCCCAAATGGCGCCATGCCCTGATCAACTACCCGCACCCGCTGCTGAAGAGCGGCCTGGCGATTCTCGACACGCCGGGGCTGAACGCCCTCGGCTCCGAGCCGGAGCTGACCCTGAGCATGATCCCCAGCGCCCATGCGGTGCTGTTCCTGCTCGCCACCGATACCGGCGTCACCCGCTCCGACATGGAGATCTGGCAGAAGCACGTGCAGCCCCACGCCGCCCACAGCATCGCCGTGCTCAACAAGATCGACGCGCTGTGGGACGAGCTCAAGCCCTGGGACAAGATCCAGCAGGGCATCGAGCGCCAGCGCCAGGCCACCGCCCTGCAGCTCGACATTCCCGCCGCCAACGTGATTGCGCTGTCGGCGCAGAAGGCGCTGGTGGCCAAGATCCGCGCGGACGCGGAGCTGCTGAAGAAGAGCGGCATCGAGCAGCTGGAACAGATGCTGGCGCGCGAGATCATTCCGCTGCGCCAGGAAATCCTGCGCACCAGCGTCACGCGCGAGATCGGCGCGCTGGTGCTGTCCTCCTACAAGAGCGTCTACCAGCAGCTCGCTGCCGTGCGCCACGAACACAAGGAACTGGTCTCCCTATCCGGCAAGAACAAGGAAGTGATCCAGAAGATGCTCAACAAGCTGCACGAGGACAAGCTGACCTACGAGGAGACCATCCGCGCCTTCAACGTCACCCGCGGCGTGATCACCCAGCAGGGGCGCATCCTGGTCAACAACCTGAGCCTGGAGCGGCTGGATACCATCCTGCAGAAGGCCCACGACTCCATCAAGGGCAGCTGGACCACCGCCGGCCTCACCCGCGGCATGCAGTCGCTGATCCGCCACACCGCGCACCAGTTCCAGCACATCCACAAGCACGCCGGCCAGATCAAGGGGCTGGTGGACAGCGCCTACGTGCGCTTCCACGTGCAGCACGGCTTCGAGCGGCGCGAGGCGCCGGTGCTGGACATGGACCAGTACAAGGAAGCGTTCCTGGAACTCGGCCGGCGCACCGAAGCCTTCTGCCGCGACCCCCTCAACATCATGACCGAGAAGCACTTCCTGGTGCGGCGCTTCTTCCTCAGCCTGGCGGCCGAGGCGCGCGCCATCTTCGAGCGCGCGCGCCACGACTCCGAGGCCTGGCTGCGCAACGTGCTGGGGCCGCTCACCACCCAGATCACCGACTACAAGATCTCCATCGAGCGGCGCATCGAGAACATCCGCAAGATCCACGACAACATCGACAGCCTGCAGGAACGCCTGAAGGAACTGACCGCGGCCGAGGCCTCCCTCGGGCGGCAGGTGACGGTGCTGGGCGACATCCTCGCCAAGCTGCAGGCGCCGAAGAAGGAAACCGAGGCGCCGCCGCGCCGCACGGCCGCCAGCGCCGCCTGATTCCTCAGGGCCCGGGGTGGCGGCGCGGATGGGCCGGCCGCACCGGAAAATACCGCATGGTGAAATCCACCGGCTTCGCCGTCATCAATACCTTCCCCTCCCGGTCCACGATGCTCGCTTCCAGCCGGAAGCGCTGGTTCACCTCAATGGTGTCGCCGAAGAATTCCGGCGGCACGAGCATCTCGTTGAAGAAATAGCGCTTGCCCACGGGCCTGCCGTTGAGCGTGAGGGTGAAGGCGTGCCCGAACCGGGTCTGCAGCGGCGGCTCCACCGCCACCCGCACCTCGAAATTGGCGGTGTTCGCCGCGGCGCTGCCCATGTCCTCCGGCTGGATGATGCGGAAGCTGCGATAGGCTTCGGCCTGCGGCGCCGATTTTTCCGCTGGCGCCTCGTTCGGCGCGGGGGGCGGCCTGGGCGGCGGCTGTGCGATGTTGGGGGGCGGCAGGTCGACGGGGCGGCTGCCCGGCATGGGCGTGTCCGAATAGACCGGGCCCTTGCTGCCAGGCGTCTTGTAGATCGTCTCCGCATGCACGCAGGAGAGCATGCCGGCGAGAAGCAGCCCCGCCAGGCGGCGCCGGAATGCGGGCCGGCTCATTTCCGGTCACTGTGCCCGAGCGGCTTGTCCGGCGCGATGCGGTCGCGGATCAGCTGCTTCAGCTCCTTCGCCTCCGGGAAGCGTTCCGCCTCCTTGCGCGAAAAGATCAGCTCGCCGTCCAGCCACACCTGGAAAATCCCGCCGGTGCCCGGCACCAGCGCCACCTCGCCCAGCTCGCCCTCGAAGGTGGTGAGCAGCTCCTGCGCCATCCAGGCGGCGCGCAGCAGCCAGCGGCATTGGGTGCAATAGCGGATTTCGACTCTGGGGGTCATGGCCATGCTCCTCGGGGTTCTGCGCTAAGCATAGCTTGGGCAGGCGCGCGAATCACGTGCGGCGGCCTTCTCCGCACCGCGCATGGCTCACAGCCTGACAAAGTACGGAACGGCTGCCAGCGCGAGGCCGACCGCCACCAGCACCACCGTGTTGGCGACGAAGTATGGGAAGGCCATGAGGGCGATGCCGCAAACCAGGGGCACGGCCGCCCGCTGCTTCCTGCCGTACAGGAAGTAACCCAAGCCGACAGACCCGAACAGCACGCTCCACAGAAGCAACGATGTACTCAATTCGACCTCACGGTGAAGTTGCCTTGCGGCCAATCACTCCTGCACGACGGCCGCCGCTTGTATCGATTGGAGCGCGGTGAGCACAATCCATGTCGGAACGGGCCAACGAGGGCGCGCTCATGCTGCCGGATGGATGACTGCGTGCGTTTCCCAAGCGCCATGCCTTTCGGTCAGTTTGCTGCTGCTTTGGGGGTCGTCCATTTATTGAGTGTTATGCGGCTGACTCGACCGGTACGTCCCAGCCTGGAAAAAGAAGGACTGCGGGATGACACTTCAAGGCGCGTGCGAGAACCTTGGCACGTTCTACCCCCAGGTTGACGCGCCCGTTTTCAATGGCCGAAATTGTGGCTTGGGGTATACCAGTAAGCTCTGCCAACTGATTTTGGCTCAGCTCCTGAAGCTCGCGAATAATACGAACCGACTCACCGACAGAAACCTCAATGCGTTTTTTGGCAGGGCGAAATTCTTTCATGTTACGGCCTCCGATAATCATGCGGTGTAACCTGAACCACCTGAACTAACAAAACATCAGCGACAACTCGATAGATAACCCGCCATTGCAGCCCTAAGCGAGAGGAGCGATAGCCCTTCCACTCCCCAGATAACGCCTCATCGTGAAACCCTTTGATTGCGCGCAACCCAGGCGGGCCGGATATTGCGGCAATATCTTTCCATTTTTCATACCGCTTTAGGACCTCCTGCGGCACGCTACCGGACAGTTGTTTGTCCACACGGCGGCTTTGATCTGGCCGCGCAAGCCATGATGAGCCAATGCCTTTCGCGGCCAGCTCAGAGACGTTCGCTCGAATGCGCAAGATGTTCCATTGACCACGAGGTGCAGATGTACGCAAAGACCGCTAAAGCAATAGTGCCGAGAAGTCTCATCCGTTACGCCTAGACATCATGGTTTGACGTGAGGTGGCCTGCCTCCGATGTTAACGTGGGTTGCGCGGAGCGGGTCCGCGCCGAGCCACAAGGTTGGCACGAGGGCACAACACTGAACGGAAGGAGGCAGGCCATGACTAAGTGTAGCGCCATTTACGTTGGCATGGATGTACACAAGGATTCGATCGACATCGCGCTGGCGGACGCCGGCGCGCAGGGCGAGGTGCGGCACTATGGCACGATTGGTGGCGGCTTGGCCGACGTGGATCGGGCATTGCGCAAAATCGTCGCTGGCGGACGAGAAGTGCATGTCGTCTATGAAGCCGGGCCCTGCGGCTACGCTCTGTACCGGCATCTGACGGCCAAGGGCATCGACTGCACCGTGGTGTCGCCGGCGCACATTCCCAGGCGCGCCGGCGATCGCGTCAAGACCGGCCGGCGTGACGCCGAGATGCTGGCCCGGCTGCACCGGGCGGGGGAGCTCGAAGCGGTGCATGTGCCGCGGCTTGAGGACGAAGCCGTGCGCGACCTCACCCGCGCGCGCGAGGACGCCAAGGCGGCCCAGACCCGAGCCCGGCACCAGCTCAAGTCCTTCCTGCTCCGAAACGGCATTGCCTATGCCGGCAAGACTGCCTGGACGCCGGCGCACGTGCGCTGGCTGGCATCGATCAGGCTGCCCGAGCCGGTGCAGCAGCTCGTCTTCCAGGAATATGTTGCCGCCGTCACCGCGGCCGGCGAACGCCTGCAGCGGCTGGAGCAGATGCTGCGCGACACCGTTGCCCAGTGGCGCCTGTATCCGGTGGTGCAGGCGCTGCAAACCCTGCGCGGGGTGCAGCTGGTGATCGCCGCCACGCTGGTGGCGGAGATCGGTGACATCGGCCGCTTCGACACCCCGCGTCAGTTGATGGCCTATCTGGGGCTGGTGCCGAGCGAATATTCCAGCGGACAAAGCACCCGTCGCGGCGGCATCACCAAGTGCGGCAACAGCCATGCGCGCCGGATGCTCACCGAGGCGGCGTGGAGCTACCGCCTGCCGGCGCGCATCACGCCGATCATCGTCCGGCGCCACGACGGGCAACCGCAGGAAGTACGCGCCATCGCCTGGAAGGCGCAGGTGCGGCTGTGCGGACGCTATCGCCAATTGCGCTCGCGCGGCAAGGAGCAGAACAAGGTGATCATCGCCGTGGCGCGGGAGTTGGCCGGCTTTGTGTGGGCAATTGCGCGGGCCACGCGAACCTGAGTGAAATTCGCCATCCATTACCCATGGGGAGGAATGGCTATCGAAACTCGAACACGCCTGCGGGCAGGCAACGGGGTGCGGTCGCGGTGCGGAGAACCCTCGGCAAACGTTATGAGCCGAACGCGCTTCCATGCTCGAGCCTAGGGCGAGGCAGCTCCACGACGAAACGAAGTCAGGCGGTAGCCAACCCGCGCATATCAGCATGACCCACCGTCGTTGATCCCGGCCCCGCCCCGTTCCCTGCTCGCAGGCAGGTAATACCACACCGTGTCGCCGGCACGCGAGCCCTTGTCGTGCCTAATTGACAGATCAAACCATATCAACGTTCAAGGTAACGGGCTGGCTGGAAGCGGGCGAAGCCCGCTGTAAGCCAGTCCCTGTTGACCGGAGGGTTAGCTCTCTTATAGGAGGACATTGTTGATGTCGCTTGCGATGTTCTTTCCTGCTCGATGATCACTGCTGGTCTTCGGAAGCGTGAATGTATAGCGCCCGTCACCTTGGAACACCATCTTGTAGTGCTTTCCGTCCTCGGAGATGTTAAAGCCAAGTCTTTCCAATGCGCTACGAGTGCGGGCATCCATATCACGGTAGGTTTTGAATAGTGATTTGATTTCTTCCTCCAGCTTTGCGCTCTGGCCTGATGGTGCATTAGCGGACAGCAGATCACTGAGTACATG
>CAYUJV010000100.1:0-10318 GCA_964445085.1 uncultured Burkholderiales bacterium
GTCGGACTGGCCGATCCGCCGCGCGCCGATGCGGCCGATCTCATTGCACGGCTGCGCACCCTGGGCGTGCGCGTGCACATGGCCACCGGCGATGCCCTGGAGACGGCACGCGCGATCGGGGCGAAGCTGGGGCTGGGCAGCCGGGTGTGCGACGCCCGGGGCGAGGGGCTGCGGGACGTGGAGTCCTGCGACCTGTTCGCGCGCGTGCTGCCGGAGGACAAGCACGCCATCGTGCAGGCGCTGCAGCGCCAGGGCCACGTGACCGGCATGACCGGCGATGGCGTGAACGACGCGCCGGCCCTGCGCCAGGCCGAGCTGGGCGTGGCGGTGGCGAGTGCCACCGACGTGGCCAAGGCCGCGGCCGGGGTCGTGCTCACCGACCCGGGCCTGGGCGGCGTGCTGACCGTGGTGCGCGAAGGACGCGAAGTGCACCGGCGCATGCTGACCTACACCCTGAACAAGGTGCTCAAGACCTTCGAGATCGTGGTCTTCCTCACCCTGGGCCTGTGGCTCACCGGCGGCTTCGTCATGTCCTCGACGCTGATCGTGCTGCTGCTGTTCACCAACGACTTCGTCACCATGACCATCGCCACCGACCGCGTGCAGCCGGCGCCGCGGCCCCAGCGTTGGCGCGTGGGCAGGCTGGTGGGCGCGGCACTGGTGTTCGCCGCGCTGTGCCTCGTGTTCTCCTTCGGCTTCTACTGGTGGGGACGGACGGCCTGGGGCCTGGACGCGGTGCAGGCGCAGACGCTGGCCTTCCTGATTCTGGTGTTCACCAATCAGGCCAATGTCTACGTGCTGCGCTGCGACGGGCCGCTGTGGAGCTTCGCCCCGGGCCGCTGGATGCTGCTGGCGAGCGTCGCCGACGTGATTGCCGTCATGCTGCTCGCGGGGTTTGGGCTGTTGATGGCCGCCATGCCCTGGGCGCTGATGGCGGTGCTGGTCGGGGCCACGCTGCTGTTCGCCCTGATGCTGGATCAGGTGAAGCGCGTCGTGTTTCCCCGCTTCGGCATCCTCTGAGCGCCCGGCTCAGGTGCGGAACTGGGCGGTGAGTGTTGCCAGGCGCTCCGCCACCGCGCCCATCTCATGGCTGGCGGCCGCCGACTCGTTGGCCGCGCCTGCGGTGCGTTCGGCGGACTGGGCCACCTGTTCGACGGTGCGCGCGACTTCGCGCGTGGCGCCGGCCTGCTCCTTGAGCGCCTCGCTGATCTCGGTGATGGCGGCGATGGCGCGATCGGTCTGGGTGCGGATGGCGGCCACCGCGTCGCCCGCGCTGTTGGCGACGGCGACGCCGTCTTCCACGTGCTTGACGCCCTCACCCATCTGCGTGGCAGTGGTGCGGGTCTGGCCCTGGATGCGCTCCACCATGCGGCCGATCTCCAGGGTGGACTGGCTCGTGCGCTCGGCCAGCTTGCGCACCTCGTCCGCCACCACCGCGAAGCCGCGCCCCTGCTCGCCGGCGCGCGCCGCCTCGATGGCGGCATTCAGCGCCAGCAGGTTGGTCTGGTCGGCGATCTCCTTGATGGTGTTGACGATGACGCCGATCTCGCCGGAGATGGATTCCAGTTCGGTGAGGCTGTGCGCCGCCTGACGCACCGTGTCGGCGATGCGGGCGATCTCCGTGGCGGCTTCGTGCACGACACGCGCGCCGTTTTCCGCGGCCTGGCCGGCCTGCTCCGAGGCTTCGCGCGCGCTGCCCGCGTTCTGCTCCACCTGGTCCATGGACACCGACAGCTCCTCCACGCCGGCGGCCATGGCCGAGGTGGCGTCCGAGGCATGCTGTGCGTCCTGCACCACCGAGCGCGCGATCTGCTCGGTCTCGGCGGCGGAGCGGGTCACGCGGCCCGCGCTGGTGCGCATCTCGAACGCAATCTCGTACAGGCGGTTGCGCATCTGCTGCAGGCGGTCGAGCAGGATGCCGACCTCGCTCCTGCCCAGGTTGGGAATGTCGATGCGCAGTTCGCCCTGGGCGATCTGGGTCGCGATGTGCATGGCGCGCTTGAGGCCATGGTGGGCGCGGCGCCACAGGTCGAAGGCGAGCAGGCCCAGGACCACGGCGCCGCCGGCTGCGAGGGCCAGCAGGCGCGGGTTGCCGTTCGCCTCGAACGCGGCCAGGCCGCACATGACCACCCCGAGCGTTCCCAGCAGCGCAATGCGGGTGGCCAGGGTGACGTCGGCCAGGCGCTGGGCGGCGCGTGTCCACAGGCCGCCGAAACCCGGCGGGATGACGCGGCCGCCGGACAGGCGGAATGCTTCCCCGGACCGCATGCGGGCATAGAGTGCCTCGGCTTGACGCACCTCCTCGGCGCTGGGCTTGAGACGCACGCTCATGTAGCCGCTGCCGTCCGGGAGCGGGGTGGCGGTGGCCTTGACCCAGTAGTGATCGCCGTTCTTGCGCCGGTTCTTGACGAAGCCGCTCCAGGCGCGCCCGGACTTGAGGGTCTCCCACATGTCGCGGAAGGCTTCCTCCGGCATGTCCGGGTGGCGGATGATGTTGTGGGCCTGGCCGATCAGCTCCTCGCGGCTGAAGCCCGCGTATTCGAGAAAATCCTCGTTGACGTAGGTGATGCGGCCCTTGAGGTCGGTGTGCGAGACGATGGAGCAGTCCTCGCGAACCGGGTAGTCCCGCTGGGTTACCGGCTGATTGTTGCGCATGCTTTGTTCTCCCCTGGTTGGACGTGACGCAATAGCGGAGCGTCCAGCAGCTCCGGTGGGGAGGCTAGCGGTCAGAAGAAGTCTGGCCTTGAGCCCGGCAGGGCATTTTTAACAATCTGTGACAATTCGGGCGCGCCGGCTCAGGCCATGCCCAGGGCCGCGTCGTAGCTGAGCCCGGGGTAGTGGAAGGGCACCGGCCCTTCCGGCTTGGCGTGCAGGAATTGCTGCACGAAGGGGTCGCTGGAGTTGACCATGTCCTCGGTGGGGCCCGCGGCGGCGATCACGCCGTCGAGGATCAGGTACAGGTAGTCCACCACCTTGATCGACTCGCTCACGTCGTAGGTGACGACGATGGAGGTGACGCCCAAGGCGTCGTTGAGCTTGCGGATCAGGTTGGCGATGACGTTGAGCGAGATCGGATCCAGCCCGGCGAACGGCTCGTCGTAGATGAGCAGCTGCGGGTCCATGGCGATGGCCCGGGCCAGGGCCACGCGCCGCGCCATGCCGCCGGACAGCTCGCTCGGGAACAGGTCGCGTGCGCCCCTGAGGCCCACCGCGTCCAGTTTCATCAGCACCAGGTCGCGGATCATGCTCTCCGGCAGGTCGGTGTGCTCGCGCAGGGGAAAGGCGATGTTGTCGAACACCGTGATGTCGGAGAACAGCCCGCCGGCCTGGAACATCATGCCCATCTTGCGCCGCAGCCGGTACAGGGCGTCGTTGTCCAGCTCGTGCACCGTCTGGCCGTCGACCTTGACGAAGCCCCGCTCGGGATGGAGCTGGCCGCCGATGTGGCGCAGCAGCGTCGTCTTGCCGCAGCCGCTCGCGCCGAGGATCGCGCACACCTTGCCGCGGGGCACGCGCAGGTCGATGCCCTTGAGGATGGCGCGCTCGCCATAGGAGAAGTGCAGGTCGGAGACTTCGATCAGGGAATCGGCGGCGTTCACGGGGCGGTCCTGGGGTTCAGCGGCAGGTGGGAAAGAGCTATTGGAAATAAATCGAGTGACACCGCTGAAATCCCTCCTGTCCTCCCTTTTTCAAAGGGAGGGACCTGCTAAACCGTTGCCCAGTAGGTTCCCCTCTTTGCAAAAGAGGGAACAGGGGAGATTTCGCTGCGGGAAACTTCGCCGACATGTGGTTATGTAATTCTCAATAGAGGGCGCATTTTACGCCCAGCCGCCGGCACTGCGGAAGCCGGCGCGGGCGTCTGTGGCGGCTACGGCTTGCGCGTGCCCTCCGGCGGCTCTTCCACGATCAGCGTCATGGTCTGGTCGCCGAGGGAGAAGCCTTCCTTCACCGTGCCCTTCACCTTCAGCCTTTCGCCCTTCTGCGGCAGGGGGCGCTCGGTCACCACGGTGATGCTGCCGGTGCCGTCGTCGAGGGTGAAGTATTTGATGACGATCAGGGAGAACACGTTCTTCACTTCGCCCTGCACCGTCACCGGCTTGTCGGCGTAGTCGCGCGGATGGTCGATGATGTTCTTGATCGGCGTCGCGGGGGCGCACGCGGCGAGCAGCAGGAGTGCTGCCGCGGCCAGGAAGCTTGCACGCGCGGGAATTGTCTGCACCATGTTCTCCAGGGGCATCGTGTTCTCCAGGGTCGCAAAGAGCGGCAGTATAGCGCGCCCGCCGGGGGCCCTGTGTTACGCTCCGGCCATGACCACCTGGTATGTCTACATGCTGCAATGCGCCGATGGCACGCTCTATACCGGCGTGGCCACCGACGTGGCGGCACGGGTCGCCACCCACAATGCCGGCAGGGGCGCGAAGTACACCCGCGGCCGGCTGCCGGCGACGCTGGTCTGGCAGGAAGCCGCCGGCGAGCGCGGCGCGGCCCTCAGCCGCGAGCACGCCATCAAGCGCATGCGCGCGGCCGACAAGCGCAAGCTCATCGCGGCGGCCAGTCGCGATTAGTCGCGATACAGGCGGCAGGCGGCCACGCGACGGTCGATTTCGGTCACGACCCGCTGATATTCCGGTGCATCCACCCCGCCATAGCGGCGGTCGAATTCCGCTTCGCGCAGATTCTCCGGCAGGTCGCGCGCGGGCGGCATGATGTCCGCCTCGACGATGCCTTGCTGCAGCAGGCGCTGGGTCTGCAGCGCGCTCGCGCGCGACGCCGTGGCGAGCTGGCCGAAGCGCGTGCCCGCGCGGTCGGCGGCGAGGTCGCCGAAACTGAAGCCGCTGCCGCCGCGGGAGTCGGACACTTCCTTGAAGATGCCGACCGCATTGGACAGGAGCGTGTCGCCGCCGGCCGCGATGGCGGCCGAGACGAGGAAATGCTGCGCCCAGTCGCGTCGCTGCTGCAGGCTGAGCGCAAAGGGGCGCGGCTCGTGCCGGGTATCGGGCAGCAGCGTGCGCGTGCCGTGCTCGCTGGCCCATGTTCCCAGGATCAGCAGCAGCGCGCGATTTTCCGCCACCGGGTCGGCTGCGGCGGAGCTGCCTGCGGCGCGCTGTTGCGCGCGATGGAACAGCGCCTGCAGCACCGGCGCGATCGAGCCGCGCAGCGCCTTGCCGTTCTCCTGCAGGGCCAGCAGCTCGTCCCGGTAGAAGGCGAGGCGCGCATCGTCGGCGCCCGCGAGCCGCGTGCCGAGGACACGCACCGTTTCCGGCTCCCAGCGATAGGACAGCGCGAGCTGCCCGGGCCGCAGCGTGACGTCATGCACCGCACCGATGGCGGTGGTCAATTCGTCGACGCTGTACAGGCGCTCCAGCCCCTGCCGCAGCAGCCAGGCCGCAAGCCGCGGCGGCACGGGCACCGAACCGACGCGCAGGGCCGCGAGTTCCGGCACCGTGCCCTGGCTTTGCAAGGTGGCATCGACGTTCAGGTAGGGGCGCGCGGGCACGACCGGCACGGGAAAGCTGGCTACGATCCGCATCCGGTCCTGCGCCAGCAGGGCCTGCGCGTTGCCGCGCGCGTACTTGTGCGCGAGGTAGCGCAGCGCGACGCTGAGGTCGTCCTGATTCAGGACGACCCGGCGCGTGGCACCCGGCGCCAGCTGCCGCGGATCGTTGCGCTTGAGGATGGCCTGGGCGCGTTCGATGTCACGATAGGTGAGTGCAGGGCCGGCGGCTTCGGGCTGCGCCGCGAGCGAAAGCCACGCGAGCGCGGCCAGCGCAAGCGGCGCGAGCACCAGCAGCAGCACGAGCAGTCGGAAAATCAGGCGCATGGGCCAGCACTGTATTGCATCGCACCGGTGATGGTCTAGATTGGATGGAAAGGCCGGCCCGTCGCGCAAGGGACGGGGCTGCCAGTTTGATCGAACCGACGACAAGGAGTTCTGCCATGGCCCAGACGCAATCCGAATCCGCTTCCCGTCCGCCGGCTGCCGCAGGCGCGCCAGCCGAAGCCTTGCGCGTGACCCCGGAGCAGCGCTATCACATGATCGCCGAGGCGGCCTATTTTCGCGCCGAGCGGCGCGGCTTCAGCGGCGGCGATCCGGCCCAGGACTGGCTGGAAGCCGAGGCCGAAGTCGACCGCATCCTCCAGGCCGGCGGCACGGCGGCGCGTCCTTCCGGCATGACGCCGAAGCAGGCATTCCAGGCGGCGCTGGAGCGGCAGCTGCGGGAACTGGATGCGCGCCTGGACGAGCTGAAGCTCAAGGCCTCCCTCGCCAAGCTGGAACTGCGGAGCGAGTATGAAAAGCAACTCGCCGCCGTGGCGGACAAGCGCGTGGCCGCCCAGTCCCGGCTCAACGAGCTGCGCAATCGCGCCGAGGACGCCTGGGAGGATCTCAAGAGCGGCAGCGAAAAGGCCTGGGAGGACATGCGCGAGGCGCTGGAGCGGCTGGCGGCACGCTTCAAGTGACGCCCGCCCGCGGGGCGCGGCGCCGTGGTATCGTTTCACTCCCTCTCCGCTGCGCTCTGCCCTGATGACTTCACCGACTGCCTGCCCCTGCGGCTCCGGCCGCGACTATGCGGCCTGTTGTGGCCGCTACATCGAGGGCGGCCGCCTGCCGGACACCGCCGAGCAGTTGATGCGTTCGCGCTATACGGCCTACGTTTTGGCCAGGCAGGACTATTTGCAGCAGACCTGGCATGCCTCGACGCGGCCGGCCGATCTCGGTGTAGCCGTGACCGATGCGGTGAAATGGCTCGGGCTGCAGATCAAGCGCACGCAGGCCGGCGGCGCCGGCGACAGCGAAGGCCTGGTGGAATTCGTGGCGCGCTACAAAGTCGGCGGCAAGGCCGAGCGCCTGCACGAGGCCAGCCGCTTCGTGCGCGAAAACGGCCGCTGGCTGTACCTGGACGGGGAATTCCCGGACGCTCGCCGCTGAGCTTGGCCGCGGCGGATGCTCAGCCGCCAAGCCCGTAGGCGACCTGAAACGCGATCAAGCCCAGGGTGAGGACCAGCCCTGCCGCCGGCATCCAGGCCGGATAGGTCCGCACTCCCTCCACCGCAGGCACCCTGGCCTTCACCCGCAGCAGCGACAGGTTTACCAGCGCAAACACCAGCAACAGCAGGAAGCTGGTCGTCTTGGCCAGCGTGACCAGCGGCAGCCACAAGGCGAGCACGAGGGCGGCGAGGGCGATGGCCAGCGTGGCCAGCAGCGGCGTGCGCGTGCGCGGCGACACCCGGCCCAGACCCCGGGGCAGCCAGCCCTCGCGGCTCATGCCGTAGAGCACGCGCGCGCCCATGATGATCTGGATGAGCGCACCGTTGACCACCGCGAACAGGCTGATGAGGCTGATCACGACCGGCGCGCCGCCGGTGGCGCGCGCGTACATTTCGGCCAGCGGCGCGGACGAGCGTGCCAGGGTGGCCTGCGGCAGGGTCAGCACGGCGGCAAGGGCGACCAGCAGGTAGAGCAGGGTGGACAGCGCCAGGGCCAGCACGATGGCGCGGGGCAGGGTGCGCTGCGGATCCTTCACCTCCTCCGCGACGTGCACCATGTCCTCGAAGCCGAGGAAGGCGTAAAAGGCGATGAACGCGCCGAGGAAAATGCCTTCCCAGGTTTCCCGGTTCAGCGGCGGCAGCAGTTCGGGAAGCCGCTGGGGCAGGGTGGCGAAACTGGCGCCGGAGATCGCGATGATCAGCAGCAGACCGCCGATTTCGACCAGGGTGATCAGGCTCGCCGCACGCACCGATTCGGCGATGCCCCAGGCCGCGAGCGCGGTCAGCGCCGCGAGCAGCGCGAGAATCACCGTCCAGTGCGGCAGCGCCACGAACACGTCGAGATAGCCGACGAAGCCGCTCACCAGGGTGGCGCAGCTCACCACGGCGCTCAGCACGATCAGCCCGCCCACGAGCCGCGCCAGCCAGCGCAGGCCGAGGCCTTCGCGCACGTAGAGGGCGGGGCCGGCGCTGTGGGGATAGCGCGCGGCCAGCTCGGCGTAGGAAAAGGCGGTGAAGGCGGCGATCAGCCCTGCCACCAGGAAGGCGACCGGCGCGTACAGTCCGGCATAGCCGGCGACCTTGCCCACGAGCACGTAGATCCCGGCGCCCAGAATGGTGCCGAGGCCGTAGTAGGTGATCGGTCCGAGGGACAGCGCGCGTTTGAGCGTGACTTCTGGTTCGGCCATTGGGTGCGGGGGGAGGCAGGCCCCCTAGCATTGCCCAGCGCCGCCCCCGCGTCAATGCACTAGACTGGGTAGTGCCGCTCAGCCACTGCACGGGAGGATGAAATGCCGCTGTCCCTGACTTCCAGCGCCTTTGCCGACGGCGCCGAGATTCCCGCCGTCTACACCTGCGACGGCCGCGATGTCTCGCCGCCGCTGGCGTGGTCCGGCGTGCCGGCCGCTGCGCAGAGCCTGGTGCTGATCGTGGACGACCCGGATGCGCCGGACCCGAGGGCGCCGCGCATGACCTGGGTGCACTGGGTGGTGTACAACCTGCCCGCGCACGACAGCGGGCTGGGCGAGGCGGCGGCGCTGCCCGCCGGCGCCCTGGCCGGCATCAACGATTTTCAGCACACGCGCTACGGCGGCCCCTGTCCGCCCATCGGCCGCCATCGCTATTTCTTCAAGCTCTACGCGCTGGATCGCGCGCTGCCCGACCTGGGCCATCCGACCAAGGCCCAGGTGGAGCGCGCCATGGCCGGGCACGTCCTGGCCGAGGCGCAGCTCGTCGGCACCTACCAGTCGCGGCGCTGACGGGTGGCGTCCGTGATGGAGGACTGGAACGTCGTGGTGACCGCGAACGAAGGCGGCTTCAGGCGGGCGTGCGATCTGCTGCAGCGCTTCGGCCGCGTGACGGCCACCAGCTACTTCAACGTGCTCACGCTGCGTGTGGAGGACGGGGCCGCCTTTCTAAAGGCGCTGGAACGCGAGCTCGCGGACGATCCGGAAGCGCGCGCCAGCCTCGCGCGCGTGATGCCGGTGACGCAAAGCTTTGCCTTCCAGTCGCCGGAGGAGTTCGAGACGAAGGCCACGGCCGCGATCGAGCCCTGGCTGGATCGTTTCGCCGGGCGGCGCTTCCATGTTCGCCTGCACCGGCGCGGGTTCAAGGCGCGCATGACCAGCCCGGTGGAGGAGCGCTTCCTCGACCACTACATCATCGGCCGGCTGCAGGAGCGGGGTGCGGATGCGGAGGTGAGCTTCGACGATCCCGACCTGATCCTGGCGGTGGAGACGGTCGATCAGCGTGCCGGGCTGTCGTTGTGGGAGCGCGACGAGCTGCGGCGCCATCCGCTGCTGAAGCTGGATTGACCCTGGAGAACTGACCATGCGCGAGGCCGCCGGCGTCCCGTCCTGTGCCGAGGCCGCCCTGGACTATCTGCGCCGCGGCTGGTCGGTGGTGCCGGTGCGCGCGCGGGAAAAGCGGCCGCTGCTGGCGTGGCAGCCTTACCAGCAGGCGCCGCCGAGCGAAGCCGAAGTGCGTGGGTGGTTCGAGCGCTGGCCCGAAGCCAATGTTGCCATCGTCACCGGCGCCGTGTCGGGCCTGGTCGTGCTCGACGTGGACCCGAAGCACGAGGGCGCGGCGAGCCTGGCCCGGCTCGAGCGCGAACATGGCCCGCTTCCGCCCACGCTGGAAGCGGTTTCCGGCGGTGGCGGACGCCACCTGTACTTCGCGCACCCGGGCGGCCACGTCCACAACCGGGTCGGCCTGGCGCCGGGCATCGATTTGCGCGCCGACGGCGGGCTGATCGTCGCACCGCCTTCCATCCATCCCAGCGGCGCCCGCTACGCCTGGCGCCCGCACGAGCTGTATCTGCGGCGGTTTGCAACCGGCCCGCGGCGGGTCCTGTTCCTCGGGATGAATCCCGGTCCGTTCGGGATGGCGCAGACGGGCGTTCCCTTTGGTGAAATCGCGGCGGTGCGTGACTGGATGGGGCTGCACGCGCCCGTCGAACCGCCGGCGGACCCGCATCCCGCGCGGCCGGTGCTGGGCTTCGATTGTCCCCGCTCGGAAGTGAGCGGCCGCCGTTTGTGGGGCCTCTTCGCCCGGCGTTATCCGCGCGCGGAAGATTTCTTCGCCACCCATTTCGTGGTCAATTACTGCCCGCTGGCATTCATGGAGGCCGGCGGACGCAATCGCACGCCCGACAAGCTGCCCGCCTCCGAACAGGCCGCCCTCGAACGAGTGTGCGATGAACATCTGCGCACCGTGATCGACCTGCTGCGGCCTGCGTGGCTCATTGGCGTGGGCGGTTTCGCCGAGGCGCGCTTCCGGCGCGTCGCCGGTGAGGATGACCGCCGGATCGGCACGATCCTGCATCCCAGTCCCG
>CAYUJV010000101.1:0-10138 GCA_964445085.1 uncultured Burkholderiales bacterium
TGGGCGCTGCGGCGGCGCAGGCGTTGGGCGCCGCCCTGGACTCGGGGGCGACCCTGGACGTCCACGCCGCCGACCAGCTGCTGGTCTACATGGCGCTGGCGGCCGGGCCCTCGCGCTTCCTGGCGCAGCGTCTCTCTTCCCACGCCGACACCGCCCTGTGGCTGATCGGGCGCTTCCTGCCCATCCAGACCGGGGTCGTCGCCCACGGCCGATGCGTGGCCGTCAGCGTCGCGCCCGGGAGGAAAAGCTAGCCGCGGAAGGCCTGTGCCAGCTCATCGCGCAGGCGCTGCTCCATCTCGCGGTAGATGGGCGAGAAATGGAAGGAGACGACCTGCCGGGCGTGCGCCGCGCGCGCCAGTTCGCCCGCCTGTCTGGCGGTGAGATGGCGCTTTTCCGCCGCGCGCTCCCGGTGCTCGTCGAGGAAGGTGCTTTCGATGAACAGCAGATTCGCATCCCGGGCCAGCGCGACGATCCGGCGCGCGTTGTCCGCGTGGTAGACCGCGTCGGTGACGTAGGCGATCTTTTCCCCCGGCACCACGCGCACGATGTCGCGCCGCAGCTCGCCCAGGCTGATCTGTCCTTCGCGGATTTCCCCGTCTTCGCGCCACTGGGCGCGGATCGGCGTGGTGTCGGGGTCGCCGCGCAGCACCGCCCGCTTGGCTTCCTGCAGCCAGGGGCCGGGCGCCAGTCCGCGCTCGAACAGGCGGTTCTTCCAGACGTTGACATGGGCGCTCTCCTCCAGCGCGAAGGCGAGACAGGGTGTGCGATGGTCGAGGAGGGTGGCGCGCACCCGGAACAGCGGTTCCTCCACCAGCACGTCGCCGGCGGCCAGTTCCGTCTCGTCTTCGCGCCGGAAGGCGGCGCGGCAGCGAAAGGTGGCGCGCCGGGCGCGCACGCCCGGCTCCACCTCGGTGACGTGCAGCGTGAAGTCGGTATCGTAGTTCTGCACCAGGTTCCAGGTGTAGGAAGCAAGCTTGTGCTCCACCTGGTCGACGAAGCCGGGCGGGCCGAACAACTGCATGGCCCGGTCGCGGCCGAGGCAGATGCGCAACAGCCAGTCGAAGCCCATGAAGTGATCCATGTGCGCATGGGACACGAACACATGGCTGACGCGCAGCAGCTTCTTCGGGGCCAGGGCGCGGATGTCGCCCAGGTCGAACAACAGCGCGCGGCCCTCGAACAGGCAGTCCACGAACAGCGCCGGGTCACCGAAGGGGTCGTTCACGAGTTCGGGCTGGAACAGGGGGCGCATGGGCAGGTCCGGGGGTGATGATCCATTCTAGCCCCGCCGCCTTGTTGACGCGCGCGGAAGCCGGCGGATAATGCGATTCGGAGTCTGCCGCGGACTCCGCCGGGAGCCGAGCATGCTGGAAGAAGAAATCGAAGCCATCAAACGCCGCATCGTCGAACTGCAGATCGAGCACCGCGATCTGGACGAGGTGATCGACCGCCTCACCGCGGAAGCCTATCCCGACGAACTGCAGATCCGCCGCCTCAAGAAGCGCAAGCTGCTGCTCAAGGACGAGATCACGCTCCTGCAGATGCGCATCACGCCCGACATCCCCGCCTAGCAGGCTGCCAAGCGGCCGGCGCGCTGCTTTCCGGCACTCGCGGCGGCGGCTAAAATAGCGGCTTTGCGCGCTTGCGCGCCGTCACCGAAAGACTGGCCTGCCATGACCCAGCCCGATCCCAATTTCGACAAGCGCCAGGCGGCGCTTGCCTATCACCAGTTTCCCAAGCCGGGCAAACTTTCCGTCGAGCCGACCAAGGCCTGCGCCACTGCGGCCGACCTCACCCTGGCCTACAGCCCGGGCGTGGCCGAACCGGTGCGCGAGATTGCCAAGGACCCGGAGGCGGCCTACCGCTACACCAACAAGGGCAACCTGGTGGCGGTGATTTCCGACGGCACGGCGATTCTGGGCCTGGGCAACCTCGGGCCCCTCGCCTCGAAGCCGGTGATGGAGGGCAAGGCGGTGTTGTTCAAGCGCTTCGCCGGCATCGACGTGTTCGACATCGAGGTGGCATCGAAGTCCACCGAGCACTTCATCGAAACCGTGGCCGCCATCGCGCCCACCTTCGGCGGCATCAACCTCGAGGACATCGGCGCGCCGGCCTGCTTCGAGATCGAGAAGGCCCTGTCCGAGCGCCTCGACATCCCCGTGTTCCACGACGACCAGCATGGCACGGCGGTGATCATCTGCGCCGGCCTGCTCAATGCGCTGGAGATCCAGGGCAAATCCCTCGCCGACGCGCGCATCGTCTGCCTCGGCGCGGGGGCCGCCGGCCTCGCCTCCATGCGGCTGCTGATGGCGATGGGGGCACCGGCGGACAACATCCTGCTGGTGGACAGCAAGGGTGTGATCCACGCCGGCCGCACCGACCTCAACGTATACAAGCAGGAATTCGCCCGCGCCACCGACAAGCGCACGCTGGCCGATGCCATGCAGGGTGCCGACGTGTTCGTGGGCGTGTCCGGGCCGAATCTGGTCACGGCCGAGATGGTGCAGAGCATGGCCCAGAACCCGGTGGTGTTCGCGCTGGCCAATCCCGACCCGGAGATCCGTCCCGAGCTTGCCCACGCGGCGCGCAAGGATCTGGTGATGGCCACCGGCCGCTCCGATTTCCCCAACCAGGTGAACAACGTCCTCGGCTTTCCCTTCATCTTTCGCGGCGCGCTGGATGCGCGCGCCAAGCGCATCACCCGCCCCATGCTGATCGCGGCGGTGAAGGCCCTGGCGGCGCTGGCCAGGGAGCCGGTGCCGCCCGAGGTGCTGCAGGCCTACGGGCTGAAGTCCCTGGCGTTCGGGCGCGAGTACATCCTGCCCAAGCCTTTCGATCCCCGCTTGATCGAGCGCATTCCCGCGGCCATCGTCTCTGCCGTGGACCCAACCTGATCCGATGCCGGTGTTGCAGGCAAAGGGCGCCGAGCAGTCCGAGGCGAGCAAGCTCGCGCTGCTGATCGTGCTGTGCGTGGCCTGGCTGATTCCGGGCCTGGTCGGGCACGATCCGTGGCGGTCGGACGACGCGGCCACGTTCGGCGTCGTCTACCACATCCTGCACAGCGGCGACTGGCTGGTGCCGCATCTGGCCGGTGCGGTGGCGCTGGAGCATCCGCCGCTCTACCACTGGGTGGCGGCGCTGCTCGCCCAGGCGCTGTCGCCGCTGCTCGCCCTGCACGACGCGGCGCGACTCGCGAGCGGCCTGTTCATCGCGCTGGTGTTGCTCGCCCTGGGCCTGACCGGGCGCACCCTGTTCGGCCCGGGCGTCGGGCGTCCGGCCGTGATCGTGCTGCTCGGCTGCGTGGGGCTGCTCACCAACGGCCACGAGATGCAGGTCGACAACGCCCTGCTGGCCGGGTATGCCCTGGCGCTGCTCGGTTTCGCCGCGGTGGAGCGGCGCCCGTGGCTGGCGGGCGTCCTGCTCGGCCAGGGCATTGGCGCGGCGTTCCTGTCGAGCGGGGTCACGCCGGTGGTGGTGCTGGTGCTGACGGCCCTGTTGCTCGCGGCCTTTCCCAACTGGCGCCGCCGCGCCTATGCACGGGCCGGGTTGATCGCGCTGGCAACGAGCGCACCGTGGCTGCTGCTGTGGCCGGCGCTGCTGCATGCGCGCTCGCCGGAATTGTTCCAGCTGTTCTGGCAGCAAAGCTGGCATCCGCTGGTGCGGCTGTCGTTCGTGCACACCGCCGAGCAGATCGGCTACTTCTCCGAGTTGCTGCTCTGGTTCGCGTGGCCGGCGCTGCCGCTGGCGGCGTGGACGGTGTGGGGCTACCGCCGCAAGCTGCTGCGGGAACGGCAGTATCAGCTCCCGCTGGTGTTCTTCGTGGTGGTGCTGGCCCTGCTCGGCACCTCGCCCGAGCGCAGCGACACCAACGCCTTGCCGCTGCTGCTGCCCTTGAGCCTGCTCGCCGCCGGCGGGGTGGACACCCTGCGCCGCGGGGCGGCCAACGCCCTTGGCTGGTTCGGCATCATGACCTTCAGCCTTGCCGGCTTCTTCCTCTGGTTTGCCTGGTTCGCCATGATGACCGGCACGCCGCAGCGCTTTTCCGCCCATCTGCTCGAGCTGGAGCCGGGCTTCGTGCCCGCTTTCGCCTGGCTGCCGTTTCTGGCGGCGGTGCTGCTCACCCTGTTCTGGGTGCTGCCGCTGCGGCGTTCCTTCAAGTCCGGGCGCCGCGCCGCCGTGAACTGGACCGCCGGCATCACCCTGGCGTGGGGCCTGCTCGCCACGATCTGGCTGCCCTGGCTCAATCACGGCCGCAGCTATGCGAGCGTGTTCACGGAGTTAAAGGCGCACCTGCCCGCCTCCTACAACTGCATCGCCAGCGCCGGCCTGAGCCCGGCGCATCGCGCGCTGTTGCAGTATTACGCCGGCATCACCACCCAGCGCGTGGAAGAGTTCGAAGGCATCGCCTGCGACCTGTTCGTGCTGCAGTGGAACCCCCGCGAGCCGGACGAGCGGCCCGGAGCCGGATGGAAGAAACTGTGGGAGGGCAGCCGCCCCGGCGACAGGAAAGAACGCTTCCGCCTGTTCGCCTTCGACCGCGTGGCGAGACCATGAGACTTTTTTTGAACCAGGGCGGCGTGGGGGCGCGCGTTCCAGCGCCCGCCGTCGTCAAGACCTTTGCCTGACAGGGCCGACTGCATGACCGAAAACAAACTCGCCCGCTGGTTCTGGCTGGCCCTGGGCCTGGGCCTGGTGTTCAAGCTGTTTCTCGCCGCCGTGGCACCCATGTCCGGCGACGAGGCCTATTTCCTGATCTGGGGCAAGCAGCCGGATTACGGCTTCTATGACCATCCGCCCATGGTGGGCTGGATGCTGTGGCTGATGCTGCACTTCGGCGACGCGGAATGGGTGCTGCGCATCCCGGTGGTGCTGCTGTCGCTGATCGTGGGCTATGGCATCTACCGCCTGCTGCGCGACGAGGATCGGGAGCGCGCCTATTTCGCCGCGCTGCTCTACATGCTGGCGCCGACCAGCCTGCTGAATGTCATCATCACCACCGACACCGGCGTGATCCTGTTCTCCTTCCTGTCCGCGGCCATGCTGTGGCGGGCGGAGAAAAGCGCGGCGACCCGCGACTTCGTCTGGTCCGGCATCTTCCTCGGCCTGGCGATCCTGTCCAAGTATTTCTCGGCGTTGCTGGTGCTCGCCTACCTCGTGTACTGGTGGGCCGCGCCGAAGCGCAGCGGCCGCAACCGGCAGTTCGTCTGGCTGTTCCTGAGCGCGCTCCCCTTCCTGGCGCTGAACCTGTACTGGAACTACGAGCACTGCTGGGCGAACATCATGTTCAACCTGTTCAACCGGCACGAAGGCGCCGGCTTCACGCCGGGCCGGCCGCCGCTCTACCTGCTGCTGACCGTCTACCTGATGACGCCGCTGCTGGCCTTCTACGCCTACCAGAAGCGCCAGGACCTGCTGGCCTATGCCCGCACCGGACAGGGTCGGCTGCTCGCCATCCTGTTCCTGGTGCCGATGGCGGTGTTCGGACTGCTGTCCTTCGTGAAGACCATCGGGCTGCACTGGGTGCTGTCGTTCTATCCCTTCTTCTTCATGTTCATGGCCCTGGTGCTGGACAAGGCGCGCCTTGGCAAGGCGCTGCGCTTCATGCTGTATTTCACCGGCGCCCACGTGCTGGCGATCGCCATTTTCGCCGCGCTGCCGCTGCAGGCCTTCGAGCGCTGGAGCAAATACGACGGCATGGTGTTCATGCTGCGGCCGCACGAGATCCTGGAGCAGCTGGAGCCCTACGCGGATTCCTTCGAGTTCGCCACCGACGGCTACTCGGCCTCGGCCATCATCTCCTACCACGCGCGCCGCAATTTCGCCGTGTTCGGCGAGGCATCCAGCCACGCCCGCCACGACGACATCGTCACCGACTTCCGCCAGTTCGACGGCAAGAACATCCTGATCCTGCTGAAGAAAGAGCCGGAGTTCGACCACTACGGCCCCTATTTCAAGTCGATCGAGTTCAAGCATTTCGACGTGAGCGGCGCGACCTACTACCTGGTGCTCGGCCGCGGCTTCGATTACCCGGCCTATCGGGAAAACGTGCTGCGCGCGGTGAAGGACAAGTACTATGCCGTGCCGCGCTGGCTGCCCATGGGCGATTGCTATTTCTGCGACAAGTATTTCCCCGGCGAGACCTGCCACGCGCCGGCAAGGAAATGAGAAAGCGATGAGCCAGGCCGCCAGCCTCGTCCGCCTCATGCGCCCGAAGCAATGGGTGAAGAACCTGTTCGTGTTCACCGGGCTGCTGTTCAGCCATGCCTGGGGCGACCTGGCGCTGGTGATCAAGGTGCTGGCGGCGGCGGCCGGCTTTTCGCTGATCGCGAGCGCGATCTACATCATCAACGATCTGGCCGACCGCGAGGCGGACCGGCGCCATCCGGTCAAGCGCAACCGGCCCCTGGCCAGCGGCGCGGTGCGCCCGCGCACGGCGCTGGTGCTGGCTGCGCTGCTGGCGGTTGCCGGCGCGATGCTGGGTGCCTTCGCCTCCATCACCGTGCTGTGGCTCCTGGCGGCCTACGCGGCGATCAATCTCGCCTACTCCGCCGGACTCAAGCAGGTGGTGATCCTGGACGTGTTCATCATCGCCGCCGGCTTCATGCTGCGCATCCTGGCGGGCACCGCGGGCGTGGGCATCCCGCCCTCGCAATGGCTGCTGCTCACCGGCCTGCTGATCACGCTGTTCCTCGGCTTCGCCAAGCGCCGCGCCGAATGGCAGGCGGCGGGCGAGGAGGGCGCGTCCCAGCGCAAGGTGCTGGAGCACTACGGCCCGGAATTGCTGGATCACATGATCACCGTCACCGCGGCCGGCGTGGTGATGAGCTACAGCCTCTACACCATGAGCGCGGACACGATGGCGCGCCACGGCACGGCCAATCTCATCTACACCGTGCCCTTCGTGCTCTACGGCATCTTCCGCTACATCTACCTGCTGCACCATCGGCGGCGCGGCGAGGATCCCGCCGCGGAAATGCTGCTCGACCCGCATCTGGTGGTGACTTTCCTCGCCTGGCTGGCGACGACCATCTGGCTGATCGCCTAGCCCGGGAGCGCCGGCATGCCGACCGAGGTCATGCTGCTGGTGTTGCTGGGGGCGGTGCTGCATGCGGCATGGAATGCGTCGATCCGCGCGGCCGCCGACAGGTTCGCGCAGATGGTCGCGCTCGTCCTGGGCAGCGCGCTGATCGCCGCGGCGGCGCTGCCCTTCCTGCCGCTGCCTGCGCCGGCGAGCCGGCCGTTCATCGCCGCCTCGGTGTTCACCCATTTCGTCTATTTCACCTTGGTCGCCCGTGCCTATGAGCACGGGGAGCTGTCGCTATCCTATCCGCTGATGCGCGGCACCGCGCCCTTGCTCACCGCTGTGGTGTCGATGCTCTTGCTGCACGAACCCCTGTCGCAGGCCGGCTGGCTCGCGCTGCTGCTCCTGAGCGGCGGGCTGCTGGTGCTGGGCGCCGAGCGCCGCGGCGGCGCCGGGTTTGCCCTGGCCAACGCCGGCGTGATTGCGGCCTATACCGTCATCGACGGCAGCGGCGCGCGGCTTGCGGGAAGTGGTGCAGGCGGGGCCCTGAGCTACACGCTGTGGATGTTTCTTCTCAACGCCGTGCCGTTTCTCGGCTGGGTGCTGCTGGTGCGACGGAAGCGCCGGCACCTGCCCGCAGTGGCAGCGGCGTGGCGGGCTGGGCTGCTGGGGGGCGCCCTCGCCCTGGCGTCCTACGGCCTCGCCATCTGGGCGATGACGCGCGCGCCGATTCCCCTCGTCGCGGCGCTGCGCGAGACGGCGGTGATCTTCGGGCTGGTGATCGGCGCGCTGGTGCTGAAGGAGCGCTTCGGCCCGGCGCGCTGGCTGGCGACGCTGCTGGTCGCCGCCGGCGCCGTGGTATTGCGTCTCGCCTGATTACATCGTCTTCTTCAGCAGCGGCAACAGCTGCTTCAGCGTGCGCGTGTTGAGCACGTCCTTCGCCTCCAGCCAGCCGCGGCGCGCCTGGCCGATCCCGAAGCGCAGGTTGTCGAAGTCGAGCAGGGAGTGGCCGTCGGAGTTGATGGCGATGAGCACCCCTTCGTGCTTGGCCATCTGGCAGTGGATGTCGCTCAGGTCCAGGCGTTCCGGCTGCGAATTCAGCTCCAGGTAGCAGCCGCGTTCCCGCGCGTGGCGAATGATGCGCTCCATGTCCACGTCGTAGGCCTCGCGCCGGCCCAGTTCGCGCCCGCTGGGGTGGGCGAGCAGGGTGAAGTGGGGGTGGTCCATGGCGCGCAGGATGCGTTCGGTTTGCCTGTCGCGCGGCAGGTTGAAGTGGCTGTGCACGGCACCGATGACCAGGTCGAGCCTGGCCAGCACCGCATCCGGCAGGTCCAGCTCGCCGTTCTCCAGGATGTCCACCTCGATGCCCTTGAGGATGTGTACGCCGTTGAACTTGCCGTTGAGCAGGTCGATTTCCTCGATCTGCTTTTCCAGGCGTTTCGCATCCAGGCCGTGGGCCACCTTCAGACGTGCGGAGTGGTCGGTGATCGCCAGGTACTGCCAGCCGCGCGCCTGCGCCGCGCGTGCCAGCTCCTCGATGCGGTTGCGCCCGTCGGAGGCCTGGCTGTGGGCGTGCAGATCGCCGCGGAGATGGACGAGTTCCACCAGCTTCGGCAGCTTGCCGGTCCGGGCAGCCTCGATTTCGCCGCGGTCCTCGCGCAGCTCCGGGGGGATGAAAGGCAGATCGACCGCGGCGAACACGGATTCCTCGGTGTCACCGGCGACGCGCTTTTCGCCACGGAACACGCCGTACTCGTTGATCTTGAGCCCCTTGTCCTGCCCCAGCTTGCGCACCGCGATGTTGTGCGGCTTGGAACCGGTGAAGTAGTGCAGGGCGGCGCCGTAGCTCTCCGCTGCCACCACCCGCACGTCGACCTGGATGCCGCTCTTCAGCACCACGCTGGAGCGGGTGTCGCCATGGGACAGCACGTCGGCGATTTCGTCATAGGCCAGCAGGTGCGCCATGACCGGCGGGCCGGCCTTGGCCGTGACCAGGATGTCCAGATCGCCCACCGTTTCCTTGCGCCGCCGATAGCTGCCCGCCACCACCGTCTTGTCCACCCCCGGCGCGCGCTTGAGGTGGGCGAGCAGGGCCTCGGCGTACTGGCTCGCGACCGCGATGGAAAAGCGCCGGGTCTGCGACGCATGGGCGGCAAGCGCCTCCAGAATCATGCGCTCGGTTTTCTCGCCGAAGCCGGGGAGCTCGCGGATGCGCCCCGCCTGCGCGACTTTCGCCAGCTGTTCCAGCGTCTCCACCTGCAGGCTGTCGTAGAGCATCTTCACCCGCTTCGGACCGAGACCGGGGATATGCAGCAGTTCGGTGATGGTGGGCGGCAGCTGCCTGCGCAGCTCGTCGAGAAAGCCGCAGCGGCCGGTGGTGACGATTTCGTGGATCTTCGCCAGCAGGTCGGCGCCGATGCCCGGAATCTTGGGCAGTTCCTGGCCCGCGGCGATGACGGCCGCGGCCTCGCGCCCGAACTCGCCGATCATGCGCGCGGCGTTGCGGTAGGCGCGCACGCGGAACGGATTGGCGTTCTGGATCTCCAGCAGCTCGGCGATTTCCTCGAAGATGGCGGCGATGTCGGCGTTGTGGATGGGCATGGACACGGCTCCCTGCTTGCAGTGTAGCAGTAGGGCGGTACAGGGGCCGGCTACGTTTGGCGTGCGTTCGCGGGGTCAAGTTGCGGGTGAAAGCCGCCGCTAAGCCGATGACGCGATCACGCATCGGAACAGGAGGTGCATCATGGAAGTCTCGTCATCCATCGTCGGCGGCGCGGTCAGCCAGCCCGCCGATCAGGAACGCCAGGTGGCGGTGCTGAAGAAGGCGCTGGACTCCGAGGCCAGCGCGGCGGCCGCCCTGATCCAGGCGATCCCCCAGCCGCAGCCGGCCACCAGCAGCAATCCGCCCCATCTGGGACAAAACGTCGATACCAAGGCCTAGGGAACCTCTGCAAAAGTACTGCGCAGCCCGTCTGCCCGCCTGCGATGCTCGCTGTACTTGCTTGTACAGGTGCGCTTCTCGCCGGCCAGCCGGGCTTGCTCGCGACCTTTTGCAGAGCTTCCCTAAGGAAGGTCTGAAGAAGCCCCAATTTTCATGAGCGAATCGCATGCATGAGC
>CAYUJV010000102.1:0-9860 GCA_964445085.1 uncultured Burkholderiales bacterium
TGACGATCTTGTAGGGCACCAGACCGATGTCTTTTTGCACCATGGGCTCGTCGAAGCGGCGGCCGATCAGGCGCTTCACCGCGAACAGGGTGTTGTGGGGGTTGGTCACCGCCTGGCGCTTGGCCGGGGCGCCGACCAGGATCTCGCCGTCCTCGGTGTAGGCGACGATGGAGGGCGTGGTGCGCGCACCTTCGGAGTTCTCGATCACCTTGGGCTTGCCGCCTTCCATGATGGCGACGCAGGAGTTGGTGGTGCCGAGGTCAATGCCGATGATTTTTCCCATGATGGTTTCCTTGAAAGTGAGCCTTGAGAATTTGGTTGTTACTTAAATAGGGCCGGCAGCAGGGTTTTCAACTCTGTTTCGGCTTGGCCACCGACACCATGGCCGGGCGCAGCACGCGGTCGTGAAGCTGGTAGCCCTTCTGCATTACCTGCACGACGGTGTTGGGTTCGGCGTCGGCCTCGACCATGGCCATGGCCTGATGCTTGTGCGGGTCGAATTTCTCGCCCACCGGATTGATTTCCTGGATCTTGAATTTCTCGAACACGTTGGACAGCTGCTTCAGGGTCAGCTCCACGCCGCTCTTGAGGCTGTCGAGGCTTGCGTTTTCCACCGCCAGCGCCATTTCCAGCGCGTCCTTGACCGCCAGCAGCTCGGCGGAGAAGCTTTCCACGGCGAACTTGCGCGCCTTGTCGGCCTCTTCGTGGCCGCGGCGGCGGATGTTCTCGGTCTCGGCCTTGGCGTACATCCAGGCATCGTAGTGCTCCTGGGCCTTGCGCTCGGCTTCCTTGAGCATTTCTTCCAGGCTGGGCATGGTTTCCGGGGCGGGCGCCTCGGTCTGGGGCGTTGCAGTTTCGGGGTTGGGGCTAATTTCTTGATTCGACATGGTTCCTCCAAAAACTAGCGCGGAGGATGGGGGCGGAATCCCCTATTTCAAGTGGGGTGGGCCAAGGCCGTGCGGGGAAAGGCGCCCGCAAGGAGCGGGGCGCTAATCCGGGGCGCCCAGCGCCAGCGCGCGCAGACGCGACTGCTCCGCCGCCTGGCGCAGCTGCGCCGGGTCATCCGTCAGCCAGCCCTGCAGGTTGGCCAGGGCGAGGTCGGTCAATGCATGAATCCACTGCGGGCTTTCGTTGAGGCAGGGAATGTAGTGAAACTCCTTGCCGCCGGCTCCGAGGAACGCCGCTTTGCACTCCATGGCAATTTCCTCCAGGGTCTCCAGACAATCGGCGACGAAGCCGGGGCAGACCACGTCGACGCGCCCCACTTTCTTTTTGCCCAGCGCCTCCAGCGTGGGCTGGGTGTAGGGCTTGAGCCATTCGGCGCGGCCGAAGCGGGACTGGAAGGTGATGCGATAGCCTTCGGGTTTCAGCCCGAGGGCCTCGGCCAGCAGCCGGCCGGTCTTCTGGCATTCGCAGTGGTAGGGGTCGCCGCGGTCCAAGGTGAATCTGGGCACGCCGTGGAAGCTCATGATCAGCTGCTCGGGCCGGCCGTTCTGCATCCAGTAGTCGTTGATGCTCCTGGCCAGCGCCGCGATGTAGCCGGGATGATCGTGGAAATGCTTCACCGTTCGCAGGGCCGGCTGGTTGCGGGCGCCTTGCAGCGTGGCGAACACTGCGTCCAGCGCGCTGGCGGTGGAACTGGCGGCGAACTGCGGATACATCGGCAGGGCGAGGATGCGGTCGCAGCCCTGGGCCTTCATTTTGTCGATGACGCTGGGCACCGATGGGCTGCCGTAGCGCATGGCGAAGTCCACCACCATCGGCGTCCGGGTGCGTTCGCCCAGATAGCCCTGCAGCAGCTTGGCCTGCTTGCGCGTGTGCACCAGCAGGGGCGAGCCGTCCGCGGTCCAGATGCTGGCGTATTTCGCCGCGGATTTCTTCGGCCGGGTATTCAGGATGATCAGGTTGAGGATCGGCCACCACACCGCGCGCGGAATTTCGATCACCCGCGGGTCGGACAGGAACTGCTTGAGATAGGGCCGCAGGGCCTTGGCGGTGGGCGCATCCGGCGTGCCGAGGTTGATCAGCAGCACGCCGACCTTGGCGACGGTGCCGTGCTTCCAGGGCGGTTCCGGCGGGTAGGCCATCAGTGGTAGGACAACGCGCTGGAGAGCAGCTTGGCGGTGATGTCGACGATGGGAATCACCCGGTCGTAGGCCATCCGTGTCGGGCCGATCACGCCGACCGTGCCCACCACCTGGCCGTTCACCTCGTAGGGCGCGGTGACCAGGCTGCACTCGTCCACCGGCATGGCACCGGATTCGCCGCCGATGAAGATCTGCACCCCCTGGCTGTGCTGGCCCATGGCCAGCAGCTGCATCAATTCGGTCTTCTGCTCGAAGATGGAGAACAGCTTGCGCAGGTGGTCCATGTTGGTGGACAGGTCCTGCACGTTGAGCAGCTTGCCCTCGCCGGAAATCACGTACTGTTCCTGGGATTCGGACAGGGCCTCGCTGCCGGCCTCCAGGGCGGCGGTCATCAGCGCGGTCATGTCCTGGCGCAGCTGCTTGAGCTCGTCCTGGATATGGTGCTTCACCTCGTCCAGGGTGCGGCCGGCGTAGTTCTGGTTGAAGAAATTGGCGGCCTCCGTCAGTTCCGATGCGCTGTAGCTCTTGCCCGGCAGCAGGATGCGGTTCTGCACGTTGCCATCGGTGGAGACCAGGATCATCAGGATGCGCTTTTCCGACAGGCTCAGGAACTCGATGTGGCGGATGGCGGTGCTGCGCTTGGGCGCGACGACGACGCCGGCGAACTGGGTCAGGTCCGACAGGAGGCGCGAGGCCGACGTGATCAGGCGCTGCGGCTCCGACATGTCGAGCTGGGTCTCCAGCGCCTGCACCGCCTGGTTGGGCAGGGGCTGGACCGTGAGCAGGCTGTCCACGAACAGGCGGTAGCCGCGCGGCGTGGGAATGCGTCCGGCCGACGTGTGCGGGCTGACGATGAAGCCCATCTCCTCCAGGTCCGCCATCACGTTGCGGATGGTCGCCGGGGACAGGTCCAGGCCGGAGTACTTGGACAGCGTGCGCGAGCCCACCGGCTGGCCTTCGCTGATGTAGCGTTCGACCAGGGTCTTGAGCAGCACGAGGGAGCGCTTGTCGAGCATGGACTGTATTCTACTGATTCTCAAAATTAATTGAAGGAACCTCTGCAAAACTACTGCGCAGCCCGTCTGGCCGCCTGCGATGCTCGCTGTACTTCCTTGTACAGGTGCGCTTCTCGGCGGCCAGCCGGGCTTGCTCGCGACCTTTTGCAGAGGTTCCTGAAGTTTCCCAGGCGGGGCCGCATGGCTATAATTTCGGCATCATGCGCTTCCCTTTCAAGACCGTCGCTCTCGTCGGCAAATACAACAGCAAGGAAATCGGCAGCTCGCTGCTGCGCCTGGCGCAACACCTCAAGCAGAAAGGCCTGCGCGTCCTGATCGCCAGCCAGACGGCCGAGCGCATCGGCATCGAAGGTTTCGACACCGCCAGCCTGGCCGAGATTGCCGATCGGGCCGATCTCGCCGTGGTCTTCGGCGGCGACGGCACCATGCTCAGCATCGCGCGCAACCTGGTGTCCTACGACGTGTCGGTGGTGGGGGTGAACCAGGGCCGGCTCGGCTTCCTCACCGACGTCTCCCTCGACACCATGATCCAGACCCTGGACGAGATGCTCGCCGGGGAGTTCGTCGTGGAAGACCGCTTCCTGCTGGACACCGTGATCAAGCGCGACGACGCGGTGCTGCACGAGGCCAAGGCCTTCAACGACGTGGTGGTGGCCAAGGGCGCTGCCGGCCGCCTGATCGAGCTGGAGGTGTTCATCGACGGCCAGTTCGTCTACAGCCAGCGCTCCGACGGCCTGGTGATCGCCTCGCCCACCGGTTCCACCGCCTATGCCCTGTCCGCCGGCGGTCCCATCCTGCACCCGACCCTGGAGGCCATTGCCCTGGTGCCGATCTGCCCGCACACCCTGAGCAACCGCCCGATCGCCGTGAACAGCCATTCCCACGTGGAAGTGCTGGTGATCTACGCCGACGACTGTTGCGCCAACCTCGACGGCCAGCACCGGCTGGAGCTCAAGGTGGGCGACCGGGTGCAGGTCAGCGGCTCCATGGAAACCTTCCGCCTGCTGCACCCCAAGGGCCACAGCTACTACGACATGCTGCGGCAGAAGCTGCACTGGGGCGAGAAGCTCTGATCCGATGCTGCTCCACCTCTCGGTCAAGGACTTCGTCATCGTCGACCGCGTCGAACTCGATTTCGACCGCGGCTTCACCGTCCTCACCGGCGAGACCGGCGCCGGCAAATCCATCCTGATCGATGCCCTGGCCCTGGTGCTGGGCGATCGCGCCGAAGCCTCGGTGGTGCGCGCCGGCTGCGATCGCGCCGAAATCTCCGCCCAGTTCGACGTCGCGGCGCTGCGCGAGCTGAACCGATGGCTGGAGGAGAGCGACCTCGCCGGCGACCAGGGCGTCTGCCTGCTGCGGCGCGTGGTCGATGCCTCCGGCCGCTCGCGCGCCTTCATCAACGGCCATGCGGCGACGCTGCAGCAGCTCAAGGAAGTGGGCGAACAGCTGGTGGACATCCACGGCCAGCACGCGCACCAGTCCCTGGTGAAGCCCGCCGCCCAGCGCGCCCTGCTCGACGGCTACGGCGGGCTGGAGGAAACCGCCGACCTCGTGGCCGACGCCTATCGCGCCTGGCAGGAAATCAGGCGCCAGCGCGAACTGATGGAGAAGGACGCGGCGCAGCTGCTGCGCGAGCGCGAGGACCTGGAGTGGCGCGTGCAGGAGCTGGCCGCGCTGCACTTCAGCGCCGAGGAATGGCACGAGCTGCAGGCCGAGCATGGCCGCCTGTCCCACGCCGCGAGCCTGATCGAGGGCGCGCGCGAGGGCGTCGAGCTGCTGTCCGAGAGCGACCAGTCCCTGCTGGCGCAACTCGCCGGCCTGATCTCGCGCCTGAATCAGCTGCGCGACTACGACCCGGCGCTGGGCGAGGTCATGCAGGTGCTGGAGCCGGCGGAAATCCAGCTGCGGGAGGCGTCCTATGCCCTCAACCACTACCTGCAGCGCCTCGATCTCGATCCGCAGCGCCTCGCGCAATGCGAGCAGCGGCTGGAGGCGATCCACGGCGCGGCGCGCAAGTTCCGCGTCATGCCCGAGCGTCTGCCTGCCTTGCTCGCCGAAGCGCAAACGCGGCTGGAACAGCTCGGCGACGCCGCCGATCCCGAGGCCATGGCGCGCAGGGAAGCCGACGCCGAGGCCCGCTTCCGCGCGGCGGCGAAGAAACTCAGCACCGGCCGCCGGAAGGCGGCCCGGGAGTTGTCGCAGAAGGTGACGGCCACCATGCAGACCCTGGCCATGGCCGGCGGGATATTCGAGGTCGCCCTGCCGCCGGTGGAGGAAGGCGCCAGCTTCGGCGTGGAAAATGTGGAATTCCTGGTGGCGGCCCACGGCGGCACGTCCCCCAGGCCGCTGGCCAAGGTGGCCTCCGGCGGCGAGCTGTCGCGCATCAGCCTCGCGATCCAGGTGGCGGCGGTGGACGTGGCCGCGGTGCCGACGCTGATCTTCGACGAGGTGGACGTGGGCATCGGCGGCGGCGTGGCCGAGATCGTCGGCAGCCTGCTCAAGCGCCTGGGCCGGGAGCATCAGGTGCTGTGCATCACCCACCTGCCCCAGGTCGCCGCCCAGGGCGACCATCACCTGCGCGTGTCCAAGGAAACGGTGGCGGGCAAGACGCGCTCGCGCATCGAGTCCCTCGACCGGCAGGCGAGGGTGGAGGAAGTGGCGCGCATGCTGGGCGGCGTCGACATCACCGAGACCACGCGCGCCCATGCGGCGGAAATGCTGCAGCGTTAAGGAACCTCTGCAAAAGTCCTGCGCAGCCCGTCTGGCCGCCTGCGATGCTCGCTGTACTCCCTTGTACAGGTGCGCTTCTCGGCGGCCAGCCGGGCTTGCTCGCGACCTTTTGCAGAGGTTCCTGAGCAAGGATCATTCCGTTACGGAATGTTCACCCTGAGCGTGTCCGCACCGAACTAGAATCCGGGGACTCCAGGCACGGCCCGCATTCGGCGGCGCCGCGCTCGCGCTGGATGTTTTCCCGTGCATCTCTATTACCCCAGCTCATTTCTCAAACTGATCCTGGCGGCGTTCGCCCTGGTGACGCTGCCGCTGATCCTGTCCACCACCCACGGCACCGTGTCGGTGAGCCGGCTGTCCGACCAGAGCGAGGACGCGGTGCGGCGCGCCGTGTCCGCCACCCAGTCGAGCTGGATGCTGGTGCAGCAGCTCACGGCCATGGAGCGCGTGGCGCGCCAGATGGTGGTGCTCGGCGATGCGAGCCTGCTCGACGGCTATGGAAAATCCCGGGCGCAGTTTCTCGATGCGGTCGAGACGCTGTCCGGCCTCTCGCTCGAGCCGGGCCAGCGCACCCAGCTGACCCAGCTCGCCGAGCAAGAGCGGGCGGTGTATGCCGTGCTGCGGCGCTATCCCGAGGATGCCGATGCCGCGCGCCAGGCGGTGGAACAGTTCGCGGGCCTGTCCGAGCTGGCCCAGTCCATCCTGTCCGGCAGCGGCCGCATCATCAACCATGAAATGCACGCCCTGCAGACCACGGCGGCCGATGCGCGGCGCAGCCTCGTGCTGGAATCGCTGTCGGTGATCCCGATCGCGCTGCTGCTCGCGGGGGGCTTCGCCTTCGTGATCGCGCGCCCGATCCGCCAGATCGACGGCGCCATTCACCGCCTGGGGCGGGGCGAATTCGATCGCAGCGTCGCGGTGACGGGGCCGAAGGATCTGCAGAACCTGGGGCGGCGGCTGGAATGGCTGCGCACCCGCCTCCTCGACCTGGAGGCGCAGCGCAGCAAGCTGCTGCATCACGTCTCGCACGAGCTCAAGACGCCGCTGGCCGCCCTGCGCGAGGGCACCCAGCTGCTGGCCGACGGTGTGGTCGGCAGCCCGACGCCGCAACAGGCGGAGATCCTGCAGATCCTGCGCCAGAGCACGCTGCAGCTGCAGAAGCGCATCGAGGACCTGCTCACCTTCAAGCTGACCCAGTCGCGGGAGGGGCCGGCCAGCCGGCGCGCGGTGGATCTGGCCCAGCTCGTGGCCAGCGTCGTTCGCAGCCATCAGCCGGTGATCATGCGCAAGGGGCTGCGCCTGGAGACCGATGTCACGCCACTGGAAGTGACCGGCGCGGAGAGCGAGCTGCTCGCCGTCGTCGACAACCTGGTGTCCAACGCGATCAAGTATTCCCCCCATGGTGGCACGATCCATATCCGCCTGCGCCGCGATGGCCTGCTGGCGGTGCTGGACGTGATCGACGAGGGCCCGGGCATCCGGCCGGAGGAACACGACCAGGTGTTCGAAGCGTTCTTCCAGGGCCGCGCGGCGCAGGAGGGAAACGTGGCCGGCACCGGCCTGGGCCTGGCCATCGCGCGCGAGCACGCGCTGGCCCATGGCGGGAGCATTGCGGTCATCGACAAGGCCGATGCCGGGGCCTATCTGCGGGTGGTGCTGCCGGCACGCGAGGAAGGAAAGGAATATGCCTAGGGAAGCTCCCCACAAGTACTGCGCAGCCCGTCTGGCCACCTGCGATGCTCGCTGTACCCCCTTGTACAGCCGCGCCTCTCGGCGGCCAGCCGGGCTTGCTCGCTATCTTTTGCAAAGCTTCCCTGGCCTGCGGCGGTGGGGAATGCTCGGCCTGATGGTCCTGCTGGCCGGCTGCGCCACCCCGGGCCAGCCCGGCGCGGGCGCCGCGGAGGGACGCTTCACCGGCTTCTGCCGCTGTGCCGACACGGCGGACCTGCTGGCCTACCAGCAGCGGCTGCGCGCCCTGAGCGGCGACGAACTGGCGGCCGAGTACGCTGCGGCGAGCCAGGCGCTTGCCCGGCAGAAATCGGATCCAGCCCGGCTGCGGCTGGCGCTGCTGCTGAGCCTGCCGGGGGCGTTCCGCGACGACGGGCGTGCCTTGTCTCTCGCCGACGAGGTGGCGAGCCGCAAGGGCGCGAACGAAGGCGGGCTGCGCGCGCTGGCCGCGCTGCTCGCGGCCAACGCCGCGGAGCGGCGGCAGCAGGAGGAGCGCAGCCAGAAGCTGGCGCAAAAGTTGCAAGAGGAGGAGAAGCGCGCCGACGCGCTGCAACAGAAACTCGACGGCCTCAAGGCCATCGAGAAGAACCTGCTCGACCGCAACCCTGCCAAACCGGTGAACGTGAAATGACTGCACCCAAGCCTGCCATCCTGGTGGTGGACGACGACCGCGACCTGCTGCGCCTGCTGTCGATCCGCCTGACTGCCGCCGGCTATGCCGTGATCACCGCGGAGAGCGGCGAACAGGCCGTGGCCCAGCTCGCCACGGCGCGGCCGCAGCTGGTGATCACCGATCTTCGCATGGGGGGAACGGCGGGCATGGGCGGCATGGACGGCATGGCGCTGTTCGAGGCCATCCGGCAGCTGAGCGCGACGCTGCCGGTGATCATCCTCACCGCCCACGGCTCGATTCCGGAAGCGGTGGCGGCGACCAAGCTCGGAGTGTTCGGCTTCATGACCAAGCCCTTCGACAGCCAGGCCCTGCTGGAGCAGGTGGAAGGCGCCCTGCGCGCCTCCGGCGCAAGCGGCGCCGCGGACGTGGTCGAGGACGATTGGCATGCGGGCCTGATCACCCACAGCCCGGTGATGCAGGACCTGCTGGCCCAGGCGAAGATGGTGGCGGCGGGCGACGCGAGCGTGTTCATCCAGGGCGAGAGCGGCACCGGCAAGGAACTGCTGGCGCGCGCCATCCACCGCGCGAGCCCGCGCCGCGACCAGCCCTTCGTCGCCATCAACTGCGGCGCGATTCCGGAGGCGCTGCTCGAATCGGAACTGTTCGGCCACACCAAGGGCTCGTTCACCGGCGCGACCCAGGACTACAAGGGCCTGTTCCAGGCCGCGCATCAGGGCACGCTGTTCCTGGACGAGATCGGCGACATGCCGCAGGCCCTGCAGGTCAAGCTGCTGCGCGTGCTGCAGGAGCGCCAGGTGCGGCCGGTGGGCTCGACCCGTTCGGTGCCGGTGGACGTGCGCCTGATCTCCGCCACCCACCGCGACTTGCACCAGGAGATGGAAACCGGCAATTTCCGCGGCGACTTGTTCTACCGGCTGAACGTCGTGTCGCTGGAGCTGCCGCCGCTCGCGCGGCGGCGCGAGGACATTCCGCTGCTGGTGAATCATTTCCTGGGCGTGCTTTCGCAGAAATATGCGAAGGAGGTGCAGGGCTGTTCGCCGGAGGCGATGGAGCTGCTGGTGGGGGCGTCCTGGCCCGGCAACGTGCGCCAGCTGCTGAACGTGATGGAGCAGGCCGTGGCGCTCTGCACGACCGCGGTGGTCTCGGCCACGCTGATCCAGAAGGCCCTGCGCGACAAGCCGGGCAAGGTGCCGCCGCTGGCCGAGGCGCGCGCCCAGTTCGAGCGCGAGTACCTGGTGCAGATCCTCAAGATCACCAACGGCAATGTCACCCAGGCGGCCCTGCTCGCCCAGCGCAACCGCACCGAGTTCTATCGGCTGCTGCGCCGCTACCAGCTCGATCCGATGCCGTTCAAGGGCGCCGAGGCGTCCTGAGCCCTGCGGCTGTCGCTTTTTCGGGACAGCGATTCTTCTTGCAGATCAGGTGCTTTGCTCGGGGGGGCGGCGCAGCTGTCGCGTGGCGGCGACAGCGCGGCCATTTCGTTCTGCTTGTATCCAGTTGAAACATATGGGAAAGCGCTCCTGGCATCGGCCTTGCAATGGATTGGGTGGCTGCGTCGCAGCCGATTTTCCAATCCAGACTGAAGGAGACGTCATGAATAGATTCGAGCGCACTTCCACCCCCCGCCGGCTGGCCTGGCTGGCTGCCGGCACGCTGGCAGCC
>CAYUJV010000103.1:0-9634 GCA_964445085.1 uncultured Burkholderiales bacterium
CGCGACCACCTCGAGTTCGTGCGGGACCTGATCGGGGAGGATCGCAAGATCGACCGCACGGCTGATGGCGTGGCCGCCTACTTCGACTACGAGCTGCTGCGCACGCGGCTCGGCCACGGGCCGGATCGGGCTGATCGGCGCCTTTTCCTGGATTTCGTACGGATCCTCCGTCACCCCGACGGGGGGCAGGGGATCGATGGGAAAACGCATCGCATTGTCTCCGCAACATGCATCCGCCAGGCAAGCGCGGCCTGCACTGACCAACAGACCGGGCCCAGGGCCCGGAGTTTCCTCCGGGGTTGGCCGGATTCTCCGCGTCAGTCCCATTAACGGAAGGCCGGCGCGATGCTTGAGGACCAGGCGAACCCCTACCAAAAGACCATTAACCCCGGCGCGCGCCTGCCGTTAATTGCGGTACACCAGTTTCATTGCAGGAAGATAACATGTTCGCAAAAATCGGCAGCATACGCACTAAGCTCTTGATTTCCGTGGGTCTCGCCAGCGCCTTCGTGGCGGTGGCCCTGGCCGTTGCCCTGGTCGGCAACCAGCGGGTGACCCACGCCTTCGGCCACTTCATCGAAGAAGACCAGGCCCGCCTCATGGCCTATATGGAGATGTATGCCCAAGGGCTGCAGGGCGGCCAGGCCCTGCGCAACATCGTGCTCAACCCGGGCAATGCCAAGGCCTGGGACAATCTCGATAGCGCCAACAAGGCCTTCGACGCCGCCTATGCCACGGCCCTGAAGCTGAACGAAGGCAATGCGGAGGTCGTCGCGGCACTGAAGGGCATCGAGCGCCACTGGCAGGAAGCCGGTGCGGCCAAGAGCCAGGTGCGCGACCTGGCGAAGACCGACCAGGCTGCCGCCATCAAGACCTTGAACGAAAACGAAACGCCCGCCTGGCGCAAGGTGCGCGAAGTCCTGCTCAAGCTGATCGATGAACAGAAGCAGGCGGTGGAAGCCACCAAGGCCCGGATCGCCGCCGATGCGCGCCGCACCTTCTTCATCAGCCTGGTGCTGGGCGCGCTGGCGGTGGTGGTCGGCAGCCTGATGGTGATGGCCGTGGCCCAGTCGGTGAAGCGCTCGCTGGATGAGGTCAGCCGCTCCATGTCCGAGCTGGCCGAGGGCGGCGGCGATCTCACCAGGCGCATGGCGGTGAACACCACCGACGAAGTGGGGCGCACTTCATCGGCGTTCAACCGCTTCATGGAAGGCCTGCAGGACATCATCCGCAAGGTGCGCGCCGATGCGGAGCGCCTCGCCAGCGCCGCCTCCGAGCTCTCCGCCACCGCGGAAACCGTGGCCGAGGCCTCCCACACCCAGAGCGAATCCGCCGCGGCCACCGCGGCGGCGGTGGAGGAAATCACCGTCAGCATCGAGTCGGTCGCGCAGTCCGCCGAGGAAGTGCGCAGCCTCTCCAACACCAGCCTGGAGAGCACCCGCCACGGCAACGAGGCGCTCTCGGTCCTGCTGGGCGAGATCAGCAGCGTGGAGGATGCGGTGAATTCCATCGCCACCTCGGTGAACGAATTCGTGAAGAGCACCCAGGTCATCACCAGCATGACCAAGCAGGTGAAGGACATCGCCGAGCAGACCAACCTGCTGGCGCTCAACGCAGCCATCGAGGCGGCACGCGCCGGCGAACAGGGCCGCGGTTTCGCGGTGGTGGCGGACGAGGTGCGCAAGCTCGCGGAGAAATCCTCCCACTCCGCCGGCGAGATCGATGCCGTCACCCGCACCCTCGGCCAGCAGTCGGACGTGGTAGACCAGGCCATCCAGTCCGGGTTGCAGTCCCTGCATACCTCCCAGGAGGCGCTGGAGAACGTGGCCATGGTGCTGGCCGAGGCCAATACCTCGGTCAGCCATGCCAATCAGGGGGTCGACAGCATCAGCCGCTCGGTGGCCGAGCAGACCACGGCCAGCGCCGACATCTCGCGCAACATCGAGCGCATCGCCCACATGACCGAGGAAAACAGCCACGCCATGGCGGAGGTTTCCGCCGCGACCCACGAACTGGAAAAGCTGGCGGGCGAACTGGAAAACATCGTGTCCAAGTTCCGCGTCTAGTTTTTTCTCTCCCCTGACAGGGCGGGTCCGGTTGCCGGGCCCGCCCTTTTTTTGGCCGGTTTCCGCCAGCCTTGACCATCGAACGATCGTTCGATAAGCTGAAGGCATGGTTTCTTCCGCTCTCCACTCCCTGCTGCAGCACCCGGCCATCTGGCGCGGCGACGACCTCGCGCAGGTGACCGTGCCCAGCGTGGCCACCGGCTTCGAGGCGCTGGACCGCGAGCTGCCGGGCGGCGGCTGGCCGGCGGGCGCGCTGACCGAGCTGCTGCACGAGCGGGAGGGCATCGGCGAGCTGCGCCTGGTGGCGCCGGCGCTGGCCAGGCTGAGCACAGCCGGGCGCTGGATCGCCTGGGTCGCGCCACCCCATCTGCCCTACGCCCCCGCCCTGGCGGCGGCGGGCATTCGACTCTCGCGCCTGCTGGTGATCGGCAACACGTCTCCCCGCGACAGCCTGTGGGCGGCGGAGCAGGCGCTGCGCGCCGGCAGCATCGGCGCAGTCCTGTTTTGGCCCAACGACCCCGATTCCCGCGCGCTTCGCCGCCTGCAACTCGCGGCCGAGGCGGGCGGCTCGGTGGGCCTCCTTTATCGCCCCTTGCGTGCGGCGGACGAAGCCTCGCCTGCCGCCCTGCGCGTGGCGCTTGCGCCGCAGGAAGATGCGCTTTCGATCCGCATCCTCAAGCGCCGCGGTGCCGCGGCGACGATTCCCTTCCGGCTGCGTTTTTCTGCGCCCTCTCCCCTCGTGGGAGCGGGTGGGGGAGAGGGGGCGAACCATGCCGCCTTCGCCCCCACCCCAACCCTCCCCCATCGAGGGGGAGGGAGCCGTTGCCGGCACGCCTGATCCCGGCGCTTTTTTCTTCGCGCATCATGCTGTGGTTGTCCCTCCACCTGCCCCAACTCCCCCTGGAAATCTTTACCCGCGGGCTGGAATGCTGCGGTCCGGCGGCGGTGGCGGAGGGCGGCCGCCAGCGCGCGCAGGTGTGCGTTGCCAATCGCGCCGCGCAAAAACTGGGCGTGCACCCCGGCCTGTCGGTGGGCGCGGCCCAGGCGCTAGGCGAGCTGCAGGTATTCCAGCGCGACCCGCACAAGGAAGCGGCGGCGCTGGCAGGCCTCGCCACCTGGGCCGGGCAGTGGACGTCGAACGTGAGCCTGGAGCCCGATGGCCTGCTGTTGGAGATCGCCGGCTCGCTCAAATTGTTCGGCGGCGCGGAGCGGCTGCGGGAAAAAGTGCGCAGGGGCGTGCGCGGGCTGGGCTATCGCGCCATGCTTGCCGCGGCGCCCACGCCGCTGGGCGCAAGTTTGCTTGCCCGCGCCGGCGAAGCCGGGGTGGTCGCCGACCACGCGCAACTGGCGGAGCGCCTGGCGCAACTGCCCATCACGCTGCTCGACCCTGAATGTGCCCACGCCGACATGCTGGCGGCCATGGGCATCGCCACCCTCGGCGATTACCTCGCCCTGCCGCGCGCCGGCCTCAAGCGGCGCTTCGGCGCAGCATTGCTCGATCAACTGGATCGCGCACTGGGCCGCACGCCCGATCCACGTAAATACTTCGAGCCGCCGGCACAGTTTTCCGCCCGCCTCGAACTGCCGGCGGAAGTGCACGACACCAGCGCGCTGCTGTTCGCCGCCCGGCGTCTGATCAATGAGCTCGAAGGCTTCCTGCGCGGCCGCGGCGCGGGCGTGCAGCAGTTCCATCTGGACCTGCTGCACGCCGGCCGTCCGGCGACGCGCGTCACCGTGGGTCTGGTGTCCGCGAGCCGCGACGGCCAGCGTCTGCTGGACCTGCTGCGCGAACGGCTGGAGCGGGTGACGCTGCCGCAGCCGGTGCGCGAGATCGTGCTGGTGGCCGAGGGCGTGACACCCTATCGGGTACGCAACCTCGACCTGTTTCCGGATGCGCAGGAGGAGGCGGAGAACGCCGCGCCCTTCATCGAACGCCTGCGCGCGCGCCTGGGCGACGGCATGGTGCACAGCCTGGAATGCGTGGCCGATCACCGCCCCGAGCTGGCGATGAAAGCGAGCGAGCCCGGCGCGGCGTATCAGGTGGGGGCCCCTTCGCGCCCGCTGTGGCTGCTGCCGCAGCCGCGCCCGCTGCAGTGCCGCCATGGCGTGCCGCAGCTTGGCGTGCCGCTGATCCTGCGCCAGGGACCGGAGCGCATCGAGTCCGGCTGGTGGGACGGCCGCCCGGTGGCGCGCGATTACTTTGTCGCCGAAGCCGTGGGCGGGCCGCGCTATTGGGTGTACCGCGAAGCGGCGGAGGCGGAGAAGTGGTTTTTGCACGGGATTTTTGCGTGAGCCAAGCTGTTTGAACCACGGAGTACGCGGAGGACACGGAGTTTTCCCCTTGTGTTTTTCTCCGTGTCCTCCGCGTACTCCGTGGTGCACCAATGGCATGTCATTTTCAGGTCACGTATTTCATGGGTGCCTTGTCCCCCTACGCCGAACTCCACTGCCTCAGCAACTTCACTTTCCTGCGCGGCGCCTCCCACCCGGAGGAGCTGGTCGCCCGCGCCCATGAGCTGGGCTACGCGGCGCTGGCGATCACCGACGAATGCTCCTTGGCCGGCGTGGTGCGCGCCCATGGGGCGGCGAAGGCGGTCGGGCTCAGGCTCATCGTCGGCAGCGAGATCAGGCTCGAAGACGGTTTGCGCCTGGTGCTGCTCGCCACCAACCGCGATGGCTACGGCAATCTCTCGCAACTGATCACCCAAGGTCGGCGGGCCGCGGAGAAGGGCTGCTACGTGCTGCGGCGCAGCGATCTCGAAAACGGTCTGGCCGGCTGCCTCGCGCTGCTGCTGCCGGATGCGGAAACCCAGCCGCAGGATGTGGCCTGGCTGGCCGGGCGTTTTCCGGGTGCGTGCTGGGTCGCCTACGAGCGCCTGCTCGGCCCCGATGACGAACGGCGTCTGCAGCAGGCGCAGCATCTTTGCGCCGCCGGCCATGTTCCCCTGGTGGCGGCGGGCGACGTGCACATGCACGTGCGCGCCCGCCGCGCCTTGCAGGACACGCTCACGGCGATCCGCCTCGGTGTGCCGGTGAAGGAGGCCGGCTTCGCGCTCTTTCCCAACGGCGAGCGCCATCTGCGCACGCGGAACCGCCTTGCCAAACTCTATCCGCCCGAATTGCTGGCGGAGACCCTCCGCATCGCCGAGCGCTGCGGCTTCTCCCTCGACAGCCTGCGCTACGAATATCCCCGGGAGCTGGTGCCGGAAAACGAAACCGCCGACACCCATTTGCGCCGGCTGACGGAAGAAGGCCTGCAACGGCGGTTCCCCAGCGGCGTGCCGGACAGGGTGCGGCGGCAGGTAACGCACGAGCTCGCCCTCATCCATGAGCTCGGCTACGAGCCCTATTTCCTCACCGTGCACGACATCGTCGCCTTCGCCCGCGGTCGCGGCATCCTGTGTCAGGGGCGGGGCAGCGCGGCGAATTCCGCCGTGTGCTACGCCCTGGGCATCACCGAGGTCGATCCCTCGCGCATGGAGATGCTGTTCGAGCGTTTCATTTCGCGCGAACGGGGCGAGCCGCCGGACATCGACGTGGACTTCGAGCACGAGCGGCGCGAGGAGGTCATCCAGTACCTCTACGCCAAATATGGCCGCAGCCGCGCCGCGCTGGCGGCGGCGGTGATCTCCTACCGCCCCAAGAGCGCCATGCGCGACGTGGGCCGTGCGCTGGGGCTGAACCTCGACCAGGTGGACCGCCTCGCCCGGACCCTGAGCTGGTGGGATGGCAGGCAGGTGCTGCCGGAGCGCCTGCAGGAAGCGGGCTTCGACCCGGACAACCCACGCATTCGGCAATTGACCGCGCTGGTGAACGCGCTGGTGGGCTTTCCGCGCCACCTGTCGCAGCACGTGGGCGGCTTCGTCATCAGCCGCGATCATCTTTCGCGCCTGGTGCCGATCGAGAACGCCGCCATGCCCGAGCGCACCGTGATCCAATGGGACAAGGACGATCTCGATGCGCTGGGATTATTGAAGATCGACGTGCTGGCCTTGGGCATGCTCACCGCCATCCGCCGCGCCCTGGACCTGGCGGGCGCCTGGCGCGGCAGGCCGCTGACCCTGGCCGACATTCCGGCGGAAGACCCGCAGACATACAGGATGATCCAGCGCGCCGACACCATGGGCGTGTTCCAGATCGAATCGCGGGCGCAGATGGCGATGCTGCCGCGCATGAAGCCGCGCTGCTTCTACGACCTGGTGATCGAGGTCGCCATCGTGCGCCCGGGCCCCATCCAGGGCGGCATGGTGCATCCCTACCTGCGCCGGCGCCAGGGGCTGGAGCCGGTGAGCTATCCCTCGGAGGCGGTGCGCGGCGTGCTGGAGCGCACCCTCGGCGTGCCCATCTTCCAGGAACAGGTGATGAGTATCGCCATGGTCGCCGCTGGCTTCACCCCGGGCGAGGCCGACCAGCTGCGCCGCTCCATGGCCGCGTGGAAGCGGCGCGGCGGCCTGACGCACTTCGAGGAGAAACTGATCTCCGGCATGCGCGCCCGTGGCTACACGGAAGACTTCGCGCGCCAGATCTTTCAGCAGATCCTGGGCTTCGGCGAATACGGCTTCCCCGAATCCCACGCCGCGAGTTTTGCCTTGCTGGTGTACGTCTCCGCCTGGCTCAAGTGCCATGAGCCGGCCGCCTTCACCTGCGCCCTGCTCAACAGCCAGCCCATGGGTTTCTATGCGCCCGCGCAGCTGGTCCAGGACGCGCGGCGGCACGGCGTGGAAGTGCGGGCGGTGGATGTGATGGCGAGCGGGTGGGATTGCTCGTTGGAGGCAGCGTTTCAACCCGCGGCTAAATCCCCCCCAGCCCCCCTTTTGCAAAGGGGGGAGCATGGCCAGGAGTTTCCCCCTTTGCAAAAGGCGGGAGTGCGGCAGCGCGTTCCCCCCTTTGAAAAAGGGGGGCAGGGGGGATTTAACGGCGCAAAAAAACAGCGACCCGCCCTCCGCCTCGGCCTGCGCCTGATCAACGGCCTCTCCCGCGCTGGCGCCGAACGCCTAGTCGCCGCCCGGGAAGCGGCGCCCTTCGCCAGTGTGGAGGACCTGGCCCAACGCGCCGCCCTCGACCAGCGCGATCTCAAGTCTCTCGCCGCCGCCGGCGCCCTGGCTTCCCTCACCGACCACCGCCGCGCCGCCTGGTGGGCCGTCGCCGGCATCGAGGCCAAGCCGCCGCTGTTCCGCCACGTCGCCTCCAGGGAGGAGAAAGCAGAGTTTCCGCCCCCGAGCGAAGCCGAGAACCTGGTGGCCGACTACGCCAGCCTCGGCCTGACCCTGGGCCGCCATCCGCTCGCGCTGCTGCGCGACACCTTCATCAAGCAGCGCATGCTGACCGCGGAGCAGATCCGCCAACTGCCCGACGGCAAGCTGGTGCGCGCGGTGGGCCTGGTCACCGGCCGCCAGCGGCCGGACACCGCCAGCGGCGTGATCTTCGTCACACTGGAAGACGAAACCGGCTACGTGAACGTGGTGGTGTGGAGCAGCGTCGCGGAAAGGCAGCGGCGCGAACTGCTGCAATCAAGCCTGCTCGGCGTGTATGGCCGACTGGAACGGCAGGGGGAAGTGGTGCATCTGGTGGCGGGAAGACTGGTGGATTACAGCGAGCTGCTGGGGCGGCTGGAGGCGCGGTCGCGGGATTTTCATTAGTAGGGGGAATGCCCTGACCGATTTGTTCCCCGGCATCACCCCGCCAGCTTCCGATACAAAGTCCGCTCGCTGACCCCCAGGCGCTCCGCCAGCGACTTCCGGTCGCCGTCATGGTGCGCCAGCGCCCATTGCAGATAGCGCAGCTCCGCGGTGGCGAGCGGCACGATCTCGTCCACCACCGGCGCCGGCGGCTGGTTCGCGCCGACCTCGGGCGGCAGGTGTTCCGGCAGCAGGGTGTCGCCGTCGGCCATGAGCAGGGCGCGCTCCATGAGGTTGCGCAGCTCGCGCACGTTGCCCGGGTAGTCGTGGGCCTGCAGCCGGTCGCGGAAGCCTGCGCTCATTTTGAGCGCACGCTGCGGCGCCAGCCGCGCGAGCAGGGTTTCCGCCAGCAGCGAGATGTCCTCGCGCCGCTCGCGCAAGGCGGGCAGCGGAATGGGAAAGACGCTCAGGCGGAAATAGAGATCGCTGCGGAAGGCGCCGCGCTCCACCATGGCTCTCAGGTCGCGATGGGTGGCGGCGACGAGGCGGAAATCGGCGCGCAGGGTTTCCACGCCGCCGACGCGGCGGAAGGTGCCGGTCTCCAACAGCCGCAGCAGCTTCACCTGCAGCGGCAGCGGAATGTCGCCCACCTCGTCCAGGAACAGGGTGCCGCCGGCGGCGGATTCCACCAGGCCGATCTTGCGCTGGTTGGCGCCGGTGAACGCGCCCTTCTCGTAGCCGAACAGTTCGCTCTCGAACAGGGTCTCGGTCAGGCCGGAGCATTCCACCACCACGAACGGCCCGTCGCTGCGCCGGCTCTGCTCGTGGATGGCCTGGGCCACCAGCTCCTTGCCGGTGCCGGACTCGCCCAGGAGCAGGGCGGTGCTGTCCGACGGCGCGACGCGGCGCACCAGCTCCAGCATGCGGTTGAAGGCGGGGGACTTGCCCACCAGCCCTCTTTGGGCCGGCAGGCTGCTGGCTTCGCGCACCACCTGCATGCGCTCCACGAAATGCGTCACCCGGCCCTGGGCATCGCGCACCGGCGTGAGCAGGACATCGACGTGCTCCTCGCCACGCGGCGTGTGGTGCAGGTGCAGCACGCGCGCCGGCTCGCCGCTGGCGCGGCTGGCGGCCAGCGGGCAGGACTCCCCGCATTCGTTGCACGGCCTGCTATAACCATGAGACACCTCGTAGCAAGTTCTGCCCACCACCGACTTGCCGCCGCTGTAGTGGCGGCGGTAAGCCGCATTCGCCGCGACGATGCGGTAGTTCGCGTCCATCACGATCTGCGCGTCAGGCTGGGTTTCCAGGAAGCTGGTCAGTTCCTCGAGGTGCGGCATGGGCTGGCTCATGGTGTCAGAAATGACATGAGTTTACGCCGATCATGTCAATAAAGGCAGTCAATCGCGGCGGTGTCTGATGGGATTGTTCGTAACATACTGATTCAACGTATTTTCATCGTGGGCGCGACTGCTGCAACATCTGGCATGCGCCTTGCTCTGGCGGCTATTGAAGGAGGCATCATGAAGATTCCGCGCAATTCTCTCGTCCGTGAAATCACCCTGGCCCTGGTGGTGAAGCTGGCCATCATCGTCGCGCTGTATTTCGCGTTCTTCAGCGGCAGCGGCCCGCAGCCCGGCGCCGACGCCGTCGCGCGCCATCTCACCGTCCAGCCTGCGCAATAAGGAGCACCCATGCTGACCGAGCAACTCGTCGACCTGTCGCGGCTGCAGTTTGCCGTCACGGCCCTGTATCACTTCCTGTTCGTGCCGCTCACCCTCGGGCTGGCGTTCATTCTGGTGATCATGGAACTCACCTACGTCATCACCGGGCGGCCGGTGTACAAGGACATGGTGAAGTTCTGGGGCAAGCTGTTCGGCATCAACTTCGCCCTCGGCGTGACCACCGGCATCACCATGGAATTCCAGTTCGGCACCAACTGGGCCTACT
>CAYUJV010000104.1:0-9608 GCA_964445085.1 uncultured Burkholderiales bacterium
CCTGGAACATGATGTCGCCGGACTGGCCATGGAAGGCGATCAGACCGGAACCATGTTTTTCCCAAACGTCGCACATCCAGCGCAGCAGGTCGGAGGAGTAGTGCATGCCGGCGGGCGGCTGGACGCGGAGGGTGTGGAACTCCGCAGCGTCCGGGAACAGCGGCTTCTCGTTTTCGTCCTTGAGTTCGGTGAAGCGGGGAATCACGCCGCCGCCATAGCCGAACACGCCGACCGTGCCGCCCTTCCAGTAGCCCTTGCGGGTCTTGTAGGAGGTTTCCAGCTGACCCATCAGGTCAACCATCATGTCGTTATCTTTCGCGAGGCGTTTCAGGCCGGTCACGAAGCTGGGCCAGGGGCCGCTTTCCAGTTGGTCGAGCAAAGGCGTATCGATCATTTTTTTTGCCATGGCGTTTCTCCACACAAAACGTTGAACTGACAACCCAAGGGCCCTGCGCGACTAGCCCAACATTGGCCAAGCAAGAGACGCTGATCTTGGGAACCTGTCGGAGCTCGCACGTACCGAACTCCGAACTAAGTGGCCGAAATGTTACTGCCGGGTTAAACGGACGGGCTACTAACCTGAGTAGTTAGCCCAACCTACCCAAAGGGAGTATATGGCGCCCCCCATTGGGCTAAAAACGGCCGGCCACCTTGATAAAGGCTAATGAAGCCATTACCTTATCGGTGAACTCAACAATGTAACACATGGGTGGGATTTTGCAATCGGATCAAGTCAGTAGTCTTGAAAAATTCACCTGCCAGCCGTTCCGGCAGGAGGTCGAATTGCAGCAGGTGGAGCATGCCGCCGGCTACACCTCGCTGCGGCTGCGCATTCGCGAGGGCAAGCGCTTCACGATTTTTGACATCGATGCCCAGACTGCTGCCCACTGGGGCCAGGTACTGGCGGACTGGGCGGGCAGACAAGGAGAGAAAAAATAGGCTGGCTTGCGGACGAAGGCTTTGTCGCCCCGGAGGTGGACGAAGCCGCAGTGACGGACGTTCAGTTCGAGCTGAAGGGGGGCACTTTGCCCCGGGACCATGGCTATCTGCTGTACCACGCCCTGCTCAAGCTCGCGCCCTGGATGAAGGATGAACCTCTGCTGGGCATTCATGATGTCCAGGGCTCCGACCTGGGCGATGGCCGGCTCATGCTCAACCGGCGGGCCAAGCTGGTCATTCGTACGCCCCGCAGCCGGGTGGATGACTTGATGAAGCTCTCCGGCCAGACTTTTGAGGTCGCGGGCGCCACATTTTCCATCGGTGCTGGTAAACTGCGCCCCCTGACGATGCACACCCCCCTGTACGCCCACATGGTGACGACGGGGAGCGCGGATGAAAAGGCGTTTGCCGCCGACATCATCCGCCTGCTGGACGAGTTCAAGATCGACAGCCGCTTCATCTGCGGGAAGCGCCAGACCCTCACGACCGAGCACGGCACGGAGTACGGTTACAGCCTGATGCTGCATGGCCTGCCCATCGAGCACGCGATCCTGATCCAGCAGCAGGGGCTGGGAAGCAACCGCAAGCTGGGGTGCGGCATCTTCATCCCGCACAAGTCGATTCTTCCGGTGGTCTGAGGCCCGCGGGACTGCTTTTGAACGAGGCTGGCTGTCGCCAGCATACCTTGAGAAAACCTGTAGCTTTAAGGAGAACTTTTAAATGGGTTACATGATTGACGGTGTCGATTACGAATACGATGACGAGAAATTCCTGCTCGAGCCGCTCATGACCGAGGAGGCCTCGAAAGTCATCGCCGCCGAGGAAGGCATCACGCTGACTCCGGATCACTGGCTGGTGATCGAGTTCCTGCGCAACAAGTACAAGGAAGACGGTCATACCCCGAACTTCCGCAACATGGTGAAGGAACTGGATGAAGAGCATCCGGGCCACGATTGGAAGAAGAAGCTGTACGACCTGTTCCCCATGCAGCCGGCCCGCCAGGGCGTGCGCGTGGCAGCCCTGCCCAAGCCTTATGGCAAGGGCGGCTACTGAGCGATCGGCCCGACGGGCTCCAGGAAAAGGCCGGCGTTAGCCGGCTTTTTCGTTCTTAATCAGTAATATATTGGCGAACATTAATGTATTACACGACATTGGTCAGCACCGAGCGGCTCGCCCAGCACCTGGATGACTCCCAGTGGGTGGTCGTCGATTGTCGCTTCACGCTCACGGATACGGAGGCGGGGCGACGTGCCTATGTCGCCGGGCATCTGCCAGGGGCACGTTACGCCCATCTGGACGAAGACCTGTCGGCCCCGAAGAACGGTCGCAACGGCCGGCACCCCCTGCCGGATCCGGCGGTCTTCGCGCAGACCCTGGGTCGCTGGGGCATCGATGCCGGCAAGCAGGTCGTCCTCTACGACGACAGCTTCGGCGCCATGGCGGTGCGCCTGTGGTGGATGCTGCGCTGGATGGGGCACGATGCGGTCGCGCTGATGGACGGCGGCCTGCCGAAGTGGCAGCGCGAGAACCGGCCTATGACCACCGACATCCCGGTGGTGACGCCGACGGTGTTCGTGCCCCACGCTCGCGACGACATGCGGGTGGATGCCGATGCGGTGCTGGCAGCGAGCGAAAGCGGGGGCAAGCTGTTGCTCGATGCGCGACCGGAGATGCGCTTCCTGGGTGAAATGGAGCCCATCGACCCGGTCGCCGGCCACGTGCCGGGGGCGGTGAACGTCCCGTTCGACGACAACCTCGACCTGGGCGGCACCTTCCTCCCGGCCGACGAGCTGCGGGAGATGTACGAGGGGCTGCTGGCCGGACGCAAGCCGGAGGACGTGATTCACATGTGCGGCTCGGGCGTGACCGCATGCCACAACCTGCTGGCGATGGAAATCGCCGGCCTGCCGGGCGCAAAGCTGTATCCTGGCTCGTGGAGCGAATGGATCGCCGACCCGAGCCATCCCATCGCAACAGGAGCATAGAATGGCCATCCGCATCAAGACGACCTGGTTCAACAAGGAAGCGGGGCGCGCCAACGACGAGACCGCCAGCGTGCTCGCGCTCAACATGTGGAAGCAGGCATCCAAGGCCGTGGACGACATCTCCAAGGCCGATTACGACATCGTGCACCTGGGGCGCGGCTTCGGCATCATCGCCGAGATGAGCGCCTTCATGCTGCACATCGCCGACCGCATGCTGTACGGCCGCGTCGACGAGGAGCGGCGGGAAGGCCTGATCGCGGCGGCTGGCGCCAAGCTGGCCGAGTTCGTCGACCAGAACATCCGCGAGCTGGCGCCGGATGACGAGCATACCCGCGACTACGCGGCGGAGTTCCTGGACTTCCTCAATCGCCGCGCCGAGGACTACGCGACCTTCGACTTTCCGCCGGACGAGCCGAACTTCCCGGTGAAGCGTTATCTCGCAAACATGATCCGCGAGCGCATGGAAGGCCAGGACCAGATGTGGATCATCGACCAGGTCATCGAATTCCAGGCGCCCGAGGCCACGGAGACGGTGAAGAAGCTGGTCAATGGCTTCTACCCGAAGGCGGAAACAGCCTGATGGGCAATCCCTTCGACCTGGCCGACGACGCGGCCTATCGCGCCTGGCGCGATGCGAAGCTGGCGGCGTATCCCAAGTCGCTGCAGGAACTCGTCGTGCCGGTCGCCGACCCGCGCCGGCTCACGCCGGCCGAGCACGCGGCGATCCTCGACCGCTGCCGCCGCGCGAACATGGCCATCTACGCCAGCCCGCACACCGAGGCCGACAAGGAACTGCCGCGTCGCATGGGCGAACAGTTCGGCCTGACCCGCCTCGACCACAACCTGCTGGCGGACGAGGATGCCATCACCACCCTCACCGTGGCCGAAGAGCAGGAGGGCATGCGCGGCGAGTACATTCCCTACACCAACCGCGCCATCCGCTGGCACACGGACGGTTACTACAACCGGCCCGAACGCCGCATCTGCGGCATGATCCTGCATTGCGTGCAGAGCGCGGAGGCGGGCGGCGAGAATCGCCTGCTCGATCATGAGATCGCCTATATCCTGTTGCGCGACCAGAATCCGGACTTCATTCGCGCCCTGAGCGAGCCGGACGCGATGACCATTCCCGCGCGCATGGACGACACCGGCGTGGCGCGGGCCGCCGAGACCGGGCCGGTGTTTTCCGTGCTGCCGGACAGCGGCGCGCTGCACATGCGTTACACGGCACGCACCAAGAGTATCGTCTGGAAGGATACGCCCGGCGTGCGCGCCGCCGTGGCCGCGCTGGAGGCGATCCTCGCCGGCGATTCCCCCTATGTGTTCCAGGGCCGGCTGGAACCGGGCATGGGCCTGATCTGCAACAACGTGCTGCATGACCGCACCGGCTTCGATGACAGCCCGGCGCACCGGCGCGTGATCTACCGCGGCCGTTACCTGGACCGCATCGCCGGCACCGAATTGGCTTGATTTATTGGGGGTGATCGGCGATCATGCCGGCCCCGATCGCGACTATTGGTCTCTGTGGTCGGTTCTCATGGCGGGCCTCCCCGCATTGCAAGGTGGTGAACCTGGTCAGGTCCGGAAGGAAGCAGCCACAGCCATTTATTGCAAGTGCCGGGGGTAAGGCTCGCCACCTCCTTCTTGGCAGTTGGCTGCAAAACTACTGCGCGGGCCGATTTCGCATCTGCGATGCTCGACGTACCATTTGTACGACTGCGCTTCTCGATGCGAACTCGGCCCGCTCGCTACGTTTTTCAACCAACTGCCAAATTCAATAATCGGCATGGGGCTCTCTGGTAAAATCGCAACATGAGTTACCAAGTCCTCGCGCGCAAGTGGCGGCCCAGGAACTTCAGCCAGATGGTGGGGCAGGAGCACGTCGTGCGCGCGCTGTCCAATGCCCTCGACCAGCAGCGCCTGCATCATGCCTACCTGTTCACCGGCACCCGCGGCGTGGGCAAGACGACGCTGGGGCGGATCATCGCCAAGTGCCTCAACTGCGAGACCGGCATCACGTCCCAGCCCTGCGGCGTGTGCTCCGCCTGCACCGAGATCGACCGCGGGCGCTTCGTCGACATGATCGAGCTGGATGCCGCGTCCAACACCGGCATCGACAACATGCGCGAGGTGCTGGACAACGCCCAGTACGCGCCGACGGCGGGGCGCTTCAAGGTCTACCTCATCGACGAGGTGCACATGCTGTCCAAGGCGGCGTTCAACTCCATGCTCAAGACGCTGGAGGAGCCGCCGGAGCACGTGAAGTTCATCCTCGCCACCACCGACCCGCAGAAGATTCCCATCACCGTCCTGTCGCGCTGCCTGCAGTTCAATCTCAAGCAGATGTCGCAGGCGTCCATCGTGTCGCATCTGGAGCGGGTGCTGGACGAGGAGAAGATCGACTTCGAAGGGCCGGCGCTGCGCCTTTTGGCCCGCGCGGCCCAGGGCTCGATGCGCGATGCGCTGAGCCTCACCGACCAGGCCATCGCCCACGGCAGCGGGCGCATCGTCGAGAGCGAGGTCCGCGCCATGCTGGGCGTGGTGGACCAGACCTATCTGTTCGACCTCCTGGACGCGCTGTCACGCCAGGACGGCCCGGGCCTGATCGCCGTGGCCGACCGCATGGCCGAGCGCAGTCTGTCCTTCGACGGCGCGCTGCAGGACCTGGGCGTGCTGCTGCATCAGGTGGCGCTGGCGCAGGGCGTGCCGGAGGCCTTGTCCGACGACATTCCGGAGAAGGCGCGCATCGAAAGCCTGGCGCAAGCGTTCGCGCCGGAGGAAGTGCAGCTGCAGTACCAGATCGTGCTCAACGGCCGCAAGGATCTCTACCTGGCGCCGGACGAGTATGCCGGCTTCACCATGACGCTGCTGCGCATGCTGGCGTTCCGGCCTCAGGTCGCGGCGACGGCCGAGACCGCCGGCGCACGCCCCGCAGCGGTGCCCGCTCAAAAAAAAACTGAAGTTCGCGTAGCAGCGCCCGCGTCTTCGCCCCCATCCCGCGCCCAGGAGCCGCCTGCGCCTCCGCCCGTGGCGGTGGCGGCGACGGGCTTCGACGGCGACTGGGCCGCGCTGGTGGGCAGGCTGAAGCTGTCCGGCATGGCGCGGATGCTCGCGCAGCACTGCGAGCTGAAGTCCTTTGCCGACGATCTCATGGCGCTGACCGTGCCCCCCGAACACAAGCACCTGAGCGACAAGCCTTACCAGGACAAGCTCAAGAGCGCGCTCGACGAGCACTTTGGCCGGCCGATCCGGCTGGCGATCGAGCTCGGACAATTGACTGGCCTCACGCCCGCGCAGCAGCAGCAGAACGAAAAGGCGGCACGCCAGGCCGAGGCGATCGAGGCCATCGAGAAGGATCCCTTCGTGCGCGAGCTGGTGGAACAGTTCGACGCCAGGGTGATCGAATCCACGATCAAACCGATTCAGCAATAGGAGACAGACATGATCAAAGGCGGCTTGGGCAACCTGATGAAGCAGGCCCAGATGATGCAGGAAAACATGAAGAAGATGCAGGAGCAGATTGCGGCCATGGAAGTGGAAGGGCAGTCCGGCGCCGGCATGGTGAAGGTGGTCATGAACGGGCGGCACGACGTCAAGCGCGTGACCATCGACCCGAGCCTGATGTCGGACGACAAGGAGATGCTGGAGGATCTCATCGCCGCTGCGGTGAACGACGCCGTGCGAAAGATCGACGCCACGAGCCAGGAAAAGATGGGCGCGTTGACGGCCGGCATGAATCTTCCCCCGGGCTTCAAGTTGCCGTTCTAGGCGGCCTGCACCACAGAGGCACAGAGACACAGAGATATGCGCTTTTCTCCGTGCCTCTGTGGTGAATCAAACCATGAAACCCCCTTCCACCCTCGACGAGCTCATCGACTCCCTGCGTTGCCTGCCCGGGGTGGGGCCGAAGTCGGCCCAGCGCATGGCTTACCATCTGCTGCAGCACGACCGGCAGGGCGCCGTGCGGCTGGCGGGGGCCCTGTCCGATGCGCTCTCCCGCATCCATCACTGCCGCATGTGCAACAGCTTCACCGAGGATGAGGTGTGCGCCCTGTGCAGCAGCAGCAACCGCGATGCGACCACCCTGTGCGTGGTGGAGATGCCGGCGGACCTGATGATGATGGAGCAAACCCAGATCTACCGCGGCCTCTATTTCGTGCTCATGGGGCGCCTGTCCCCGCTGGACGGAGTGGGTCCGAAGGAACTGCACCTGGAGCGCCTGCTGAAGCGGGCCACCGACGGCGTGGTGAAGGAGGTGCTGCTTGCCACCAACTTCACCGTGGAGGGCGAAGCGACGGCCCATTACATCGGTGAGGCGCTGAAAGGCAAGGGGCTGAAGGTGACGCGCATCGCACGCGGCGTGCCGGTGGGCGGGGAGCTGGAATACACCGATAGCGGGACCCTGGCGCAGGCGGTGTTGGAGCGACGCGAAATTTCATAAAATAGGCTGCATTGCGGGGCCGCCACAACAAGAACGAACGGAGGGCGCATGCAAACGATACTGGTCATCAACCCGAAGGGTGGCAGCGGCAAGACCACGCTCGCCACCAATCTCGCCGGCTTTTTCGCCTGGCAGGGCGACACCGTCACCCTGGGCGACATGGACCGCCAGCAATCCAGCCTGCACTGGCTGTCGATCCGATCCGCCGACCTGCCGGTGATCCATGGCTGGGATGCGCGCGAGGACGATCTAGACAAGCCCCCCAAGGGCACCGACTACCTCATTCTCGATGCGCCGGCCGGCATCCACGGCAAGGAGCTCACCAACGCGCTGAAGCATTCGAACAAGGTGCTGGTGCCGGTGCAGCCCTCGCTGTTCGACATGTGGGCCACTTCGGAATTCTTCGAAGCGCTGAAGGAACACAAGGCCCTGCGCCACCATCACGTGCAGATCGGCGTGGTCGGCGTGCGCGTCGATCCGCGCACCCGGGCGGCGGCCACGCTGCAGCACTTCTTCGAGAAATACGAACTGCCGGTGATCACCTACCTGCGCGATACCCAGGTCTACATCCAGGCCGCGGCGATGGGGGAGACGCTGTTCGACCTGCCGCGCTCCCAGAGCGAGCGGGAGCTGGAACACTGGCTGCCCCTGATCGACTGGGCACGCAGCTGACCCGGCTCAGGCGGCTGCCTTCTTCAGCGTCTCGATGACGTTGTCCACGGCGCGGTCGAGCAGCGGGGCTTCGTCGATCAGCTTCGCGCTGCCGATGCGGAAGGCCGCTTCCAGCTTCTCGCGCGGCATGGTGGCCGCGCGCTTGCCCTGGCGGTCGCAGAACAGATAGGCGCCTTTTAGCGGGCTGATCCACTTGAGCTTGGCCTGCATCGGCTCCATGCCATGGTGGTGGAATTCGACCAGCATGCCCGGGCGGAGCGCGGCGACGGCGTCGCGCGCGGTTTCCGCGTCGATCTCGATAGTGTCTGACGCCGCGCCCGCGGAGGATTCCATGTCGTCCTCCTCCTCGACCCAGCCGACGCCGGCGATCGTGATCTCTTCCACATCGAGCCCGCCATCGACCGGGCTCGGCTTGATGATCTCGAGCTTGACCTCCTTCTGCGTGCTGGCCGCGGGCTTGGGAAACTGCAGCACGACCGCGCTGGCCTGCTGCGCCGCCGCGACTGCCGCGGCTTTTTCCTGGGGATGGAAGCCGGCGCTGACCGCCGCCGCGTGGCACTTCACGAGCTGGCTCATGAACTGCTCACGGGCGGCCTTGTCGGTCTGGGCGCGGTCCATGCCGGCGTTGAGCCGCCGCAGGAGGGTCGGCAAGACCTTGATGAGCTGTTCGCGGTCCTCCTTGGTGGCCTTGGGGCGCACGCTCCAGATCAGATCGTCCATGGTGCTGACGGTGTCCAGCCAGAGGGCGCTGTCGGCACCTGCGGCGAGATAGGCGGAGGACAGGGCGCCGGTCCAGTGCTGGCAGAGAAAGACGCGCACGGCTTCCGGGATGTCGGCGTCGCTGGCGCGCGGGCGCACGGCGCTTTCGGCGGCCTCGAGTGCCTCTTCGGCGGCAATCTCGCGTTTTTCCTTGGCCATGATGAGCGGTGTGGCGGCTTGCACCAGGGCATCGGCCGCTTTCTCCTGTTCGTCCAGGAATGCCTGGAATTCGTCGATCACCGCCTCGAAGATCGAGAGGTCATCCTCGAAGGTGTCGAGGACTTTCTGGACCAGGGATTCGACCTTGCGGTAGACCGGCGCGTCGCGGTCGAGGGCGGCATCCCAGCCGGTGGCGGCGTCGGCGAGCAGGTTCAGCAGGCGCCGCGTGGGGTGGGTCTTCTTGGAAAAGAAGGCCTGGTCGAGCATGGCAGCCTTCAGCACCGGGATCTGCAGGCGCGCAAGCAGCGCCTTGATGGGATCCGGCACCTGCCGGTCGTCGAAGATGTAATCGAAGAGCATCGCAACCACTTCGATGGTCATCGCGTCGGCGTGGCCCAGCTTGTCGCCCAGCACGGTTTCGCGCAGGTCGCGCAGGACGGCCACCGGGGCGGCACCGCTGACAGCCAGGCTGGCGAGCGCGGGGATCTGCGCCGCGGCGTCGCCATGCTGCAGTTGCGTCAGCTGGGTCAGCACGACGGGATTGTGCGCGAGGGGAATCATGGGGGCCGCGGGGGTCGCGGCAGGGCCGCCCTGCAGCGGCGGTGCCCCGGCCGCCAGGGTCGGGCCCGGCATTGCAGCGGCCGCCCCCGGAG
>CAYUJV010000105.1:0-9506 GCA_964445085.1 uncultured Burkholderiales bacterium
GAGCACACGTCTGATTTCCTGCGCACCGTGCTCCGTCGCGCGCGTCGCAACGGAGCACGGTGCGCAGGAAATCAGCTGCCGCCTGCTCGTGGCGGCCGACGGGCCGCACTCGACGGTGGCCGCGGCGCTCGGCCTGCCGCCGCTGGAGACCGTGCACACACGGCAGTACACGGTGCCGTTGCTGCAGTCCTGCGCCGACACCGAAATCTGGCTGTCGGACGATTATCCAGGCGGCTATGCTTGGCTGTTCCCCAAGGGACGCTGCGCCAATCTCGGCCTGGGCCTCGATGCTTCGCTCGCGCCCGACATGAAGCCGCCGCTGGATGCCCTGCACCGCCAGCTGGTGCAAGCGGGGCGCGTCGGCGCCGGGATTCTGTACCGCACCGGCGGCGCGATTCCGGTGGGCGGGCTGCGTGCGCGACTGGCCGTCGGCGCGACGCTGTTCGTGGGCGATGCGGCGGGGCTGACGCACCCCATCACCGGCGCCGGCATCGCGGCGGCCGTGGTCTCGGGCGAGCTGGCGGGTGAGGCGGCGGTGCGCTGGCTGGCGCAGGGAAAGCCCGATGCGCTGGCCGAGTTCGAGGCCGAGCTGCGCGAGCAATTCGAGCCCGCGCTGCGGCGGGCGCTGGAGCGGCGACGCGCGCTCCTGCGCCGGCGGCGGGAACGCGACCCTGCTGGCGACGATGGCGCCTACCGCAAGGCGTGGATCGCCTTCCCGGAATACTTTGAGACCCTGCACGAAGGATCGACGCAATGAGTGCCGTGATGGAAGAAGGGGCGCAGCCCATCCGCTTTTATCGACCCGACTACCGCATTAAAACTCCCGAGATGCGCTCGCCCGAGTACGTGCAGATGAGCACGGCGGCGGCGATCACGCTGGGCCTGATTCCCGGCCGCATGTACCGCACCGACTGCACCCATTGCCTTAATCTGCTGGTGACCTACCCGGAAGGCTGCCGCGCGAATTGTTCCTACTGCGGCCTCGCACGCCATCGCGAGGAAGCACGCGACTACGCCGACCGCAATTTCATCCGCGTCGACTGGCCCACCGCGCGCTACGACGAAGTGATCGCGCGGGTGAAGGCGGGCGGCGACCGCGGCTGCTTCCAGCGCATGTGCATTTCCATGATCACCCATCCGAATTCGGATGCCGACACGCGCGTGCTGCTGGAGCAGTGGGTGCGCGAGCTGCCGCACATCCCCGTTTCCATCCTGTCCAATCCGACCACCATGTCCAGGGAGGACCTGGTCGAGCTGAAGCGTCTCGGGGCGGAGATTTTCACCGTGGCGCTGGATGCGGTCACGCCGGAAATCTTCGAGCGCACCCGGGGCAGGGCGGTGGACAGCCCCCACCGCTGGGAAAAATACTGGCAGGCCATCGAATGGGCGGCGGAAATCTTCGGCCCGGAGAAATTCGGCGCCCACCTCATCTGCGGCATGGGCGAGACCGAGCGCGAGATTCTCGAAGTCTGCCAGCGCATCCGCGATTTGGGCGGCCACAACCACATGTTCGCCTTCTTCCCCGAGCGCGGCTCGATGATGGAGGACTGGCCGGCCTGCGACCGCGGCCAGTGGCGGCGGGTGCAGCTCGCGCGCTACCTCATCGACTACGCCGGCGGTCGCGTGCAGCACATGGGTTTCGACGCGGCGGGACGGGTCGTCGACTTCGGCCTGGCTCGTACCGAGCTCGACCGACTGATCCAATCCGGCAAGCCGTTCCAGACCTCCGGCTGCCCGGGCAGGGAAGACGACGTCTCGGCCTGCAACCGGCCCTATGGGGATTCCAGCCCGTCCGATATTCTGTCCTACCCGTTTGCGCTCGAGGCCAGTGATCTCGCCCTGGTGCGCGCACAACTGGCCAATATCAAAATATAAGCCGACAATGTTGCAGAAATGCAACAATCGCAACACAAGTGTGGTATAGATGTACCAAAAGAATTTGCCGCTCACGACCTGTCCGGTATGATCAGCCCAACGACAGGCATTTCTGCTCGTGATCCGCAATCAAAACCGCTCCACTGGAGGATGCAAATAATGAAGCTTCGTGCTCTCGTAGGCGCTCTCGCGCTGGCTGGTGTGATGGCTCCCGCCTTCGCGACCAATGGTTACTTCTCTCACGGCTATGGCATTAAGGCCAAAGGCATGGCCGGCGTGGGCATCGCCTACGGCCAGGACGCGCTGGCCGCCGCCACCAACCCGGCGAACATGGTGCTGGTTGGCAATCGTTGGGATGTGGGTCTGGATTACTTCCGGCCGCAGCGTGAAACCACCATCACCGGCGCTGGTACCTTTGATGGGAATGATACGGAGAACTTCTTTATCCCCGAGTTTGGGTACAACCAGATGCTCAACCCGAACATGTCGTTTGGGGTGTCCGTATACGGTAACGGTGGGATGAACACCGACTACGCTGATCTGAACACCCGGACCGGTGGAACGATTTTCGGGACGGGCAGCTTAGGCGTAGACCTGATGCAGTTGTTCATCTCCCCGACTTTTTCCATGAAGCTGAACCAGCAGCATTCGATTGGCATTTCGCTGAACGTGGCCTACCAGCGGTTCAAGGCATACGGGTTGCAGAATTTTGATGGTGCTCCGTCCTCTGCACCAGGGAGCGTGACCAACAATGGCTATGACAGTGCTTGGGGCTACGGTGCACGCATCGGTTGGACTGGTCAGATCACTCCGACAGTGACGTTGGCCGCTACATATCAGACTCAGACGTACATGCAGAAGTTTGATAAATACAAGGGCCTCTTTGCAGAGCAGGGTGATTTTGATATTCCGGCGAACTATGGTGTTGGCTTTGCTTGGAAAGCGACACCCGCTCTGACGATTGCTGGCGACGTAATGGTCATTAATTATGGTGACATTGCCGCCATCGCGAACAAGGGCGGCGGTGTTGGTAACTGCTTCGGTGTGAGCTGCCGTTTGGGGGACAATAACGGTCCCGGGTTTGGCTGGGAAGACACCACCGTTTACAAACTCGGTGTGTCCTACGACTGGAGCCAGAACCTCACCCTGCGCGCTGGCTATAGTGTGACGGACAAACCCTATGCCAGCACCGAGACGTTCTTCAACACCTTGGCGCCGGCCGTTGTGACGGATCACCTGACCTTGGGTGCGACGTATAAACTGCAGAACAGCGGCGAACTGTCGTTCGCTTACATGCACGCGTTCAAGCAAACGGTCAATGGTACGGGTGGCAGTGCCGGCTTCAGCAACACGATGTACGAAGACTCCTTCGGCGTCGCCTACGGCATGAAGTTCTAAGCTAGCGGCCCACGCTGACAGCTCAAAAGGCTGGAAGTCGAATTGCGACTTCCAGCCTTTTTTGTTTGATCTCATGCTGGTATTTTTAGACTAAAATACACGCGGGTGTTCAACAATAACCGCGTCGTCCGTGGCACCCGCACGGCGGCGCAGAATCATTGAGGAGACTGGAGATGAAAATAATCGCAAGGTGGTTTGCTGTTTTCTGTTTTGCCTTCCTGAGCACGGCGGTGCATGCCGACGACCTGCTCAAGCCCTTCGTGCTCGGCTCGAAGGGCCCCGGTGACTTGGCGGAAAAGGTCGAGGCGACCAAGGCCGCCCTGACCGCCAACGGCTTCCAGGTGGTGGGCTCCTACAGCCCCTATGCCAACACGACCATCATCGCGGTCACCAATGACGAGCTCAAGCGCACCGCGGCGCAAAGCGAGCATGGCGGCTTCGGCGCCGCCATGCGCGTGGCGGTGGTGAAGGCCGGCAACGACGTGCAGGTGTCCTACACCAATCCCCCGTACTGGGCCGCCGCCTATCGCATGAAGGGCGACCTGAAGAACGTTTCCGCCGCCCTGGAAAAGGCGCTGGGCCGCGTGGAGGAATTCGGCGCCAAGGGGCTGACCGCTTCCAAGCTGCGCAAGTACCACTACATGTTCGGCATGGAGTACTTCGACGAGCCGAGCGTGCTGGCCGAATACAAGAGCCATGAGGACGGGGTGAAGACGGTGGAAGCCAACCTCGCCAAGGGCGTGGCCGGCGTGACCAAGGTCTACCGCATCGACATCCCGGGCAAGCAGGAGACGGTGTTCGGCGTGGCCATGAAGGGCAAGACCGATGCCGACAAGTACATGGACGACAAGTACATCATGAGCGAGATCGACTTCAAGGACGTGAAGTCGGCTGCCCACCTGCCCTACGAGATCCTGGTGTCCGGCAACAAGGCCTATGCCCTGTATGCGCGCTTCCGCATCGCCGCCAGCTTCCCCGACCTGTCAATGATGGGCGCCAACAGCTTCATGAACATCATGAAGTCGCCGGAAGCCATCCGCAAGGCGCTGGTCCAGGCCGCCGGGGGCACGGTCGAAGACGTGAAGTTCTGATCGTCGGCCGAGCCGAAACGAACGGCCCGCCGGATCGCTTCCGGCGGGCCGTTTTGTTTGCGGCCGTCAACTCCACGCGCGGCATCCCCAAGGCCTTCGGGCTGCAGTAGAATCTTTCCATGGCTGGCGAACCCCCGAGATCATCCACCGACGTGCAGGCCCTGCTGCGGCATCTGCGGGCGAGCTACGTGTCCGAGCTGGGCGAGAAGCTCGACCAGCTCGAGGCCGACCTGCTCGCGCTGGAGGACGCCGCGCGCTTCGCGCAAGGCTTCGAGTCGAGCTACCGCCGCGTGCATTCCCTCAAGGGCAGCGCCGGCACCTATGGCATCCCGATCATCTCCAAGATCTGCCACCAGCTCGAGGAATACCTCAACGCCAGCGGCGCCACCCCGGACCAGATCTCGCGCCAGGTGCTGGAGCAGTTTCTCGCCCATGTGGAGCTCATGCGCCAGGCGCGGGAACTGGTGACGCGCGGCGCCGAGCATTTCCAGGACATCGAGGATCAACTGGACCGCCTGCGCGGCACGCTGCTGCGGGACCGCTACAGCCTGATGATGGTGGAAACGTCCAGGGTGAACGTCAAGCTGTGCTGCGAGATCCTGCGCGGCTTTCCGCTGCACGTCACGGTGCTGGACAACGGCGTGCACGCGCTGGAGCGCCTACTGCAGGAACGCTATCACATCCTGATCACCGGCCAGGACGTGAAGATGCTCAACGGCCTGGCGCTGGTGGCGGCGGTGCGCCTCTCCAACCGCAACAACCAGAACATCAAGGCCATCCTGCTCTCATCGCAGAAGCAGCGGCTGTTCCGCCGCGACACCGACCCCGACTACATGATCCCGCGCGACGCGCGCTTTCCGGAAAACCTCTCCACTGCCGTCCAGACCTGTCTCGCGCAGCTGCGCGAGACGGCTTAACCGTCCCGGCGCAGCTTCAGCACCTTGGCCGGCCCGCCGAAGCTGCGCTTCTGCGCCAGCTGGCCGAGGGCGGCGTAGAACTCGCGCGGCAGCCGCTTCATGGTCTCGCGCCCCTTTTCCATGTAGTACACCAGCTCGTAGGGAACCGGCTCGTCCAGCGCGCTGCGCGCCTGGGGGTTGAAGCGCTGCCAGGCGAGTTCGATCATGCGCGCGCCCTCGCGGTCGACGAAGATGATCTCCTCGTGGTCGATCACCGCCAGGTACTGCATGCTGCGGATCGGCACGAACAGGCAGCCCTGCCCGCTCTGGGCGAGCAGGGTGTGGGCGAGGTTGTAGGTGGCGGCCGGCAGGGTGCACGGCTCGCGGGCGATCTCGGCGTCGCGGTAGAAGGATTCTTCCATCGCACACCTACTCGGCGAATTCCAGCCGGTCCTGCAGAGCGTCCACGGCCTGCGCCGCGCAGGCCTCGTCCTTGTCGCCCCCCGGCGCGCCGGACACGCCGAGCGCGCCCAGCAGCGCGCCGCCCGCGCGGATGGGCACGGCGCCCTCCAGCATCAGCAGCTCCGGCACGCTGTTGATTTCGTCGCGGATGTCCTGGCGCGCGCGCCGGAACTCGGAGCCGCTGGTGCCCGACAGGGTCACCGCGTTGGCCTTGCGCGTGGCGAGTTCGATGGTGAAGCGGCTCGCCAGGGTGTCGCGCAGCACCACCTGGGTCGTGCCGTCGCGGTCCACCACCACGGCGCTGACCTGGTAGCCGTGCTCGCGGCAGATCTGCACCGCCTTCTGCGCGAGGTCGCGCGCCAGTTCCATGGACATGCGCTTGCTTGGGATGACATCGGCGGCACGGGCGGCCAGGAGCGGAGCGACGGCAAGCCCGGCGGCGAGCAGGGCGGTCGCGATCTTGCTGGAAGCGAACATGTTTGACCTCCGGTGTGGACGGCGGCGTGTCTTGTAAACGCCGCGTGCGCTGTCTATTTTGATAGAAACTTCCCGTCAGTTCCATCGTCCCCGAGCAAGGAGAACACCATGGCAACCGTCCGCCTGTCCAGCCCCTTCGACATCAGTCCGTTCCGAGATTTGTTCGGCCTGATGACGCCGTATGCCGTGCGCGAGGAAGAGGAGCGCACCCTGGGCCACATGAATCTGGACGTGCTGGAGACGCCCGACGCCTACGTGGTGGACGCGGAGCTGCCGGGCGTGAAGAAGGAGCAGATCCACGTCAGCATCGACCGCAACCACATCGAGATCAGCGCCGAGGCGAAGCCGCGGGCCTCGCGCGAGGGCGAGCACATGCTCTGCCGCGAACGCCACGAAGGCTTGTTCTTCCGCAGTTTTGCCCTGCCCCACGACATCGACGAGAATGCCGCCACGGCGCGCTACGCCGATGGCGTGCTGGAGCTAACCCTGCCCAAGAAGCGCGGCGCGGGCGAGCGCCGGCTGGAGATCAAATAGCGCGCGGCGGAGCGCCGCCAGCTGCTCCCAGGGAACTTCTGCAAAAGGTCGCGAGCAAGCCCGGCTGGCCGCCGAGAAGCACACCTGTACAAGGGAGTACCGCGAGCATCGCAGGCGGCCAGACGGGCTGCGCAGTACTTTTGCAGAGGTTCCCTAGCTGCCCTGGTAGCCGAGGGCGTGGGAAATGGCGTCGGCGGTCTCCTTGACCTTCTGCGCCCAGCTCCGGTCGAAGCGCTCGGATGGGGCGGAGATGGAGAGGCCGGCGATGAGCCTGCCGTCGGCGTCGCGGATGCCGGCGCCGATGCAGGACACGCCTTTCTCGGCCTCCTCGTTGTCGAAGGCAATGCCCTTCTTGCGCACCTTCGCGAGTTCCTCGAGCAGGGCCTTTTCGCTTGCCAGCGTGGTCTTGGTGTAGGCGGGCAGGCCGGTGCGCTGGGCGTAGTCCCTGGCTTCCTCATCGCCGGCGTCGGCGAGGAAGATCTTGCCCACCGCGGTGATGTGCAGCGGCGCGCGCGCGCCCACCACCTGCACCACCCGCATCATCGCCCGCCCGCTGGCGGTGCGCTCGACGTACACCATCTCGTCGCCCTGGCGCAGGCTCAGATTCACCGTCTCGCCCAGGTCGTGATGCAGCTGCTGCATGTAGGGCAGGGCCTCGCGCCGGATGTCCAGGCGCGCCTTGACCAGGTTGCCGAGCTGCAGCAGCTTGAGGCCGAGGCGGTAGGTGCCGGGCTCCTGCTTGTCCACCAAGCCCTTGTCCACCATCACGTTGAGGATGCGGTGGGCGCTGGACGGGTGCAGGCCGGTCAGATGCGCCAGCTGCTTCAGATTCACCGGCTGCGGATGGGAAGCGAGCACGTCGAGCAGCTTCATCATCCGGTCGATCACCTGGATCGAGGACTTGCCGTCGCGCTCGGTCATGGCGTTTGCATGGAATTGCGCATGGCGAAATGGTATTGCAAAATTGCGAGACGGCCAAGTCCATTTTGATTACACTGCTGGCAACGTGTGTTTCAAGGCTGCATCATGCGCGTGGGTCTGTTCGTCACCTGTCTCGTCGATCTGATGCGCCCCTCGGTGGGCTTTGCCGCGCTGCGGCTGCTGGAGTCCGCCGGCTGCGAGGTGGTGGTGCCGGCGGCGCAAACCTGCTGCGGCCAGCCCGGCTACAACTCGGGCGACAACGACGCCGCGCGCGCCCTGGCCCTCAAGTGCGCCGCGGACTTCGCCGGCTGCGACTACGTGGTGGCGCCGTCCGGCTCCTGCGCCGGCATGATCCGCGTTCACTATCCGCACCTGTTCGATGCCGACACCCCGGACGGCCGGCGGGTGCGCGCCCTTGCCGCCTGCACCCATGAGCTCACGGATTTTCTGGTCAACGTCGCCGGCCTGCGCCAAGTGCCGGGCGCGTACCAGGGGACCATCACCTACCACGACTCCTGCTCCGGCCTGCGCGAGCTCGGCGTCAAGGCGCAGCCGCGCGCACTGCTGGCGGCGATGCCCGGCGTCACGCTGCAGGAGATGGACGGCTGCGAAACCTGCTGCGGCTTCGGCGGCACCTTCTCGGTGAAGTTCGGCGAGATCTCCACCCAGCTCGCCGACAACAAGTGCCGCAACATCCAGGTGAGCGGGGCGCAGGCCATCGCCGGCGGCGACCTCGGCTGTCTGCTCAACATCGAAGGCCGGCTGCGGCGCATGGGCGACGCGACCACGCGCGTGCTGCACGTGGCGGAAGTGCTGGCGGGCCGGGACGGAGACGTGCCGTGCAAGTGAAGGCCATGCACTTCGTGCGCAATGCCCACGAGGCGCTCGGCAATGCGCGCCTGCGCGAGGCGCTGCGCAAGACCGAGAGCAAGTTCGTGCACGGCCGCGCCCAGGCCCTGCAGAATCTCGACGATTTCGAGGCCGTGCGCAGCCACGCCGCCGGCATCCGCGATCGCGTGCTCGACCATCTCGATCTGTGGCTGGAGCAGTTCGAGCGCGAGGCCGCCCGGCACGGCGCCGTCGTGCACTGGGCCGAGGATGCCGCGGACGTGCAGCGCATCGTGGCCGACATCGCGCGCAGCCACGGGGTGAAAAAGGCGGTGAAGTCCAAGTCCATGGTGAGCGAGGAGTGCGCCCTCAACGGCGCGCTTGAAGCCGCCGGGGTGCAGGTGGTCGAGACCGACCTCGGCGAATACATCCTGCAGCTGGCCGACGAGCCGCCCTCGCACATCGTCGCGCCGGTGCTGCACAAGACCAAGGAGGAGATCGCCGACCTGTTCGCGCAGCACCACCAGCGGCCGCGCCAGACCGGCATCGCCGAATTGACGCGCGAGGCGCGCGAATTCCTGCGTCCCCATTTCGTCTCCGCCGACCTGGGCATCTCCGGCGGCAACTTCCTCATCGCGGAGACCGGCTCCGTGCTCATCGTCACCAACGAGGGCAACGGCCGCCTGGCGACCACGCTGCCGCGGGTGCACGTGGCCATCACTGGCATCGAGAAGGTGGTGCCGACGCTGGCGGATGCCGCGACCCTGCTGCGCCTGCTGCCGCGCTCCGCCACCGGCCAGGACATCACCAACTACGTGTCCCTGCTCACCGGCGTGAAGGGCGCGGGCGACAGCGACGGCCCGGAGCATTTCCACATCGTGCTGCTCGACAATGGCCGCAGCAAGCTGCTCGGAACCAGGCTGCAGCCGATGCTGCGCTGCATCCGCTGCGGCGCGTGCATGAACCACTGCCCCGTGTACCAGAAGATCGGCGGGCATGCGTACGGGTGGGTCTATCCCGGCCC
>CAYUJV010000106.1:0-9172 GCA_964445085.1 uncultured Burkholderiales bacterium
GTCGCGGCGAAAGAGGCGGCCGGAGAGGCGCCTGGCGACGCGGCTGAAGAGGCGGCCGGGACCTCGGGCGGGCGGATGCCGCGCGACTCCGCCACCATCCGCACCGCACGGGTGATGGTGGCATTGATCACCATCACCGTGATCGTGGCGCCGGAGATGGCGTCGATCGTGGCATAGCCCGGGCGCTGGCCGCCGACGACGATGCGGCCATCGGCGGGCTTGCCCCGGTACTGGTCGACGTATTGCGCCAGCCGCTCCTCGCTGATCCCCGCCGCCAGGATTGGCTCCTCGTGCTGAACGATGCGGGCGCCGGTGATGCGCCCGGCGAGGTCGATGCCGACCAGTACGTTGATCGGCCGCCCGGAATAGGCCGGGATGCGCACCATGTCGGCGGTGAGAAAGGCGTAGCCGATGAGCTGATTGCCCGCATAGACCGGCGCGGCGGGCGGAGTGCCTTCGGGCTCGCCGAAGCGGTCGGCGGTGGGGAACAGGGCGCGCACCTGGGGATAGCTGGCGGCGATGTCGGCGCGCGCCCAGGATGCCCCGCCGAAGAGCAGAAACAGGAAAAGAATGGTCTCCCCGAAGAGACGCAGGCATGCGCGTTTGATGGGCGTCTCCAGCCTGATTATTGTGGTTATGGCGTCGCAGTGCAGCATGGCAGCCGGCGCGCCGTGGCACAGCGGGCCGCACTCCGGCGGCCCGGCAGGGCGCGCCCGCGCACAACGGCGGGCCTTGCACCAGAATAGTTCACGGCAGAACAAATGCAATGTCATGGCTCAACCTGCGGAATGCCGGCGGCAAGAGGAGGGTGCGCCGGCCAGCCTGCTTGTCCATGCTCCATTGTCCAGGCAGGCGCGCGGGCCGGCCTTGATGCAGGTCAACCCGGCCTCTCCTCCCGTATACTGCTGCGTGGCATTCCGGTTCGGCACGACGTCGCGGACCGGGGGAGTGGCGATGGCCACTGCAAGCATTTGGAACGGAGGCGACAAGCAGATGAAGATCAAGGAACCCGGCTCCTTCGGCGCCGGCGCAGCCCCGGGCTTCGATGAGCCGCTGGAGATGCTGCGGGCCTGTCATGAGCGCATCGCGGCACAGTGCGACACGCTCGGGAAATTGCAGGCGCACCTGGCGCACACCGGGCTCGACGACCAGGCGCAGCAGGCCGCCGCCGCCGTGCTGCGCTACTTCGACATCGCCGGCAGGCACCACCATGCCGACGAGGAGGAAAACCTGTTTCCGGTCCTGCTCGCGAGCACGGACGGGGAACAGACGGGGGAAGTGCGCGCCCTGGTGGCGGCGCTGCTCGGTGAGCACGAGGCGATGGAGCGCGCCTGGCTCGACTTGCGCGCCACGCTCGAACGCATCGCGCGGGGAGAGGAGGCTGCGCTCTCACCGCAGGCAGTCGCCGACTTTGCCGCTGCCTACCGCAGCCACATTCAGACCGAGAATGCGCGCATCTTTCCGCTCGCCGAGCGGATTCTGTCAGCGGAGCAGCATGAAGCGCTGGGCCGGGCCATGGCCGAGCGCCGCGGCGTGCGCCGCTGAGGCGCAGCGGAGCGGACGGCGGTTCAGGCGGCGAAGCGCAGGTAGGTCCGCCACGCGCCCCACAGGTTCCTGGCCAGCAGCAGGGCCGCCAGGGCGTTCGCCGCGGCCGCGGCATGGATAAACCAGGCAGGTTGCAGCGTGGCAAGCAGCAACAGCAGGAGCCCCGCCTCGTGGAGCCATGCCTGGGCACGCGCGGCGGCATCCGGGATGATCTCTTTCATGTTCGGCACGGTGCCGCGGGGCGGCCGCGTGCTTCGCAGGTGCAGCCACACCAGAAACGGCACGATCTTGTAGAGCATGCCGCTTACGGCGGAGAGGGCGAAGCCGACGATCCACAGCACGCCCAGCGCCAGCGGATAGGATGGCGCCGCGGCCGCATCCGGCGCCACCTGCGCCAATCCCCACAGCGCGATGGCGCCGATCATGCTGAGCATGGCGAGCCGCCAGAAGCGCAGGGTCACGTCCGCGACGCGCCGGCGGCGCTGGTGTTGCAGGCGCAGCGTCATGGCGGCGAAGGCCGCGAATGCCCCCGCCAGCCCGAGCAGGCCGCCCCAGCGCAGTGATTCGAGCCCGAACCAGTGCCCGCCCGACCACGCGAGCAGCGCTGCCACGAGCACGGGCGCCAGCAGCCGATGCAGCGCGGATGGATAGGCCTGGGTCAGCTGGAACATGGGGACCACCTGAAAGGCGACGCCGAAGGTCAGCAATCCGATCCAGCCAAGCAGGCCCCACGCCGCATGCAGGTCGGTCACGCGCGGCAGGGACAGCGTAACCCGGCCGCTGAGGACGAGGCCCAGCAGCACGCCAAGCAGCGCGGTGACGGCAAGCGCGACCAGGGCGAGCTTCATCGCGGCAGTCGTCGGGCTGCCGGCGAGGCTGTGGCGCAGGGCGAGGCCCGCGGTCGCCGCAAAACCGAGCAGGGCCCATGCGAGCAGGGGCAGGGCGGCCAGCAGGGCGGGCCGGACACCGAACAGCAGGCCGCCGGCCAGCAGCAGCGTGCCCAGGGTGAGGGGCAGGTGGGTGAGCCAGGCCATGGCGCGCGGCTGGCCAAGGATGGCGCCCGCCAGCACCGGCAGCATCTGGGTGAGCGCCCCGATCATGCACATGGCGAGGAAGCCGAGCGTCAGCAGGTGGGTGGCGGCGAGCGTGGCCGGCGTCCAGCGCGAGAGGAAGGCCTCCGGCCCGGCGAGGCCCAGCACGCCGGCGGCCAGCAGGGCGAACAGGGGCGCCGTCAGAAAGAAGCGGAGGGGGACGGAGATCGGCGGCGCCTGCTCCAGCGACAGTTCCGCCAGGGCCATGTCAGCGCCAGATCAGGATCGCAAAATGGCCGTCGGGCTGCGGCTCCGTCCGGTGGCGATAGCCGTTGCGATTGAGAATGCCGTACAGCGGGTAGGGTTCCCGCGGCAGCAGCAGGCGCAGGCGCTGCCCCGGGAGCAGAGCGTCGAGCGCTTCGAGCGTGCGCTCCATGGGTTCCGGCGGCTCCATGTCGCGGGCGTCGAGAATCCGGTCCGGGACGCGTTCGGGGGCGGTCATGACGCTAGCGACCGATTTGGTTCATGCGTTCGATCAGCTGCGCGCTTTCCGCTCCCAGCATGTGGTCGCACATGCGGTAGAGCATCTGTTCCTCTTTCAGATTGTGCTGCTGCATCAGCACCAGCAGCGTCTCCGAGGCTCCGGCATAGGCCTTGAGATCGTGCGCCGCCAGGGCCTGGCGCAGGCTTTCGAACAGCTCGCGCATCTGGCCGTGCTCCAGGCGCATGATGCGCGGCGGCCCGGCCGAATTGCCGCTGCGCTGCTCGAACGCGGGAAACAGGACGTCCTCCTCCATCGCGAAATGGTGATCCATGGCGGCGAGGAATTGCGTGAGCTGGTCCGCGGCGGTGTCCCAGTCATTCCGCAGCGCGGCGGCCTCGGCCTGGTAGAAAAGATCGTCGCAGCGACGGTGATCGGGGAGCAGATGGTTGGTGATCGCATCCATGGTGCGCTCCATGACGTGACATCGATGGGGGCATTCTGCGGCTGCCGCCGCCGCCCCGCCTTGACCGAGGTCAAGAATCAGCGCTCGTAGCGACGCAGGGCCTCGACGTCCGGGATCACGATGTGCCGACCATCGACCCGGATCAGTCCGGCTTCGGTGAGATGGTGCAAGATGCGCGAAAACGTCTCGGGCGTGAGATTCAGCCGCGAGGCGATGACTTGCTTGCTGGCGGGCAATTCCACCTCCAGGGCGCCATGGCCTCCGCTTTCCTGTTGCAGCAGGTAACCGATCAAGCGCTGCGCGCCGGAGAGGGAGGTGTAGGCTTCCACGTCCTGGATCAGCCCGTGCAGACGAATGCTCAGGCCGGCCAGCATCTTGCGCGCGAAGGCGCTGTCACGCTCGATCGCGTCGAACAGGGCCTGCTTCGAGATGTGCAGCAGCAGGCTGTCCGCCAGCGCCTGGGCGAACACCGGATAGGGCTTCTCCATGAACATGACGGCTTCGCCAAAGCTTTGTCCGGGGCCGATGATCTCCACCACCTTTTCCGCGCCGTGGGCGGAGGGAAAGGCCAGCTTGATCTGGCCATGGGCCACGACGTAGAAGCCGTTGGAGGGATCACCCTTCTGGAACACGATTTCGCCGCGCTGCGGGCGCAGTTCGTGGCAGCCGCGGGCGAGCAGGGCGATGTCCTCCGGCCCGAGTTGCCGGAACAGGGGCAGATTGGCGAGGATGTCGTGGATGTTGATCTTGTGGTTGGGCATGCAGGCTCCGCTAGCCGCCATGCTACCAACAATTCGGCGGCTGCCGAAGAGGCGGTGCGGGGCGGATCGTCGGGGCTAGGTGGTCAGGCGCCGGTAGATATCCGCCACCTTCAGCGGCAGCCGGCGCACGTCGTCGATGATGGCGTAGTGCGCGGCGCCGTACATGTGGGGCAGGTAGTCGCGCGCTTCCTTGTCGATGGTGATGCAGAACGAATGAATGCCGGCGCGCTTGGCCTCGATCAGCGCCTGGCGCGTGTCCTCGATGCCGTACTGGCCGCGGTAGATGTCGAAATAATCGTCGGGCTTGCCGTCGGATATGGTGATGAGCAGCTTGGTGCGCGCCTCGACCTCGGTCAGCAGCCGGCTCAGATGGCGGATGGCAAAGCCCATGCGCGTGTAGTCCTGGGGGCGGATGCCGCTGATGCGGGCCTTCACCAGATCGTTGTAGGGTTCGTCGATTTCCTTGATCTTGTACAGCTCGCAGCGCTTCCTGGTCTGGCCGGAGAAACCGTAGATGGCGTAGCGGTCGCCCAGGGTTTCCAGCGCCTCGCACAGCAGGAGCAGCGATTCGCGCTCGGCGTCGTTGATCCAGCCGCGCGTGCTGCCGCTCATGTCGACCATGAACATGACGGCGATGTTGCGCTCGGCGCGATGCATGCGCGTGAACAGGCGATCGGACATCTCGCGGCCGTCGCTGGCATCGGCCAGGGCTTCCACCAGGGCGTCGATGTCCACCTCGTCGCCGTAGGGCTGGCGCTTGAACAGCTTGTTCTCGTCGCGCATGGCTTCGAAGCTGCGGCGCAGGTGCTTGACCAGGCCGCTGTAGCGATCCAGCGTGTCTTTCACGAAGCCGTCGTAGACCGGCGCGACGTCCTTCTCTCGCATCACGCACCAGTTCTTGCGGTAGTGCTGGCGGCCGAAATCCCATTCGTCGTAGAGCTCGGCGCCGATTTCGTGGTAGGTGCCTTGCCACACGTCGTTCGGGTCGTGCGCCTGTTCTTCGTACAGACTCGGGTCGTATTCCCCGGGGCCGGCAGCGGTGAGGTATTCGTCCGGAATCTGGCCGAGGTCGAGCTGGATGGAAGTGAGCAGCGCCTTCACGTCTTCCGGCGGCGCGATCGGCGCGCCGTCGAGGGTGAGTTCCATGGATGTGGCGCCGGAGGCCTGATCTTCCTTCTGCTCCAGCTCGAATTTGGCGGGCGCTGCATCGGTGCGGTCGGCAGCCGTGTCCTGTTCATCGTGCGCATGCTCTTCCGCCAATTGCGCGAGCTTGACGCGCAGGAGCATCTTCTCGCGCTCGATGCGCGCCGCCATGCACTGCGCCACGGCATCGGGCCGCAGTTCGCCCTGGTAGCAGAAGACCGGCGGATCGGCTTCGTCGATGGCGCGCGCAAGCAGGCGCAGGCTGTCCTCCACACTACTCCCTGGCTCGCTCAGCTCGCTGGCAAACGCGCGCCAGCGCTCCGGGAGCGCATCCTGACCGAGCATGGACTTGAGGCGCTGCATGTCGCGGTACAGGCCCGGCAGCTCGCGGCCGATTTGCGCTTCGAGCCGCATCGTTTCCAGGGTGCCGAACACGCGCAGCGCCTGGGCCGGATCGGGGTAGCCCGCCAGGGCCTGCTGCAGGTCGACGCGGAAACTGCCGAAGCGGGTCTGTGCCCAGAGCAGGGCGACCATGGCCTTGGCGAGGCGGAAGTTGTCCTCCGCGGTTTCCATCTCGGCGATGACGTTGGGGAGGAACAGCGTCTCGCTGTCGGTGTAGGCGGCGTCGCCCTGGGCGAGCTTCAGCTTGCGCCCGGACAGGCCGCGCGCGAAGGTGAGCAGAATGCCGTCGATGTCCTCGTACAGGGCGCCGGCGACGTGGGCGTGGCGCTGCTGGGCGAAGCTGTCCACGCCCTCGATCACCAGGATCGCCGCGCGCAGGCCGGTGCGGTCGTAGCTGTCCATGGCGTGCAGCGCCCAGGCCTCGATCATGCGCCAGTCCATGCGCGCAAGCAGTTCCGGCGCGCGGCGGGCGAACTGATAGGCGATCTCGATGTTGGTGGTGGCGATGCGGCGCGTCCAGTTGAGGAGAAAATCCTGCTCGGCGCGGGGACGGGCCGCGATGTCGGCGGCGAGGTCTTCGACCTTGTAGAAGGTGAACTCGACGTCGAGCCATTTCTCCAGGGAGGGGAGGATGGCGTTCAGGGTGAGATTAGCTTGATTGGACATCGGCCTCACCACAGAGACACAGAGAAAATCATATCGGGCCTTCGGGGTGGGCGCTTCTCTGTGCCTCTGTGTCTCTGTGGTGAAAAATCAGAACAAGGACGACGAAAGCTCCTGCACCGCCGCCAGCATTTCCTCGTCGTCGGTGATGGCCTCGGCGATGGCGGTGCGGCAGGCCGAGTTGGGCGCGATGCCGGAAGCGATGAGCTTGCCGGCGTGCACCAGCAGGCGGGTGCTGGCGCCTTCCTCCAGGCCACTGCCCTTGAGGTTGCGCGTCATGTGCGCGAACTTGACGAGTTTCTCCGCCATGTCGCCGTCCACTTTCGATTCGGATGCGACGATCTTGCGTTCGAGATCGGGCGCCGGATAGGTGAATTCCAGTGCCACGAAGCGCTGGCGGGTGCTCTGCTTCAAATCCTTGAGCACGCTTTGGTAGCCCGGGTTGTAGGACACGGCCAGGCAGAAATTCTCGTCGGCTTCGATCAGCGTGCCGAGCTTTTCCACCGGCAGGTTGCGGCGGTCGTCGGCGAGGGGATGGATCACCACCATGGTGTCCTTGCGCGCCTCGACGATCTCGTCCAGGTAGCAGATGGCTCCGGCGCGCACCGCGCGGGTGAGGGGGCCGTCGACCCAGGTGGTCTCGCCACCCTTGACCAGGAAGCGGCCGACGAGATCGGCCGCGGTCAGATCGTCGTGGCAGGAGACGGTGATCAGCGGCCGCTTCAGACGCCAGGCCATGTACTCCATGAAGCGCGTCTTGCCGCAGCCGGTCGGCCCCTTGAGCAGCACCGGCAGCTTGTTCCGGTAGGCCGCCTCGAAAATGGCGATCTCGTCGCCGGTGGCCTCGTAATAGGGCTCGGCGGTGATGAAGTTGGCTTCGGTGTCGAGGATGCGGGCGTTCATGGTTTCAATTTGAAGCGATTCACCGCGGAGGACGCGGAGGACACGGAGGGAAATTCATTTCTTAAACGAGCTCATTTGCTAGCCTAACCCCGAACAAGAAATGGTTTTGCTTTACTCCGTGTACTCCGCGCCCTGCGTGGTTCAGCATTTTCATTCAATCCGAAGCGTGCTTGTACTTGTCGTCCATGTCCTCGATCTTGGTGCCTTCGACCGGCCCCACCTTTTCTGCGATCTCGTCCAGCACTTTTTCCCGTTCCTGCTTGCGGGCGAGGCGCTTGTCGATGGCATCGACCCTGATGGGGATGGTCATCTCGTTGAACATCACCTGGCGCAGCAGCCGGAAGCCGAACTGCATGAGCGCGATGTCGTCAGTCTTGATCTTTTCGCGCGTTTCCGCTTCCACCTCGTACAGGTCGTTGAAACTTTCGGAGGTGGCGAACTGGCGAAACTGGTCCAGGTCGTAGCAGGTCATGAAGAACATCTGCAGGCTGCGCTTGGAGGGCTTGCCCACGGTGGGGCCGGCGGACTTCTTCTTGAGGATGAGCTGGCGCCAGCCGCGGCCGATTTCGTCGTACTCGTCCACGCCCTGTTCCTTGCGGTATTCGGCGATGGTGAGCTTGCGGTCTTCGAAGTGACCGAGGCAGTGCTCTTCCTTGACGATGGCATAGGCTTCGCGGTCGAAGTTCTCGCCCTGGCGGCGGATGGAGAGGAGGCCCACCGGGTAGTAGCGGCAGGCAGTGGGGCGGTCTTCGTACACGCTGCAGCCCTCGTCGGTCATGAACTGGCAGGCGGTGCCGCCTTCAATTGGCTTGAGCTTGACGCCGGCAATGCCATCCTTCTCCATCTCGTAGGGGACGGTGTATTCGTTCAGGAACTCACCGGACGTCATGCCCAGGCGCTTTTTCAGGCGCAGGATGTCATAGGGCGTGAGCGAGATGTCGATGTTCTTGCAGCAGGCATTGAAGCAGGCGATGCCCTTGTGGCAGCGGAACTGGATGACGGCATCCGGCTCGAGCAAGTTGGGGATGACCGGGCTTTCCGGAAACGGGGAATCCTTGATATCGACTTCTGCCATGATGCGCCTCTTTCCTACAGGTTTCTGCATTAAACAACATCGCTGGAAAGCCTTGCAATAAGCCTTCCGGGGATGGTGTTTTCGGTGGCCCAGAAAGAAAACCGGGCGCCTTGCGGCGCCCGGCTCTTACAGCTCACCTCGATGAAGCTTAGTGGGCCGCCGCCTTGAACAGCTTCGACTTGTCCACCAGATCCACGTGCTTACGCTTGAAGCAGGTCCACTTCTTGGTGTTCTTGTCGTAGATCGAGTTCACGAAGCACTTCCAGTTTTCCTCGTCGATGAAGTTCTTGTCGGCGCGGTAGTAGAAGCCCGGGTAACGGGACTCCTGACGGAACAGGATGTGCTGCAGGTGGGCTTCCGCGGTCAGGATGCGGTGGTAGTTCTCCCAGGCGCGCAGCAGCTCGTGCAGGTCCTTCGCACGCATCTTCTGGGCGTCTTCCTTCAGCATGTCCAGCTTTTCCTGGGCCACTTTCAGCATGTGCTCGTTGGTGGTGTAGTAGGTCGCAACGCCGGCCACGTACTCGTCCATGATCTTCTGCAGGCGGAACTGCAGCATCTTCGGCGTGATGTAGTGCGGGTTCACGTCGATGGCGGTGGTGTAGTCCTTGTGCTCCAGGAAGTTCTTCACCGGCTGATAGATCTCGGCCACCAGGGCATCGACATCGGTGTCGAGCTCGGGTTTCCAGTCCTTGTTGTCGATGC